>NZ_JBIWPN010000038.1:0-74038 GCF_044768305.1 Kitasatospora sp. NPDC101155 | reverse complement strand
GATCAGCCCGCGACTCCAACGACACCCAGTCCCACCCTCGATCGACGAACAGGCCGATCATGGCAGCCCGGACAACTGTTCATCAGCGGTTTGCGGATTTCCCAACGGAGTCCTTCGGCCCCGAGAGTTGATGAAGCAGTACCCGAACGTCAATACCCTGATTTTGGTGGATAGTTGGACCGAGACCGGCGGCCGGACTTCGTGCCGGTCTCGACCCCGTCGAACCGGACGGTCAACGTGGGCGGCACGCTGTACGGGATCAAGGGCGACCTGACCCGGGGCGCGGTGGACGGCGGTACGCCGAACCCGACCTCCACCCCGACCCGGATGGCGACTCCCACCGCGACCCCGACTCCCACCGGGACCCCGACCCCGACCTCGGGCGCCTGCACGGCCGCCCCGGCTGGGATGCGGGCACCACCTATGCGACGCTGACCAAGGTGTCCTGGAAGGGCCACTACTACCAGAACAAGTGGTGGACCAAGGGCGACGACCCTACCGCCGGGGGCGCCTGGGGCGTCTGGAGCGACCTCGGGGCCTGCTGACCTGACGGCGGCCCGTCGAGGTGAGGGACGGCGGTGGCGGCGCACCCGGTCGGGGGGTGTGCCGTCACCGCTTCGTTCGGAGTGATCAGGCCTCGACCTTGAGGTCGCGCAGCAGCTTGGCGACGTGCCCGGTGGCCTTGACGTTGTACAGCGCGCGCTCGACCTTGCCCTGCTCGTCGACGACCACGGTGGAGCGGATCACGCCCAGGTAGGTGCGGCCGTAGTTCTGCTTCTCGCCGTAGGCGCCGTACGCCTCCAGGACGGCGTGGTCCGGGTCGGACAGCAGCGTGACCTTGAGGTCCTCGGCCTCGCGGAACGTGCCGAGCTTCTCCGGCTGGTCCGGCGAGATGCCGATGACGTCGTAGCCGGCGCCCGCGAAGACCTCCAGGTTGTCGGTGAAGTCGCAGGCCTGCTTGGTGCACCCCGGGGTGAGGGCCTTCGGGTAGAAGTAGACGATGACCTTGCGGCCCAGGTGGTCGGCGAGGGAGACCTGGTTGCCGTCGGCGTCGGACAGGCTGAAGGCGGGCGCGGTGTCGCCGGGCTGGAGACGCTCAGTCATGGGATGGACTCTCCTGGTGCGTGCGGCTGGGACGGGCGGTCGTACCACGGCAAACTTACCTCCGTTGGTGGGTGGGGCCGCGCGGCCGTACTTGGCAGCTGACAAACTGGGTCAGTCACGCAGGACGACCAGGACGACATCGGCAAGTGAATGGGGTGGCCCGAGTGGGCGAGGCGAGCACGCAGGACAAGCCGGAGCGGACGACCGCCCAGATCGAGGCGGACATCGAGCGCACCCGCGACCGGCTGGCGGAGACCCTGGACGAGCTGGCCGTGCGGATCCACCCGAGCACCGTCTCCGCCCAGGTCAAGGCGAAGGCGATGGCCACCGTCGAGGAGAAGGCGGGCCGGGCGTACGTGGCCGCGAACGGCCTGGTGGAGAAGGTCCGCGCGCAGTTCGTGGACGAGAAGGGGCAGCCGCGCCGGGAGCGCGTCGTCCCGGCCGCGCTGGTCGGCGTGGGCCTGGTGCTGCTGATCGCCTCCTCCCGTCGGCGCCGCAAGGACTGAACGGCGGTGCCGGAACGGCCGGGCGCCCGTGGGGGCCCGGCCTTCCGTATGCCGGGCTGGCGTCACGCTTTGCGTCCGGGGGCGGTACCTTCGGGATCGTGAGTACGAACGACGAACCGACCCGTTCCGAGCAGGAGCACGAGCCCGTGCGGCACGACCGGCTGGGCGAGAAGCTGCCGATCCGGATGCTGCACGACCGCGTGCTGGTGCGCACCGAGGGCAGCGAGGGTGAGCGCCGCTCGACCGGCGGCATCCTGATCCCGGCGACCGCTGAGCTGAGCAAGAGGTGCACCTGGGCCGAGGCCGTCGCGGTGGGCCAGAGCGTGCGTGCGGTGGAGCCGGGTGACCGGGTGCTGTACGACCCGGAGGACAAGCTGGAGGTCGAGGTCCGGGGCGCCACCTACGTGCTGCTGCGCGAGCGCGACCTGCACGCCGTTGCCGCGACCCGCTTCGGTGACACGGAGGGGTCGACCGGGCTGTACCTGTGACCGGGGGCGTGTGACGTGAGGGCGGGCGCCGTCCCGGGACGGCGCCCGTCGGCGTGCTCGGGGGCCGTGTGGGCGCAGCTTGTCGGAGGCGGGCGCTAGGGTCCGGGCATGAGCGAGGCTGTGCCGGTGATCGGCGATGCGGAGCGGCGGGCCCGGTTGGGGCGGCGGCAGCTGTTGGCGCCCTCGGTGCGGGCGGCGCGGGTGGAGGACGTGGCCGACGCGGTGGTCGGGCTGCATGCGACGGACGCGGCCACGGTGTACCTGTCGGCCTGTGCTCGGTTGGCCGATCCTTCGGCGGCGGAGGTGGACCGGGCGCTGTACGAGGACGTCTCGCTGGTGAAGTTGCTGTCGATGCGGCGGACGATCTTCGCGGTGACGGAGGGGTTCGCCCCGTATGTGAGTTCGGCGGCGGCGCGGGCGATCGCGCTGAAGGAGCGGGCGACGCTGCTCAAGCATCTGCGGGACCATGCCGAGGGCTGGGACGAGGCCCGGTTGGCGGAGGCGGAGCGCGAGGTGCTGGCCGCGCTGGGGCGGCGGGGTGAGGCGACGACCAGGCAACTCGGGGACGATGTCCCGCAGTTGCGCGAGACGATGCTGATGTCGGCGGGCAAGCCGTACGAGGCGAGGCAGAGCGTGGGCAGTCGGCTGCTGCGGCTGTTGGCCTCGGACGGGCATGTGCGCCGTTGCCGTCCGCGCGGGTCCTGGCTGAGCAGCAGCTATCCGTGGGCGCTGGTGCCGCAGTGGCGGGAGGTGCCGGTGCGGGAGGCGAAGGCGGAGGTGGTGCGGCGCTGGCTGGCGGCGTACGGTCCGGCGACGGTCGAGGACGTGAAGTGGTGGACGGGCTGGACGCTGGGGGAGGTCCGCAGGGCGCTGGTGGACGTCGGGGCGCGGGACGTGGCGTTGGTGGACGGTTCGGCCGCGCTGGTGCTGGTGGGGGACGAGGCTCCGGTGTCGGCGCCGGAACCGTGGGCGGCGCTGTTGCCGGCGTTGGACCCGGCGGTGATGGGTTGGCGCGGTCGGGACTGGTACCTGCGGCCGGAGGACGTGCCGGCGCTGTTCGACCGGGCGGGCAATGCCGGGCCGACGGTGTGGTGGTGCGGTGAGGTGGTGGGCGGCTGGGCGCAGCGGGCGGACGGTGAGGTGGTGTGGCGGCTGTTCCGGGACGTCGGGGCGCAGGCCGGGCGGGCCGTCGCGGCGGAGGCGGAGCGGCTGGCGGGCTGGCTGGGGGAGGTGCGGGTGACGCCGCGGTTCCGGACGGGGTTGGAGCGGGAGCTGGTCGCCGGGAAGTAGCTCACTGGGCGGGTGCCGTGGCCGAGTTGGTGGGTCCGGCGGTGGTGGTGGGCTGGCTGGTGGGTTTGGTCGGCCGGGTCGTCTGGGTGGGGCGGGCGGTGGGGCTGGGCTGTTCTTCCTGGCTGGGGGTGGGATCCGGGTTCTGCGGGCTGGGGGCGGCCGGGCCGGGTGCGGGTGCGTCGGTGGTGGGGGGCGTGCTGGGGGTGTGGGGGTGGGTGGTCGGCGCGGGGGCGCCGGTGGGGGTGGCGGCGGTGCCGGGGGTGGTGCCGGCGCTCGGGGGAGTGCTGTTGGGGGTGCCGGTGGGGGTCCAGTTGTCGGGGTCGGGGTTGCTGCGGCCGGTCTGCAGGTCGAACTGCTGGGGGGTGGTGCCGTTGAGGGCGGTGGTCATGTAGTCGGTCCAGATCTTGGTGGGGAAGGCGCCGCCGTTGATCCGGGTGAGGCCGGCGGTGCCGGCCAGCGGTTCCTTGGCGTGGCTCTTCGGGTTCTCTCGGAACAGGCCGACGGTGGTGGTGAGTTCGGGGGTGTAGCCGGCGAACCAGGCGGAGAGGTTGGAGTCGGTGGTGCCGGTCTTGCCGGCGGCGGGGCGGTTGAGGTCGAGGGCGGCGGCGCCGGTGCCGCGCGGGCTGACGACATCGCGCAGCACGTCGGTGACGGAGTCGGCGATGCTGCGGTCCATGGCGGTGGTGGGCTTGTGTTCGGGCATCTTGGGGACGTCGACGGCGCCGCCGGGGTTGACGCGTTCGAGTTTGAGGACGGACCAGGGGGTGTGTGCCTCGCCGTGGTTGGCGAAGGTGGCGTAGGCGCCGGCCAGGTCGAGGGCGCTGGGGGTGGCGGTGCCGAGGGTCATCGAGGTGTTGGTCGGGTCCATGCCGCGGACGCTGTCGGGGATGCCGAGTTTGACGGCGGTCTCGCGGACGCGGGCGAGTCCGGCGTCCACGCCTTCCTGGGCGTACACGGAGTTGACGGACTTGACCATGGCGTAGCGCAGGGTGATGTTGCCGTAGTCGACGTCGTCCTCGTTGGGTGGCGCGTAGGGGGTGGGGCCGCCGGTGACGGGGCGTTCGCTGCTGCCGTCGTAGCGGGTCTCGGTGGTGATCGGGCGGCCGTCCAGGGTGTGCTGGGCGATCAGGCCGGCGGCGAGGTCGATCGGTTTGAAGGTGGAGCCGATCTGGTTGTCCTGGCGCAGCGCGTCGTTGTAGGGCTGCTTGGCGTAGTCGGGGCCGCCGTAGACGGCGACGACGCGGCCGGTGGCGGGGTCGACGGAGGCGCCGGCGACTCGGACGTCGGTGTCGGTGGTGGGGCGGGTCCTGGGGTCGAGTTCGTCGGTGAGTTCGTTCTGGACGGCCTTGACGAAGGCGTCCTGCCGGGGTTTCTCGAAGGTGGTGGTGATGCGCCAGCCGCCGGCCTTGAGGGTGGGGGCGTCGATGGTGCCGGAGGAGATCAGGTAGTCGTCGGCGACGCCGACGAGGTAGCCGGCCTGGCCGGAGAGGCCGGTGGCGGGCTGGGGGTCGATCGGCTCGGGGAAGGTGGTGGCGGCGCGGTCGACGGTGGTGAGGAAGCCGAGTTGGACCATGCCGTCGAGGGTGTAGTGCCAGCGGGCGACGGCCTTCTCGCGGTTGGCGGGGGTGGCGGTCTTGACGTCGTAGAGGCTGGGGGCCTGGAGCAGGGAGGCGAGGTAGGCGCCCTGGCCGAGGGTGAGCCCGGAGACGTCGACGCCGTAGTAGGCCTTGGCGGCGCTCTGGATGCCGTAGGCGCCGCGGCCGAAGTAGCTGCTGTTGAGGTACCCGGCCAGGATTTCCTTCTTGTCGCGTTGCTGGTCGACCTTGAGGGCGATGAAGAGTTCGCGGCCCTTGCGTTCGAAGGTCTGGTCCTGGGTCAGGTAGTAGTTCTTGACGTACTGCTGGGTGATGGTGGAGCCGCCCTGCATGCCCTTGCCGAGCAGGGTGTTCCAGCCGGCCCGGAGCATGCCCTTCAGGTCGATGCCGCGGTTCTGGTAGAAGGTGCGGTCCTCGGCGGAGACGACGGCCTGTTGGGTCTGCAGCGGGATCTGGTCGATGGTGACGTCGGTGCGGTTGACGGCTCCGGTGCGGGCGATCTCGGTGGTGCCGTCGGAGTAGAGGTAGATGTTGTTCTGGGCGACGGCATGGGCGTTGGGGTCGGGCACCGGGACGATGACGTAGAGCACGGCGAAGGCGCCGACGGCGAGCAGCAGTAGTGCGGTGAGGGTGCCGAGGGTGACCCGCCAGGTGGGCAGGAGCCGGCGCCAGAGGGGGAGGGCGCGGCGGGCCTCGCGGCGGGCGGCCCGTTTGGCCTGGCGTCGGGTGCTCAAGGTCATGCCGAGATTATCTGCTATATGACGTCCGATCAGCGCTGGCAGGGTTCCTGAACTGCGCGGTTGTGTGCGGCGGGTTGTGCACCCCGGGGTGTGTCGGGAATCCGGGTGCGGGCCGGGACGGCCGACGGTACGGTGAAAGGTGCGAACCACATAGCGTGCCCACGTCTGGCAGCTCCGTCCGTCCGGCCCGGTACCCCCGGGTGGGGCCGGTCGGGGCTGATGGGTCGTGCGCTGACACGCGTGCGGGCACTCGTCTGCCCGTATTTGTCGACAAGGAGACAATATGCAGAACGGTGTCACGGTGGGGGCGAAGCCCCCTGATACCGCCGCCGGCTCCCCCCTCTGGCTCTACGCCGCCGTCGCCCGCGGCGCCTTCCGCCGCTACTCCACCTACCGGGCCGCCACCCTGGCCGGCACCTTCACCAACACCGTCTTCGGCATCATCCTCGCCTCCTCCTTCCTCGCCCTCTGGCAGGCCCGCCCCGGCCTCGGCGGCTACGACCAGAGCCAGGCCGTCACCTACATCTGGGTCAGCCAGGGCCTGCTGGTCACGATCGCGGTCTGGGGCGGCGGCTTCCAGGACGACGTCCAGGACCGCTTCCGCTCCGGGGACATCGCCGTCGACCTCTACCGCCCGGTCGACTTCCAGGGCTGGTGGCTGGCCGCCGACCTCGGCCGGGCCGCCTTCCAGGCGCTGATCCGCGGCACCGTGCCGATGCTGGTCGGCGCCCTGGTGTTCCGCACCCGGATGCCCGAACACCCGCTGACCTGGGCGTTCTTCCTGCTCTCCGGACTGCTGGCGCTGCTGGTCAGCTTCGGGCTGCGGTTCCTGGTCTCGATCACCGGCTTCTGGCTGCACGACTCGGAGGGGGTGCGCGCGGTGATGCTGGTGGTCTCGATGTTCTTCTCCGGGATGCTGCTGCCGATCGCGCTCTTCCCCGGCTGGCTCGGCGACCTCGGCCGGGTGCTGCCCTGGGCGGCGCTGATCAAGGTGCCGACCGACGTCTTCCTGGAGCGCGCCACCGGCACCGGACTGCTCCCGGAGCTCGGCTTCCAGCTCGGCTGGGCGGCCGCGCTGCTCGCCGCCGGGCGGGGCGCGCAGTGGCTGGCGACCCGCAGGGTGGTGGTTCAGGGTGGCTGAGCCCCTCGCCGCGCGCACGTCCTGGGCGGTCCGCTCCTGGTGGCTCTGCGCCCGGATGTGGATGCGCTCGATGATGGCCTACCGGGCCTCCTTCACGCTGAACCTCCTGGCCAGCCTGGTCACCCACTCCCTCGACTTCGTCGTGCTGGTGATCATGTTCCGGCACACCGACGAACTCGGCGGCTGGAACCTGCCGGAGATCGCCTTCCTCTACGCCACCGCGACCTTCTCCCTCGGCATGGCCAACCTGCTGGTCGGCTCGGCCGACGGCCTCGGCGTGCGGATCACGAGCGGCACGCTGGACACCATGCTGATCCGCCCCGCGCCCGCGCTCTCCCAGCTGTGCGCCGAACGCTTCACCCTGCGCCGGCTCGGCCGCCCGCTCCAGGCCACGGCGGTGCTGGCCTGGTCGCTGGCCGCCCTGGACGTGCACTGGACCTGGGACCGGGTGCTGCTGGTGCCCGTCCTGCTGGTGTGCGGCAGCGTCATCTTCGGCGCGATCTACATCGGCGGCGCCACCGTCCAGTTCTGGTGGGGCGAGTCCAAGGAGATCCAGAACTCCTTCACCTACGGCGGCGCGACCCTCCTGCACTACCCGCCGACCGTCTTCGCCAAGGAACTGGTCGCCGGGGTGGTCTTCGGCGTCCCGCTCGCCTTCGTCAACTGGCTGCCCGCCCTGCACATCCTCGGCCGGCCCGACCCGCTCGGCCTGCCCACCGCCTTCCAGTACGCCTCCCCGGTCGCCGCCGCGCTGTGCGTCGCCGCCGCCGGGCTCGCCTGGCGGGCCGGACTGCGCGCCTACCGCGGCACCGGCAGCTGACCCCTCGTACCTCGCGCGAGGCAGGGCCTTCCGCAAGGCCCTGCCTCACGCCGTGCCTCCCTTGAGGAATCACCGTGTCACTGATCGAACTCCAGGACGTCCACCGCACCTTCACCGTGCGGGCCCGCACCGGCCGGTTCAGCCGGACCAAGCGCGAGGTGCGCGCGGTCGACGGGCTGAGCTTCACCGTCGAGGCCGGCGAGTGCGTCGGCTACATCGGGCCCAACGGCGCCGGCAAGTCGACCACCATCAAGATGCTCACCGGCATCCTCGTCCCCAGCGCCGGACGGCTGCGCGTCGCCGGGGTCGACCCGGCCCGCGAGCGCGTCGCGCTGGCCCGCCGGATCGGCGTCGTCTTCGGCCAGCGCACCACCCTGTGGTGGGACCTCCCGCTGCGCGACTCCTTCGAGCTCGCCCGCCGGATCTACCGCATCCCCGACCGGCGTTACCGCGAGAACCTCGGCCGCTGCATCGAACTGCTCGACCTGGACGGCTTGTTGGACACGCCCGTCCGACAGCTCTCACTCGGCCAGCGGATGCGCGGCGACCTCGCGGCGGCGCTGCTGCACGACCCCCAGGTGCTCTACCTGGACGAGCCCACCATCGGCCTGGACGTGGTCAGCAAGGGCCGGGTGCGCGAGTTCCTGCGCGAGGTCAACCGCGACCGGGGCACCACAGTGCTGCTCACCACCCACGACCTGACCGACATCGAGCAGCTCTGCGGCCGGGTGATGGTGATCGACCACGGCCGGGTGGTCCACGACGGCGGGCTGGACGGGCTGCACACCACCGGGCGCAGTGAGCGCACGCTGGTGGTCGACCTCGCCGAGGCCCGGCCGCCGATCGAGGTGGCCGGGACGCGGGTGGTGAAGGTCGAGGGGCCGCGGCAGTGGCTGGCCTTCCCGGCCCGGGAGAGCGCGGCACCGATCGTGGCGGCGGTCGCGGCACGGTACCCGTTGGTGGACCTGTCGGTGCGGGAGCCGGCCATCGAGGACGTGATCGCGCGGATGTACGCCGAGGTCGCGATCGGCTGATCTCCGTTTGATCTCCGGCTGATCTCCGGCCGTTCGGGCGCACGTTCGGGCCTCGCCACCCGTCCGGGGCCCGTCACCCGTCCGGGGAGGACACGTGACTCCCCGGCGGGCGGCCGAGTTGACGGTGCAGCCCTCGCCGAAACCGCGCACCGGAGGCCCGCCGCCCGATGTCCGTACCCGACGTGACCGTGGTGGTCGCGGCCTGCGACACCATGCCGCACCTCACCGCCTGCCTGGACTCGCCGGTCGGGCGGACGCCGGCGCCGGGCGGCCGGAGATGATGGCCGCCGACGACGGCTCCGCGGACGGTGGCGAAGCGCTGCTGGACGAGTACGCCGCCCGGCACCCCGGGCTGTTCCGGGTGGTGCACCAGCCCGACTCCGGTGGCCCGGCGGCCTCCGCCGACGCCTGGGGCCCGGAGCCGTTCACCCCGGAGGCCTGTCTGCGGGCGGGCCGGGTGTCCGTGCTCGCCGACTGCGACTGCTGTGTCCTGGCGCTGCGCGAGGACCTCGGTAACGTCACCGAGCGGGCCGGGGTGCTGGACCGGCTGCGCGGGATCGTCGTGTTGCAGCAAGTGGCTGTCGAACTCGCCGTCGACGGGGAGGAGTTGGACGACATCCGGGCCCGCAGCTTCGCCTGGGACGTGCCCCGGCTGCTCCAGGACGGCTTCCTGCTGCTGGACGACGGGCTGCAGCGGCGGGTGTGCGAGGAGGTCGGCCGGATGATCGAGCGCTTCGGCGCCCGCACGGTGTACCACCGGCTGCCGGTCGCCGCCCGGGTACGGCTCGAACTCGCCGCCGCCGCAAGGCCGGAGGCGCTGCGCGACCAGATCCGCTACGAGGCCGCGCACGGCGAGCCGCCGGTGGTGGCGGACAGGCGGCGGCGCTACGCGGGCTATCCGGCGTTCCGGGACGCCCGGCTCGGCCTGCCGGACGGGCTGTTCCTGCTGGGCGAGGAGCCCCTGGTCGAGGCCGTCGTGCCGCTCAACGCGGCCCAGCAGCTGTGGCGCGGCGTCGTCCCGGAGCGGCTGCGGCGCGGGTTGCGGCGCTCGACGGTGTGGCGCCGGCTCGCCAACTCGGTGAACGGAGGACGGGGATGAGCCGGGAGAGCTGAGTCGTCGGGCCGGACGAGCCGGGCCTGTCGTCGGCCGTCCGGTGCGCGCTGAAGGGCCACCGGGTCACCGGCGCGCTCATCGCGCTCGGGGCGGTCGGTTGCGGGCCGCCACGCCACGGTCTCCACCGGCGCCGTCGCGCCCGGGAGCGCCGGGCGCCCCGGCCGCCGGCTCCGGGCTCCTCCACCGGGCGCGGGGCCGAACTCGGTGTGGGGGGCGTGTGGTCCCGGCAGCACGCTCGGCGTGAGGGCGTGCGATCGAGGGGCGTGCGATCGCGGGGCACGCCCCCGTCCGCGCCGGGCAACGGGCAGACTGGCGGGGTGAGTGACGAAGCCTTCAGCGGGACCGGCCCCGGGGTCCGGTTCACCGCGTCCGACGAACAGAAGAGACGCGGCGTCCGCCGGATGAAGACCATCGCGACCGGCCTGCTGGCCTTCGCGACCCTGGTCTTCGCCCTCTCCACCTGGGCCGAGGCGGCCGGCGCCGGAGCCTGGGCGGGGTACGTGGCGGCCGCCGCCGAGGCGGGCATGGTCGGCGCGCTGGCCGACTGGTTCGCGGTGACGGCCCTGTTCCGCCGCCCCTTCGGCCTGCCGATCCCGCACACCGCGATCATCCCGACCAAGAAGGACGCCTTCGGGCGCTCGCTCGGCGAGTTCGTCGGCGAGAACTTCCTCGCCGGCCACGTGGTGCGCGGCCGGCTCGCGGCGCTCGGCATCGGCCGCCGGCTGGGGGAGTGGCTGGCCGCGCCGGGCAGCGCCGAACGCGTCACCAAGGAGGCCTCGGCGGCGCTGCGCGGGGTGCTCGCGGTGCTGCGCGACGACGACGTGCGGGCGGTGGTCGCCGAGGCGGTCACCCGGCGGGCCGCCGCCACCTCGGTGGCCGAGCCGATGGGCCGGATGCTGGGCAAGGTGGTCGCGGACGGCGGGCACCACGGCGTGGTGGACCTGGTGGCCGTCCGGGCTCACGGCTGGCTCACCGCCAACCACGAGGACGTGATCCGGAAGGTCTCCCAGAAGACCCCGGGCTGGACGCCGAAGTTCATCGACCACCAGGTCGGCGAGCGGGTCTACAAGGAGCTGCTGCGCTTCGTCACCGACATCCGGGACGACCCGAACCACCCGGCCCGCGGGGCGATCGACAACTTCCTCGCCGACTTCGCCACCGAGCTGCAGACCGACCCGGAGACCATCGCCCGGGTCGAGCGGGCCAAGGGCGAGCTGCTGGCCCGCCCCGAGGTGCAGGACCTGATCAACTCCACCTGGGCGGCCGTGCGCACGCTGGTGATGGGCGCGGCCGAGGACGAGGACAGCGAACTGCGCCGGCGCATCCGCGACGGCGTGCGCGGCTTCGGCGGGCGCCTGGCCACCGATGCCAAGCTGCAGGCCAAGGTGGACGGCTGGCTCCAGGACGCCGCCCAGTACCTGGTCGACACCTACCGGACCGAGATCACCTCGCTGATCTCCGAGACGGTGGCGAGCTGGGACGCCGACGACGCCTCGCGCAAGATCGAGGCCAACGTCGGGCGTGACCTGCAGTTCATCCGGATCAACGGCACGGTGGTCGGCGCCCTGGCCGGGCTGCTGATCCACACCGTGGCGATCGCGCTCGGGGGGTGAACCCCGGCGTCCCCGGTCGGCTGCGCCGACTTGGGCCTATCCTGGGCCCCGTCAGCGCGATACGCGCGTAGAAGGCGCGGAGAAGGAAGAAGGGAACCCCCGTGGTCCAGCCGGACGGAAGTCGGATCGGCCCCAATGTCAGTCGGACCGGGCCCACCGGTAACACCGCAGACCGGAGCATCGAGGCGTTCATCGCCGGGATGCCCAAGGCGGAACTGCACGTCCACCACGTCGGCTCGGCGTCGCCGCGCGTCGTCGCCGAACTGGCCGCCCGCCACCGGGGCCAGTCCAAGGTGCCGACCGACCCGGCCGCGCTCGCCGAGTACTTCACCTTCACCGACTTCGCCCACTTCATCGAGGTCTACCTGAGCGTCGTGGACCTGGTCCGCGACGCCGAGGACGTCCGCGCGCTCACCTACGGCGTGGCCGAGGACATGGCCCGCCAGAACATCCGGTACGCCGAGCTGACCATCACCCCGTACTCCTCGGTCAAGCGCGGGATCCCCGACGTCGCCTTCATGGAGGCCATCGAGGACGCCCGACTGCGCGCCGAGAAGGAGCTCGGCGTGGTGCTGCGCTGGTGCTTCGACATCCCGGGCGAGGCCGGTCTGGAGTCGGCCGAGGTGACCGCCCGCCTGGCCACCGAGCTGGCCCCCGAAGGCCTGGTCAGCTTCGGCCTGGGCGGTCCGGAGATCGGCGTGCCGCGGCCGCAGTTCAAGCCGCACTTCGACCGGGCGCGGGCGGCCGGCCTGCACTCCGTCCCGCACGCCGGCGAGACCACCGGGCCGCAGACCGTCTGGGACGCGATCCGCGAGCTCGGCGCCGAGCGCATCGGGCACGGCACCCAGGCGGTCAAGGACCCGGCGCTGCTCGACTACCTGGGCGAGCACCGCATCGCGCTGGAGGTCTGCCCGACCTCCAACATCGCCACTCGGGCGGTGGAGAGGATCGAGGACCACCCGATCAAGCGGATGGTGGACTCCGGGCTGCTGGTGACCGTCAACAGCGACGACCCGCCGATGTTCGGCACCGACCTCAACACCGAGTACGCGGTGGCGGCGCGGCTGCTGGGGCTGGACGAGACCGGGGTGGCGGCGCTGGCCCGCAACGCGGTCGAGGCCTCCTTCCTGGACCAGGCCGGCAAGGCGCGGCTGACCGGCGAGATCGACGCCTACCTGGCGGGCTGGCAGCGCTGACCCCCCTCCTGTGACCGCCCCGTCGACTTCGGTCGGCGGGGCGGTTCCGTTTTCGGTGCCCTTTCCGCAGGGGGTGCCGGGTGCTTCCGGGTGGCGCCATCCGAGTTTTCTCGATGGTGCCAGAGTGATGCCACAAATGGCTCGACATGGCACCATCGCCGTGCCATGCTTGAGCCATGGACCTCACGCCGTACGTCGAAAACCTCCGGAACGAGCTCGCGGTGGCCGCCGCCACCGGCGGGGAGGAAGCCCGTGAGCTGGCCGACCGGCTGACGCTCCCGCTGGAGTCGGCCGTACGGCTCACCCTGCTCAACGCACTCTCGGCCGCCATGGGCGAAGTCACCCGCGACCTCGCCCCGGGCTCGGTGGACGTGCGGCTGCGCGGGCTCGATCCCGAGTTCGTGGTGACGGCGCCGCCCGGCTCCGAGGCCTTCCATGGCGATGTGCCGCCCGTGGTGCCGACGGTGGCACCGGTGGTGCCACCCGTGGCGTCGGTCGCGCCGCCGGTGGTGCCGGAGTCGGACGAGTCGGGCACCGCCCGGATCAACCTGCGCCTGCCCGCCAACCTCAAGGCCCGGGCGGAGGAGGCCGCCGGACAGGAGGGCCTCTCCCTCAACGCCTGGCTGGTCCGGGCCGTCGCCGGCGCGCTGGACGGAGGCCGGCCCGCCGCCCGTCCGGCCGCCGACCTCGGCACCCGCACCTCGCGCAGCGTCGGCGGCCAGGGCTTCACCGGCTGGGTCCACTGACACCTGCGCGCCATCCGAACCTCCGCACCACCTTCCGAACCTTCAACGTCACCCCGCTTCGACCAGCGGGAACAGCTACACGAGTCAAGAGGACGGGACAGCCATGCCTACGTACGAGACCGACGGACCGATCTCCGCCGCCCTTGAGTTCGAGATCGGCTCGGTGTGGATCCGCGCGAGCAAGCGCACCGACGCCGTGATCGAGGTCCGGCCCGCCAACGCGGCCAGGGACGCGGACGTCAAGGCCGCCGAGCTGACCCAGGTCGACTTCTCCGGCGGCCGGCTCACCCTGAAGGGCCCCAAGCAGCGCACCGTGTTCTCCAGCAAGAAGGGCTCGATCGAGATCCTGGTCGAGCTGCCGTCCGGCTCCGAGGTGCACGCCGACTCCCCGATGGCGGACTTCGTCACCGAGGGCCCGCTCGGCGACTGCCGGCTGAAGACGTCCATGGGCCGGATCCAGGTCGACCGGGCCGACAGCGTTCGCCTCAAGACCGACATGGGGGACGTCCGGGTCGGCACGGTCGCCGGCGACGCCGAGGTGACCGGCGGCGGCCGGATCGAGGTCGGCTCCGTCGGCGGCGCGCTGACGGTCAAGAACAACAACGGCGACACCGAGATCGACGAGGTGCACGGCGAGTTGACGGCCAACTCCTCCAACGGCCGGATCCACGTCGGCCTCGCCGAGGCGGGCGTGGACGCCAAGTCGGCGAATGGCCACATCCGGCTCGGCCAGGTGGTCCGCGGCAAGGTCACCCTGCAGACCGGCGTGGGGGACGTGGAGATCGGCATCGCGGAGGGCACGGCGGCCTGGCTGGACGTGCACAGCAAGTTCGGCGGCGTCCGCAACACCCTCGGCTCGGCCGAGGGCCCCGGTGACGCCCGGGAGACCGCCGAGGTTCGTGCCAACACCCAGGTCGGCAACGTCATCGTCCGGAGGGCCTGATGACGGCGATCTCCGCGGTGGGGCTGACCAAGTCCTACGGGGACAAGGCGGTGCTCAACGGCATCGACCTGTCCATCCGGGCCGGTAGCGTCTTCGCCCTGCTCGGGCCGAACGGCGCCGGCAAGACCACCACCGTGCAGATCCTTTCCACCCTGATCCCCGCCGACGGCGGCTCGGCCCAGGTGGCCGGGCACGATGTGGTCCGGCAGGCCGACGGGGTCCGGAAGGCGATCGGGGTGACCGGCCAGTTCTCGGCGGTCGACAACCTCCTCACCGCCGAGGAGAACCTGATGCTGATGGCAGACCTCAACCACCTCCGCCGTCGGGAGGGGCGGAGGCGGGCCGAGGAGCTGTTGAGCCGCTTCGAACTCACCGAGGCCGCGCGCAAGCCCGTCGCCACCTTCTCCGGCGGCATGCGGCGCAAGCTCGACCTGGCGATGACGCTGGTCGGCGACCCGAAGGTGATCTTCCTGGACGAGCCGACCACCGGGCTGGACCCGCGCAGCCGGCGCACCATGTGGGAGATCATCCGGGGGCTGGTCGCCGACCACGGGGTGACGATCTTCCTCACCACCCAGTACCTGGAGGAGGCCGACCAGCTCGCCGACCGGATAGCCGTCCTGGACGGCGGCCGGATCGTCGCCGAGGGTACGGCCGAGGAGCTGAAGCGGATCGTCCCCGGCGGGCGGATCCGCCTCCAGTTCACCGACGCCGCCCAACTGGGCACCGCCGCCACGCTGTTCGACTACGCCACGGCCGACGCCGACGCCCTGGTGCTGGACATCCCGGGGGACAACTCCGTCCTCACCGTGAAGGCCGTGCTGGACGCGCTCGACAACGCGTCCGTACAGGCACAGTCGCTGGTCGTGGAGACGGCCGATCTGGACGACGTTTTCCTCACACTGACCGGGGAGGGTGCGCGATGAACGAGCGGAGCTCGCGAATCATCGAGAGGTGCGTGTGGGCGAATGCCCCCGCCGAGCGAAGCGAGGTGGGCGCATGAGTGCGACGACCTATGTGGTCAGCGACTCGCTGACCATGCTGCGACGCAACCTCAAGCGGGCGCAGCGGTATCCGGCGATGACCTTCTCGGTCGTGGTGATGCCGGTGATGATGCTGCTGCTCTTCAACTACGCCTTCGGGGGAGCGTTGGGGGCGGGGATCGGTGGCGGGAGCTACATCGACTACGTGACGCCCGGGATCGTGCTGATGACGGCGACGGCGGGCTCGGTCGCCACCGCGGTGGGCGTGTGCGTCGACATGACGGAGGGCATCGTCAACCGCTTCCGGACCATGTCGATCTCACGGTCGGCGTTCCTGGCCGGGCACGTGGTCGGCAGCGTGATCCAGACGGTGGTCGCGCTGGTGTTCGTGATCGCCGCGGCCTTCGCGATGGGGTTCCGGTCGAGCGCCGGCCCGCTGGAATGGCTCGCGGCCGCGGGGCTGCTGCTCTTCGTGACCCTGGCGCTGACCTGGATCTCGGCGGGGATCGGGCTGGTGTCGAAGACGCCGGAGAGCGCGAGCAACACGCCGCTGCCGCTGACGTTCCTGCCGTTCATCGGCAGCGCGATCGTCCCGCCGGACTCGATGCCGACCGTGCTGCGGTGGTTCGCCGAGTACCAGCCCTTCACCCCCATCATCGAGACCCTGCGCGGCCTGCTGATGGGCACCGGGATCGGCACCAGCGCGTGGAGCGCCCTCGCCTGGTGCACCGGCCTCACGCTGGTCGGCTACCTCTGGTCGCGGAGCGTCTTCTACCGGCGGTGACGGGGGTACGGCCGGTAGCCCACCAGGCCCGGACGGCGGGGAGCACCCGCCGTCCGGGCCGTCGCGGTGCGATCCTCCCGTAGTAAAGTCCAGGCCAAAGATCGGCAAAGCTCGTTCGGGGGGACGGATGACGGCAGTGCGTCGCAGACGGATCGCGTGGGGGCTCAGAGGGGTGGCGCTGGCGCCGGTCCTGACGTACGTGGCGGGCCGGCACGCCTCCCGCTCGGGCGGGCTGATGGAGGTCGAACGCTGGTTCAACCGCCCGGTCCTGCTGGTCGGCGCGGCCACCGTGCTGATCGTGGTCTCGCTGATCGTCGAGCTGGACTTCCGTACCAGGTTGTCGCAGGTCGGTTGTGCGGCCGGTCTCGTGGCGCTCGTCTTCGGCGGGGTGCCGATCGTGGTGCTGTCGTACGTGTTCGGCGGTGAGGGGCGCTGGGTCGAGAGGAAGATCCACCCGGACCACCCGGACCGGGTGCTGACCGTGACCGACATCGCCTTCTCGATCGACCCGATCTACCGGGTGGAGCTGGTGACCGGCAGTGGTTGGTCCGCCCGCCACTGGAACCTGGGCACCTGGGACGCCGACAGCGGTGACTTCACCAGGGTCGAGTGGTCCGGTCCGGACCGGATCACGGTGACCGGGCGGACGGAGCTCCGGGTCTTCGACGTGCGCCCGGACGGCAGTCTGAGCGAGCCCCAGGTGCTGTCCCGGTAGCCCGGTCCGACCGTCAGCCCGAGGCGGCCGACGTCCCGCAGAGAGCCTTCTCCAAGAAGGCCCGGTAGAGCCGGTCGGACTTGTCGGAGTCGCTCTTGTCGTACTCGTCGTACGACAGCGCGACCTGCCGGCTGCCGTCCCGCGTGCCGAACACGGCGGTCGAGTAGCCGGGGATTTCGCCGGTGTGGCCCCAGAACCGGCCGCAGGAGAGGTCGTAGCGGGCCGTGCCGAGCCCGTACTCGGCGCCGGGCAGGCCGGGGATGCGGACGGTGGTGGTCATCTCGGCGAGCTGCGCCGGGGCGAGCAACGTGCCGCCGAACAGTGCCGCGTGGAAGCGGTCGAGGTCGTCGGTGGTGGAGATCCCGGCGCCGGCCGCGTCCGCGATGGTCGGGGAGAGCCGGGTGACGTCCCCCGGGCCGTCGGGGAACTTGAAGTAGCCGTGCGCGTGCGGCCCGGGGATCGCCGTGGAGGTGGTGGGCAGGGAGGTGTGGCGCAGCCCGAGCGGTCGGATGATCCGGTCCTCCACCGCCTCCCGCCAACTGTGGCCGGTGACCTTCTCGATGAGCATGCCGACGACGACGTAGTTGGTGTTGGAGTAGTGCCAGTCCTGGCCGGGCGGGAAGTACGGCGGCATGGCGGTTCCGATGGCCAGCAGCCTTTGCGGGGTGTACTCGATCCAGCGCCCGGTGGCGAGGAACTCCCGGTTGCCGGCCTCGGTGTTGGAGCGGACCCGTGGATCGCCCAGGTAGTCGTGCAGCCCGCTGGTGTGGTTGAGGAGTTGGCGGACGGTGATGTGGTCGCCGTTCGGGACGGTGCCGGGCAGGTAGCGCTCGATCGGATCGTCCAGTCCGATCCGTCCTTCGCCAACCAGCTGGAGGGTGACGGTCGAGACGAAGCTCTTGGTGACGCTGGCGATCCTGAACCGCCCGTCCGCGCGCGCGGGTCGGCCGGTGTCCAGGTCGGCGGTGCCGGCCGCGCCGCGCCAGGTGACCCGACCGTGGTCGCGGACCTCGGCGAGCGCGGCCGTGCTGCCACCCTGCTCGACCATGGCGTTCAGCTCGGGCTGTAAGTCGGCGGAGACTTGCGGTGGGACGACCGGGCCGGCGGCCGTGGCGCTGGGCGCGAGCGCGGCGAGGGTGGCGGTGGCGAGGGCGGCGGCGATCCGCGCGCCGATCCGCACGCTGATTCGGTGGCGGGACGGATGAGTTGTGGTCACGCCGATCACGCTCGCATCGGCGGCTGCCGGCGGTCCTCCTCCGGACGATGGGCCCGGCTCTCCGTCTTCCGGAGGAGAGCCGGGCCCCGTCCGGAGGAGACCGGGGTTGTCGTCAGGCCGGGACGGTCACCAGGTGTCGATGCCCATGGTCTTGGCCGCGCTGTGGATGGCGTTGTAGTGCGCGATCGACATGTCGGACTTCTTGTCCTTCGGCGGCAGGTTCTTGTCCGCGGTCCGGAACTCGTCGCGCGCGGAGGCGAGCAGGCTGGTGCCGTAGGAGACCGGGACGTCGTTCTTGCCGTGGATCGGGTGGGACTTGGCGGCGGTCTGGCTGCCGGCGTTGGCCAGGATGCTGCGGGCCTGGTTGTACGCGTCGGCCTTGACCGTCTTCGGGTTGCGGACCTGGGCCTGGACCCTGGCCACCGACCGGGTCTGCTCGGCGGCCATGGCCACGGGGGCGACGGCGGCGGTGAGCGCGCCTGCGGCGACGAGGGTCGTGAGGGCGCTGCGGACGGTCCTGTTCATGTGAAATCCCTTCCGTGAAAATCTCAAAGATTCGCCTCCGCATCGGACATGGGAATCGTCGGAGTGCGAACGTCCCGGCACTACCCCTGCCATCGGCGGCGGAAAACCGCCTTCCGCAAGATTCGTTCGGAGGCGATGGGATCAGGCCATGTTCTGGATTTACGGAATTCGTATCGTCGGATCGACAGCTCCGCCGCGCCCGGAGAGGGCCTACACGGTGGACCAGGAGCGGGTGGACAGCACCAGCAGATAGCCGTCCGGGTCCTGAACGGTCACGCCCCAGGTGTCCCAGTAGGGGTTGTGGGCCGGCACCCGCTTCCCGCCGTGCTGCTCCAGCCGCTCGACCAGCGCGTCCGGCACCGGCTCGCCCAGGTAGACGACCAGCAGGTCCTCGGCGGTCGGCCGCGGCTCCAGCGGGGCGGCGGGGTCGTGGACCAGCTCCAGGTGCCAGGCGGCATCGGGCCAACCGGCCATGAGGAGCGAGTGCTCGCCGGGGGTGCCGTCCGTCTCGTGCCGGTACAGGACGTCGAGCCCGAGCCCCGAGACCCAGAAGTCCTCGGCCGCGCGGAGGTCACGCGAGGGGCGGGCGATGCGGATGTGAGCGGTGGCGTCAGCCGGCATGGTCGTACTTTCTGGGACGGGGACGGGGACGGGGACGGGGGCGGGGGCGGGGGCGGGGGCGGGGGCGCGGGTCTGGGATCGGCGATCGCAGCGAGCCTATGGATCACCCGGCCCGGTGCCATCGGGCGCTGGTCCTAGTCCTCCGAGTCGAGGGCCCGGGCCGCCGCCACGCATGCCAGTTCTTCGACGGATGAACCCGGGGAACTCGACCAGCTCCCTCGTCCCCCGCCGGTCCCGCGGATCGCCGGGGCGCCCGGCTGCCAGGACCGAGAAAATGCTGAGTGCCCGCGGCACCGTTGTTGGTTAGCCTCGGCGCCATGACCTGGCTGCCCGATGACTTCGTCCACCCCGTCCACGTCCCCCTGCTCGGCGACGAGTACCACCTGCGGCCGATCGCGGAGGCCGACGCCGTCCTCGACTATCCGGCCGTGATGGGCTCGCGCGAGCGCCTGTGGGGCATCTTCGGCCCGGTCTGGGGCTGGCCCGCCGAGACGATGACCTTCGAGGGGAACCGGATCGACCTGGCGCGGCACGAGCGGGAGATAGCCGCCCACCAGTCCTTCAACTACGTCCTGCTCGACCGCGCCGAGACGGCGATCCTCGGCTGCGTCTACATCGACCCGCCGGAGCGGACCGGCGCCGACGGCGAGGTCTCCTGGTGGGTGGTGGACGAGCTGGTCGACGGCGAGGTGGAGCAGGCGCTGGACGCCCTGGTGCCACAGTGGATCGCCGCCGACTGGCCGTTCCGGAAGCCGCGCTACCTGGGCCGCGACATCTCCTGGCAGGACTGGAAGGCCCTGCCGGCCGCCTGATCCTCCGACACCGGTGCCGGAGGGTGTCGCGGTGCCCTCCGGCGGCGGCCGGCCCGATCGGGGCGGAGGCGGCTCGGCGGGAGGTGGCAGCGAAGCGGGTGAGCGGAAACGCGGACGGGGTCCGGCGCCTGTGAAGGCACCGGACCCCGTCCGACAGTGGAGCGCCAGGCCCGGGTTGCACGGACTCTTCCTACTGAAAGTAGGACGTGCTCTGGTAGCACCGCTGACGCCTGACGAGGAATCATCTCCCTCGCGACGAGATAAATACTAGCAGCTCAGAGCCAGTGCGCCGAACCGGGGAGAGCCGCCCCCGGCGGGGGCCTGCGGTCCTCGCCGGGGGCGGCCCGCCGCCGGGCGACCGGTCGCGCCCGCTGCCGTGTCAGGGGAGGGGCACATGTCGGCGGCCGCAAAAGGGGGTTGCCAGGGCCGTCGGCACTGGTGATCATCGTGCGATGAGCGCCATCATCAGACGCGTACGGACCGAGGAGTGGGAGCGGGTCAAGGAGATCCGACTGGACGCCCTGCGGGATCCGGTCGCGAACGTCGCCTTCCTCGACACCTACGAGAACGCCGCCGCCCAGCCGGACGAGTTCTGGCAGGGCCGCACCCGGGGCGCGGCCGAGGGCGACTCCGTGCGGCAGATCGTCGCGGAGGCCGAGGACGGCCGCTGGCTGGGCAGCATCACCGTGCTGGTCGAGCAGCCCGGCGGGGCGGGGGCCCTCGGCGGCGACGTCATCGAGGTCCCCCAGACCCACCTGGTCGGCTTCTACGTGCGCCCCGAGGCGCGCGGCACCGGCCTGGCGCATGAGCTCATCCGGGCCGGCCAGGAGTGGTCCTGGTCGCTCACCGAGCCCCGGATCGAGCGGGTGCGGCTGTTCGTCCACGAGGACAACGCCCGTGCCCAGGCGATGTACCTGCGGGCCGGCTTCAAGCACTCCGGCGTGTCGGTGCCGGTGCCGGGCGACGGGACGCGCCGGGAGATCGAGCTGGCGGTCCACCGGGGCTGACCACCGCGGCGTGAGGGGCCCGGCCGGAGTGGACGTGACGGGCCGGCCGGGGCGGGCGGCTAGCGGAAGTCCTCCACGTGGTCCCGCACCCACGAGCGGAAGCTGCGTGCCGGGCGCCCGAGCACCTGCTGCACGGTGTCCGTCACCCGCTCCGGCTCGCGCGTGAACGCCTCCCACGCCCGCAGCCGGGAGTCCACGAACGCCGCGTTCCCCCAAACCGCCGTCAGCTGCTCACGGGCCGTCTCGGGCGCGAGTTCCTCCCACCGCACCCCGGTGCCGGTCTCCTCGCCGATGATCCGCGCCAGCTCGGCGTGGGAGATCGACTCGGGCCCGGTGACCACGTACTTGCCGCCGTCGTGCCCGTCCTCGGTGAGCGCCGCCACCGCCACGTCCGCGATGTCCCGCTCGTGGATCAGCGAGCGGCGCGCCTCGCCGTACGGCCAGCGGACGATGCCCTGCCGCACCTGGTCGGCCCAGCCGAGCATGTTGCCCGCGAAGTCGATCGCCCGCACGAAGGTCCAGCCGAGGCCGGATCGGCGGATCAGCCGCTCGATCTCCTGGTGAAAGATCACCGCCGGCTCGTCGTCCGCGAGGTCGGCCACATCCGTCGACAGGTACACGACCCGCTCGGCGTGCCGGGCGATCAGCTCCACCACCCGCGGCTGCACCGGAATCCCGGGCCACATCAGGTAGACGCTCTCCACTCCGCCGCTCAGAGCGCCCACCAGGCTCTCCGGCGCCGCCAGATCACCCTGCACGGCCTCCACCCCCGCGGGCAGCGCGGCCTTGGCGGCGTCCCGCACCAACGCCCGCACCTCGTGCCCGCCTTCCGCCAGCGCGGCCACAACATGCGTGCCCACACTGCCGTTTGCGCCGATCACCAGAATCTTGGTCATGCCGGCTCCGAACGCCGGGCGGGCCCGGACTATGCCCCGGACGATCCGGACGCCGTCCTGAAGGGACGCCGTCCGACGGGCCCGCGCCTTCGCCGACTCGCCGTGGACACCGCCGATCCCGCCGCCTGCCGCCGCCGGCGCTCCTTCGACGGGCTCGTCGCCGAGGCCGCCCGACGGCTAGGCTCGCCCGATGTCCGACGACCGACTCCGGCTCACCGTGCTGGGAAGCGCCACGCCCTACCCGAGCGCCGACAATCCCTGCTCCGGCTACCTGGTCTCCGGCGGGGCCACCCGGGTGTGGGTGGACGCCGGCACCGGCACCCTCGGGCCGCTCCAGCGGTACGTGAGGCTGGACGAGCTGGATGCGATCTGGATCTCGCACCTGCACGCCGACCACTGCGCCGACCTGCTCACCGCCTACTACGGCGCCCTGTACGCCGACATCCGGCTCGCCGCGCCGATCCCGCTCTGCGGCCCGCCCGGCACCGCCGACCGGCTGGCGGACTTCCTGACCAACTCGGCGCAGCGCAGTCCGGTCGAATCCGCCTTCGCCGTCACGGAGTTGTCCGACGGGCACCGGGTGGCGGTCGGCTCGATGGCGCTGACCAGCCGGGCGGTGGAGCACGGCATGCCGGCCTTCGCGCTCCGGGTGGAGGCCGGCGGCCGCTCGCTGGTCTACTCCGGCGACACCGCGCCGTGCGCCGCGCTCACCGAACTGGCTGCGGACTGCGACCTGTTGCTCTGCGAGGCGGAGGGCGACGACCCGGCGCACCACACCCCCGAGCAGGCCGGCGCGACCGCCACCGCGGCCGCCGCGCGCCGCCTGGTCGTCACCCACGTCGGCCGGGCCGTGACCCCCGAGCGGGCGGTCACCCGCGCCGCGGCCCACTTCGCGGGGCCGGTCGCGTACGCCGACCCGGGGGCGACCTTCACCGTCTGAGCCCACCGACCGCCCCGTACGGGAAGTTGATCCGGCCGACTGCCGGTGCGGGCGGCCCGCTCAACCCGCCACGCGCACCACGTACTTGCCGGTCGCCCGTCCCTCCTGCATCGCGTCGTGCGCGGCCGGGACGGCCTCCAGGCCGGGCAGTTCGGTGAGCGGGATGGTCAGGCCGTTGTTCGCCTGCAGGTCGAGGGTGGTGCGGATGGCGCGGGCGAGGTGCTCGGGGGCGGTGGCGGCGAAGGCGCGGTGGCTGAAGCCGGTGATGGAGAGGTTGCCGCCCATCAGGCGCCCGAGCGGGGGCAGGTCGCTGACGGTGCCGCCGCCGGCGTTGCCGAACAGGACGATCCGGCCGCCGGGTGCGGTGACGTCCAGGTCGAGCTCCAGCGCGGCGGTGCCCAGCGGGTCGAGCACCAGGTCGACGCCCCGGCCGTCGGTCGCGGCGCGGACGGCGTCGGCGAGCTTCTCGTCGCGGGCGAAGGCGTGGTCGTAGCCCAGCTCGACCGCGGCCGCGGCCTTCTCCGGACGGCCGACCGTGCCGATCAGCGTGCCGCCGCCGCCGAGCAGCGGGACCAGCTGGGCGATCGCGCTGCCGATGCCGCCGCCGGCCGAGTGGACCAGGACGTTGTCCCCGGCGGTCAGCCGGCCCGCGTCGGTCAGCAGCAGGACGGCGGTGGCGAGGCCCAGCGGGGCGGCCGCGGCGGCGCTGAGCGCCAGTCCGTCCGGGACCGGGACGGTCAGGACGGCCTCCGCGACGACGACCTCGGCCAGCCCGCCGCCGACCGGCGCGGCCACCACCCGGTCGCCCACGGCCAGTCCGGTGACGCCCTCGCCGAGTTCCCGGACCGTACCGGCCACCTCCTTGCCCGGCAGGTGCGGCCACTCGGCGGTGTAGCCGCCGTCGCCGCGGCGGGCCATCACGTCCACGAAGTTCAGTCCGGCCCAGGCGACGTCGATCGCCACCTGGCCGGGGCCGGGGTGCGGTGCCTCCAACTCCTGGACCTCGGAGTTCTCGGCTCCACCGGGTGCGGTCATCACCAGTGCGCGCATGGTCGTGTCCCCCTCGACTACGATGTTCGACGAACGACGAAATTGCCGTGAGTCATTGCTACCACGCTGTTTTGATGGTTGTCGAACATCGCAGATCAGGGAGGTCGTCCATGCCCCGCAGCACCCGCCGCCGACCGGCGCTCGCGCACCCCGCGACCGAGGAGATCGACCTGTACGACATCCTGCACGCGCTCTCCGACCCCACCCGGATGACCATCGTCCGCGTGCTGCGCACCGAACCGGAACGGGCCTGCGGCACCTTCCCGGTGGACGTCGCGCCGTCCACCCTCAGCCACCACTTCAAGGTGCTGCGGGAGTCCGGTGTGATCACCCAGCGCGAGGAGGCCAACCGCCGGTTCTCCGCCCTGCGCACGGTCGACCTGGAGCGGCGCTTCCCCGGCCTGCTCGACACCGTCCTCGCCGCGCTCGCCCGCAACGAGGCGGCCGAAGTGGTCTAGGACCCGGCGTCGGCCGTGCGGTGCCGGCGGTGGTACGAGACGGTGACAGCCGCCAGCAGCGGCCCCCAGACGACCGCCGGCAGGTAGAGGAAGCCGACCAGCAGGTGCCCGCGCGGGGTCATGTTCGGGTGCGGCGTCGCCCACCAGGCGAGGAAGGGCGTCCAGAGCAGCACCAGCCCGGCGGCGCCCAGCGAGGCCGCGATGACGACGGCGCGCGGGTTGACCGGGCGCCCGCCGAGGAACGGGATCCAGCGCGGCGGCACCGTGCCCCACGGCCGGACCAGGCCGAGGGTGAGCAGGGCCAGCGCCTCGGTGAGCACGCTCAGGGTGACCGGCCACACCGCGTCCCAGCCGGTGAAGCCCACCGCGTGGTAGCCCGCGTCGGTGTATCCGCCGTGCCAGCCCGCGACCAGCCCCAGTCGCCACAGCCCGGCCGGCAGGGCGGTGGCCGCGGCGACGTGCGCGGCGTGGACGGCCCAGCGGGGCGGGGCGGGGGCGGCGGTGGTGGGCGGGGGCGTTGTCATGCGTCCACCCTCCCGCCGGGACCGTCCCCGCCGCGTCCGCCCGCCGACGGGCTTGGGTCGACGCCCTCCCCCAGGTGGGGGAGGGGCGCCTCAACCCGTGGGCGGGGCGGGGACCGGCGGTCGTGCGGGGGCCGGAGCCCGTACGGGGGCCAGAGGTCGTGCGGGGACCGGTGGTTGTACGAGGGGCAGCCGCCGTACGGGGTCAGCGCAGCCGCGAGGAGGACAGGATCGACGCCAGGTGCGCCACCACCATCCCCCAGGTGATCACCGTGATCCCGGCGAGCGTCGCCCGGGTCGCGTCCAGGTGGCCGAGCCCGGCGTCCACCGCCGCCGCCGCCAGCAGCACCAGGGAGGCCTCGATGCCGTTCGTCACCCGGTGGATCTTGAAGATCGAGGCGAACCGACGGGCCGTCGCGATGCCCTGGGAGCGCGGCTGGGTGGACTCCTCGTCCGCCGGCGGCTGACCGCTGCGGGCGCGGGCCACGTCCACCAGGTCCGTCGAGGCCTTCAGCAGCACCACGCCCAGCGCGGCCGCCAGGCCCGCCGACACCCACAGCTCCGAGCCGCCGCGCGCCGCCCGGACACCGGCGCCGATCATCAGCGCGGCGTCCGCCAGGTAGGCGCCGAGCCGGTCCACGTACACCCCGGCCATGCTGAACTGGCGCTTCCAACGCGCCACTTCACCGTCCACGCAGTCGAACAGCAGGAACAGCTGGAACAGCACCGCCGCCAGCACCGCGCCGGTCAGGCCCGGGATCAGCAGGGCCGCGCCGCCGCCGACCCCGCACACCACCATCACCCAGGTCAGGGTGTTCGGCGAGACCGAGGTCCGCACCAGCTGCCGGGTGGTGCGCAGCGAGATGGCCCGCATGTACAGCCGGCCCGCCCAGTGCTCACCGTTGCGGCTCTGCAGCTTGGCCTGCGGCTGGCACACCTCGCGCAACTCGGCGAGCGCCGGAGCAGCCACCATGACGACATCCCTCCACCTGTCCCGAAACGATCACCACAGGCTACGGCCTCCGGAGCACTGCTGTGACCAGCCCGTTCGGCGGTGAACGGGAGAGCGGAGAGGGCGGTGCAGAGGAGGTGGAAGGGCAGTGGAGCGGGCGGTGACGAGCCGGTGAGCGGCAGAAAAACGGTGGGCCGGCCGAAGAGCCCCGGGCTAGGCTTCGCGGGTTCACCGGAACCGGAGCACCCGGGCCCGATCGCCCGCTCCCGCAAGCCGGTTGACGCGGTTCGACGCGGCGCCGGGGCGGAACGAGGAGAGCAGAATCATGGTGACCACGGGCGCCGCGCCGCACAGCCCCGACCTGGCCCGACTCCTGGACGACCACCGGCCACAGGGCCCGGTGGAGACCGCCGACCTCGCCCGGGCCCGCGCCCGGGTCGGCGCTCCCGACGCGTGGGACCGCGGCACCCCGCTGCACTTCACCGCCTCCGCGCTGATCGTCCACCCGCCGACCCGCCGGGTCCTGCTGCGCTGGCACGTCCGCCAGCAGGCCTGGTTGCAGGTCGGCGGCCACGGCGACCCGGGGGAGAGCCTGCCGCTGGACATCGCGCTGCGCGAGGGCCTGGAGGAGACCGGCCTGACCGACCTCACCCCCTGGCCGGACGCCGCCCTCGTCCACCTCGCCGTGGTGCCCGTCCCGGCCTCGCCGGTCGAGCCCGCCCACGAGCACGCCGACCTGCGCTTCCTGCTCGCCACCGATACCCCGGACGAGGCCCGGCCGGAGAACCCGGCCTCCCCGCTGGAGTGGTTGGGCATCGAGGAGGCCAAGCGGCGGACCACCGAGGAGAACTTCCGCGAGACCCTCGACCGGGCCGCCCGCCTGCTCGCCTGAACCTCCTTCTCCTGAACCCCCTTCTCCCGTGAACCCCGTCCTTCTCCTGCGAACTCCGTCCCGCCTGTCCGAAGGAATCCGATGCACACCGACCAGACCCTCATCTTCGACGCCGACGACACCCTCTGGGAGAACAACGTCCTCTTCGAGCGAGTCATCGACGGCTTCCTGGACTGGGTCTGCGCCCCGGCCGAGCGGGAGGCCACCCGGGCCCTGCTCGACCGGATCGAGGCCGCCAACGCCGCCGCCCTCGGCTACGGCGCCGCCGTCTTCCGGCAGAGCCTCGCCGACTGCCTGCAGCACCTCAACGCCGACCGCACCCCCACCGCCACCGAGCTGGCCCGGATCGACGAGCTGCTCACCCCGCTCACCGACCGCGGCGCGATCGAGCTGATCCCGGGCGTCGCCGACACCCTGACCGCCCTCGCCGGGCGGCACCACCTGCTGCTCCTCACCAAGGGTGACCAGGACGAACAGCGGGCCAAGGTGGCGGCCTCCACCATCGACCACCACTTCCGCGGCATCCACATCGTGGCCGAGAAGTCGGTGGACACCTACCGGCAGCTCACCGCCGAGCTCGGCCTCGACCCCGAGCGGACCTGGATGATCGGCAACTCGCCCAAGTCCGACATCGCCCCCGCCTGCCGGGCCGGGCTGCGCACCGTGTTCATCCCGCACGAGCACACCTGGGTGCTGGAGCACGAGGAGCTCGGCCCGGACGAGGCGACGCTGCAGCTCACGGCCTTCCCGGAGCTGCTGTGCCACTTCTGAGCCTCTGGGCCTCCGGACTCCCGGGCCCGCGGGCTAGACCGGGCTAGACCGCGAGCGCGGTCGCCGGGACCGGCGCCCCGCCCCGGTACAGCCAGGCCCGCTCGGAGGCCGACCACACGCTCGTGGTCAGCAGGTAGAGCGCGGCCGCCACCGGCACCAGCATCGCGAACAGCACCGAGACGAAGGACAGGTACGGCAGCACCGACGCCCCCGGCTGCGGGGTGGTCTGCGCGGCCGCCGCACGCCGGGCCCGGCGGTAGTTGACGTACCCGACCGCCGCCAGCCCGGCGTACAGCAGCCCGAACACCGCGAACTGCCCGGCGCCGTGCGCGCTCCCGACGTGCAGGCCCAGCGGCACCCCGAACAGGGTGTGGTCCAGCAGGTCGTTCGGGGTGGTGAAGAGCCGGTACATCACCGAGAAGAACGGGATCTGGATCAGCATCGGCAGACAGCCCGCGAACGGCGAGACCTGCTCCTTCCGGTACAGCTCCGCGAGCGCCTCGCGCGCCTTCTCCGGGTTGTTCCTGTGCTTCTTGTTCAGCTCGGCGACCTTCGGCGCGAGCTTCGAACGGGCCTTCTCCCCGCGCGCCGCCGCCCGCGCCAACGGGTGCAGGCAGAGCCGTACGGCGAGGACGAACAGGACGATCGCCAGCGCGGTCGGCAGGACGTGGGCGATGGCGGAGACCACGGCGTGGGCGACGGTGACGGCCGGGTCGAGAACAGACAGAGCGGACATGGTGAAGCGAGCCCTCCGGGGTCTCAGGACATGAGTGATCGGCGGAGGACGGCCGCGAAAAACGTACGAGCCGTACGCAAAACGTACGGGGAGCCGTACGGAGGAACTGCGGATCTACGCGGCCGCCAGGGCCGCCCCCGGCGCCCTGGGGCGTCGCCTGCCCCGGGCGTCCGGATCACGCTGCGGAAGGAACGCCGTACGGAACGCCCGACGTCGCAGCACCCCGCTGCGCACCGCCGCCGGCGCCCGCGCCCCCAACAGCCGCGTCCCGGCCAACGCCCCCGTGACCGCTCCGGCCACCAGGACCATGGCCGCCACGGCGGCGACGGACGCCAGTGCGCCACCGTCGGTCGCCAACTGTCCGGTCAGCACCCGGAGCAGGCCCAGCAGCATCGCGACGACACCCACGGCGTGCCCCCCTTCGGTGTGTTCCCGGCTCCTGACGTTCAGCAGGACGATCCTACGACCTGTCGGGTTCCCGCAGTGCCGTGCGAGGTGTAGCCGCCGGTGCTACGCGGGGCTACCGTGGATGGATGAGGACGATTACCCAGCGGGAGTTCCGGAACAACTCCGCCGCGGTGATGGACGCGGTGGAGGCGGGGGAGACCTTCCACATCACCAGGAACGGGGTCGAGGTCGCGGAGCTGCGGCCGGTGTCCGGACGGCGACGGCTCACGGCGGAGGAGCTGGTGGCGCGGCACGTGAAGCTGCCACGGGTGGACTACCAGCAGCTGCGCAAGGAGGCCGAGGAGTACTTCGGGCCCGAGGAGCTGGTGGGGGACGAGGGCGACGACCCGTTCGAGCGGCGGCGTGGCTGAGCGCCGCCGGGCGCCCCGGCGGCGGCCGGCCGGGGTGCTGGACACCTGTGTGTACATCGACCTGGCGCTGCTGAACCCCGCCAACCTGCCGGCCGTGCCGGAGCTGACCGCGATCACCTTCGCCGAGCTGCAGCAGGGCGTCTCGATGGCGCGGGACCCGGTCAGCCGGGCGGCCCGGCTGGAGGTACTGGGCGCGGCGATGGCCGACTTCGACCCGCTGCCCTTCGACGCGGCCGCCGCCGCCCGCTACGGGACGCTGGTCACCCTCACCATCGCCGCCGGACGGCAGCCGCGCCCGCGTCGGATAGACCTGATGATCGCCGCCATCGCCTCGGCCCACGGGCTGCCGCTGTACACCCGCAACGTGGCGGACTTCCGGGGGCTGGGCTCGGCGGTGGAGGTCATCGGGGTGTGAGCGCGGCCGGTCCGTCGCGCTCGACCTCCTCCGCCAGGGCCGCCGCCCGGGATGTCGTGCGGCTTCCTGTCAGTTCAGCCGGACCGCCGTCCCCGTCGCCGCGGAGGCGCGGGCGGCCTCCAGGACGGTGAGGGTGGCCACCGCGTCGCGCGGGTCGACCGGGGGCGGGGTGCCGGGGACGGTCAGGGCGGCGACGATGCCGGCGTAGAAGGCGGGGTAGTCGCCCGGATCGGTGGGCAGCGAGATCGGGGACTCGTCGCTGCCCAGGGTGCCGTACTGCTCGGGCCGGTCGGCGCCCCACGGGTGGCCGCCGTCGGGGCGCCGGCCCGTCCGGAGGTCGGCCTCCTGGGGGTCCATGCCGTGCTTGACGTACCCGGCGGTGTCGCCGAGCACCCGCAGCCGGGGGCCGATCAGCGGGGTGATGGCGCTGGTCCACAGGTGCGAGCGGGTGCCGGAGGCGTGGGTGAGGGCGAGGAAGGCGTCGTCGTCCACCACCGCGCCGTCGCGGCGCACGTCGATCTCCGCGTACACCGTCTCGACCGGCCCGAACAGCGTCAGCGCCTGGTCGACCAGGTGGCTGCCCAGGTCGTACAGGGTGCCGCCGACCTCGGCCGGATCGGCCAGCTCGCGCCAGCCCGGCTTGGGCTTGGGACGGAAGCGCTCGAAGCGGGACTCGAAGCGGTGCACCCGGCCGAGCGCGCCACCGCGCACCAGTCGGCTCGCGGTGAGGAAGTCGCCGTCCCAGCGCCGGTTCTGGAAGACCGAGAGCAGGACGCCCCGGGCCTCGGCGAGTCGGCACAGCTCCAGCGCCTGGGCGGCGGTGGCGGCCAGCGGCTTGTCCACCACGGTGGCCAGGCCCGCCTGCAGGGCGGCGCGGGCGAGCGGGGCGTGGGTGCGGTTGGGGGAGGCGATGACGACCAGGTCCAGCGTGTCCGGGTCGGCGAGCAGCTGTTCGGGGGTGTCCACGGCGCGGGCGTCGGGGTGCTCGCGGCGCAGCTGCTCGCGGCGCTCGGGGTTGGCGGTGACCACGGCGTCCAGTCGCAGCCCCGGCGTGGTGGCGATGAGCGGGGCGTGGAAGGCGGAGCCGGCCAGGCCGTAGCCGATCAGGCCGACCCGCAGCGTTCGATCGGGCACGCGGTGGGAGGTCGTCTGCGGGTTCATGCGGCCCACTCAATCACGAGCCGCCCGGTTGCTCCCGGTTTCCGCCGTCCGATCGTCGCATCCCGTCCAGCGGGACGTTCTGTCCCCGGCCACCTGCGCGGATTAGGCTGTGCCGCGTCAGGGCCCCACGCAAGACGCTGCAACACTTCGGGAGACACGCACGTGGCAGACCGCAAGCCCATCGAGTCCTGGCTGACCGACATGGACGGTGTCCTCATCCACGAGGGCACGCCGATACCCGGGGCGGAGGAGTTCCTGCGCAGGCTGCGGGAGTCCGGCAAGCCCTTCCTGGTGCTCACCAACAACTCGATCTACACCCCGCGCGACCTCAGCGCCCGGCTGGCCGGGATGGGCCTGGAGGTGCCGGAGGAGTGCATCTGGACCTCCGCCCTGGCCACCGCGAAGTTCCTCAAGAGCCAGCGCCCGAACGGCACCGCGTACGTGATCGGCGAGGCGGGGCTCACCACCGCGCTCTACCAGGCCGGTTACGTCCTGACCGACAACAACCCCGACTACGTGGTCCTCGGCGAGACCCGGACCTACTCCTTCGAGGCGCTCACCAAGGCGATCCGCCTGATCAACCAGGGCGCCCGGTTCATCTGCACCAACCCGGACGAGACCGGCCCCTCCACCGAGGGCGTGCTGCCGGCCACCGGCTCGGTCGCGGCCCTGATCACCAAGGCGACCGGCGTCGAGCCGTACTTCGTCGGCAAGCCCAACCCGCTGATGATGCGCGAGGCGCTGAACACCGCCGGGGCCCACTCGGAGACCGCCGTGATGATCGGCGACCGGATGGACACCGACATCGTCGCGGGCATGGAGGCGGGCATGGAGACCGTCCTGGTGCTCACCGGGCTGACCTCCGCCTCCGACGTGGAGCGCTTCCCGTACCGGCCGACCCGGGTGGTCAAGTCGATCGCGGACCTGGTCGACCTGGTCTAGCCTCTGCGGTGCTGTCGCGAGCCCCGTTCCGGCCGAGCGCCGGGGCGGGGCGGTTTCGTTCGGTGGGGTCGCTTCGCTCGGTGACGCCGCTTCGTTGTGTGGGGCCGCCCCGTTCCGCGGGGCCGGTCGGGTTCGTGGGGTCGGGGAGGCAGGGCGCGGATGAGTACGACGGGGGACCCGGAGGAGCCGGGCGAGAAGCGGGTCACCTGGGCGGAGCTCTACTTCGACCTGGTCTTCGTCTTCGCGATCACCCAGGTCTCCGGGCTGCTGCACCACCAGCACGACGCCGGCGGCCTGATCCGGGCGCTGGTGGTGTTCGTGCCGGTGTACTGGTGCTGGGTCGGCACCACCGTGCAGGCCAACATCCGGGACGTGGACAACCAGCGCGACCGCCTGGGCATCCTGCTGGTCGGCCTGGCCGGGCTGTTCATGGCGCTCGCCATCCCCGGCGCGTACGGGCGGCGGGGCCTGCTGCTCGGCGCCGCGTACTGGCTGGCCCGGGTGGTGCTGCTGCTCCTGCTGGTCCGCCTCCCGGGCGTCTGGAGCGGCCCGTACGGCGCCGGCGTGCTGGTCAGCGGGCCGCTGCTGCTGGCCGGCGGGCTGCTGTCGGACGGGCCGCGGCTCGCGTTGTGGGCGGTGGCCGCGCTCTGCGACCTGGCCGCGCCGCTGGTGTTCCGGCGACAGCTCGCCACGGTGGCGTACCACCCGGCGCACATGCCGGAGCGGTTCGGGCTGTTCCTGCTGGTGGCGCTCGGTGAGTCGATCGTCGGGATCGGCGCCTCGGCGGCCGGGGCCCGGCTGGACGCGGCCGAACTCACCGCGGTGGCCGCCGCGTTCACCATCTCGGCGGGCCTGTGGTGGCAGTACTTCGTGTTCGCGGCGGACGCGATGCGGCACGCCGTGGAGGTCGCCGACTCGCGGCGGGACGTGGTCCGGCGGATCTTCCAGTACGGGCACCTGGCGCTGGCCGCCGGGGTGATCGGGGTCGCGGTCGGCTTCGAGGAGACCGTGGCCCACCCCCGGCAGGCGCTCGGCGCCGGGTCGGTGGCGCTGCTGTACGGCGGGTGCGGGCTGTACCTGCTGACCTTCGGCTACACGCGCTGGATGATGTTCCGTCGGGTCTCGACCACCCGGATCGTCGCCGCGGTGGTGGTGCTGGGCCTGCTGCCCGTGATGGTGCGGCTGCCGGCGTTGGTGGTGCTGGTGGCCCTGGCCGGGCTGCTGGTGCTGCTCAACGCGGTGGAGCACGCCCGGGTGGTGCGGGCGGCCGCCGTTGCCACGGCCGCCGGGGCGGCTCCTGCGGACTGAGTTGTCGGTGGGGCTGTGTAGCGTTCGGGGTGTAAGAGGGCAGGCGGCGCGGCAGCCGCGGTGTGGGAGGTAGATGTCGTGACGGACACGGTCGAGACGGGCGTGGTCGAGGCCGGCGAGGGCGGCGGGCTGGAGCTGCCCGAGTCCTGGCGCGCGGTGCTCGGCGCCGAGACGGAGAAGCCGTACTTCGCGGAGCTGGCGGCCTTCGTGGCGGCCGAGCGCGCGCAGCACCAGGTGTTCCCGCCGAGCGGCCAGGAGTTCGCCGCGCTGGAGGCCACTCCGTACGAGAAGGTCCGGGTGCTCGTCCTCGGTCAGGACCCGTACCACGACGACGGCCAGGCCCACGGCATGAGCTTCTCGGTGCTGCCCGGGACGAAGACGCCGCCCTCGCTGCGCAACATCTTCAAGGAGCTGGACGCCGACCTGGGCGTCCCCGCACCCGACAACGGCTACCTGATGCACTGGGCCGAGCAGGGTGTGCTGCTGCTCAACGCGGTGCTCACGGTCCGCGCCCACGAGGCCAACTCGCACAAGGCGAAGGGCTGGGAGAAGTTCACCGACGCGGTGATCAAGGCGGTGAGCGCGCGCGAGGAGCCGGTGGTCTTCGTGCTGTGGGGCAACTACGCCAAGAAGAAGCTGCCGCTGATCGACACCGAGAAGCACGTGGTGGTGCAGGGCGCGCACCCGTCGCCGCTGTCCGCCAAGCTGTTCTTCGGCAGCCGCCCGTTCTCGCAGATCGACGCGGCGCTGGACGGCTTCGGCGGCGAGCCGATCGACTGGCGGGTGCCGGACCTGAAGCAGGGCTGACGTCCGGCCGGGGCCGGATCGACGCAGGGCCCGGGCTCGGTGGCCGTGGGCGGACGGGATCGGATTCCCGTTCGTCCACGGCCACTTGCCGTTCACCGCTGTCGGCCGTCGGCCGGGGCCGGGTGTGCTTAGCTGGTGCCGACCGGTCGCCGGACCGGTCCAGGGGCGGGGCCGGCTCAAAGGGGCGGTACGTGCGCGGGGTGGGACGGGCGGGAACGATTCGGTGGGCCGCGCTGGGTGCGGGCCTGACGGCGCTCGTGGTCTCCGGCTGCGGTGGCTCGGACGGCGGCGCCCCGAAGGCCGCCCCCGGTGTCGTGGCGCCGAGCGTCGCGGTCCCCAGCGCGACGGCTGAACCCGGCGGCCCGGACCAGCTCCCCGGCCAGGCCTTCTACGTCTCCGACCAGACCAACGCCGCCCGGCAGGTCGCCACGCTGCGCAGCCAGGGCCGCACGGCGGAGGCCGACACCCTGCTGCGGATCGCCGGCCGGCCCTCCTCGCAGTGGCTGGGCGAACAGGGTGCCCAGCAGATCGCCGAGCAGGTCAGCCGCCGGGCCGCCGAGGCGGACCGGACGGCCGTCTTCGTCGCGTACGACATCCCGCACCGCGACTGCGGCCAGTACTCGGCCGGCGGCGCCGCCGACGCGGCCGCCTACCGCTCCTGGATCACCGGCGTCGCCCAGGCCCTCGGTGACCGCAAGGCCTGGGTCGTCCTGGAGCCGGACGCCGTCGCGCACACCCTGGACACCTGCGGGGTCAAGGGCGACCTGGCCACCGAGCGGTACGGCCTGCTGGCCTTCGCCGTCCAGGAGTTGAAGAAGCGTCCGAACGTCCGGGTCTACCTGGACGCGGGCAACCCGGGCTGGGCGCAGGACCCGGACGACCTGGCCGGCGCCCTGCGCAAGTCGGGCATCGCCGCGGCGGACGGCTTCGCGGTGAACGTCGCCAACTTCTACCCCACCGACCGGAACACGGCGTACGGCAACCGGCTCTCCGCCGCCCTGGGCGGGAAGCACTTCGTCATCGACACCAGCCGCAGCGGCAACGGCTCGCTGGGCTCCGACGCCTGGTGCAACCCGCCCGGCCGGGCGCTCGGCGAGCCGCCGACCACCGAGACCGGGCGGCCGAACGTCGACGCCTACCTGTGGATCAAGAACCCGGGGGAGTCCGACGGCGAGTGCGGCCGCGGCGAGCCCCGGGCGGGCGAGTTCTGGCTGCCGTACGCGCTGGGGCTGGCCCGGGCGGCGCGCTGAGCCGCCGCGCCGACCACCCGGGCGACCTCGTACGCGGCGAGCCGCTACCCGGTGACCAGGACCCAGCGGGCGACCGACGGGGTGCCGGCGGCGTCCGTCAGGAACAGCATGTACCAGCCGGGCGGCAGCAGATCGGGGTTGCCCGGGAGGGTGAGCGAGACCCCGTCAGCGGTGCGCCCGGTGATGTCCAGGGCCACCGAGCGCTGCTCGACGTCGGTCACGTGGGTCACCGAACTCGGCCGGATCAGCTTGGCGGTGGTCACCGCGTCCGGTCGGGAGGCGCCGACCCTGAGGGTGCCGCCGAGCTTCGCCGCCCCCGGCGCGGCCGTCACCTCCGGGCGGTCGCCGTGGTAGAGGTACGGCGGGGTGTAGATCTCGATCCGCTGCTCGAAGCCGCCGGGCTGGGTCTCGGCCTTGTCCGCGAAGAGCGGATTGGAGCCCAGCACCGCGACCCGGCCGTCCGGCAGCAGCAGTGCCTCGGAGTGGTAGTCGCGGCCGACGGTGGGCTCGGCGGCGGTCGTGAAGCTTTTGGAATCCGGGTGGTACACCTGCGCCTTGAGCAGGTCGCTCTCGCCCCGGCCGCGGTAGCCGCTGGAGCCGCCGGTGGTGAACACGGTGTCGTCGGGGAGGATCACGCTGTTGAGGTAGCGGGTGCCGCCGGCCGGCAGGTCCGGGCCCGGAGTGAAGGAGGGCTTGGCGGCCGAGAGATCGGCGATGTCGGTGCGGGCCGTGGACAGCGGGGACTCGCCCACCCCGCCGCCGCCCAGCACCATGACCTTCTGCGCCTGCGCGGGCGGCAGCAGCACCGAGGAGGAGGTCTCGGTCAGACCCGGGTCGCGCAGGCCGGGGACGGGCTGGAAGCTGTTGTTCGACAGGTCCCACACGCCGGGCTCGCGACCCTTCTCGGCAGGGCCGTAACCGGCGTTGGAGCCCGAGTAGAAGAGCTTGCCGGAGGCCGTCAGGAAGAGCGACGGGTAGGTCGGGAAGTAGCGGTCGGGGGCCTTGGCCCAGGTCTTGGTCTTCGGGTCGTAGACCTCGTTGTCGTTGCCGTTGAGGATCTCCCCGGTGTCGTCCAGCCCGGAGACGGTGACCACCCGGCCGTCGCCCAGCCCGGTCAGCGTCGGGTACCAGCGGGCGTGCGCCATGTCCGTGACCTGCTCGTAGAGCTCGGTGTCCGGGTTGAACTCGAAGGCGGAGCGGATGCCCTGGTACTCCTGCTTGTCCAGGGTCAGCTTCTCGCTCTGCCCGTACAGGTTGTGCGCGTCGGTGCCGGTCAGGCCCTTGATCCGGTACTGGGCCGGGGAGTTGGTTACGTAGTCCGGGCCCTCTCCGAGTGCCTCGACGAACACGTGCTGCTCGCCCGCGGTGACCACGGTCTGCTTGCCGGAGCCGGTCTTGGTCGCGGCGGGGACGGTCACCGGGACGGTGCTGGCGTACTCGCGGCCGTTCGGGGCGACGAAGACGGTGCCCTTGGGGAAGGTGCGGTCGCGCTCCGGGCTCTCGTTGCGCACCCGCATCACCCCGGCCGCCTTCTTCACGGTGCCGTCCAGCTTCTCGTACCGCTGGGTGCCGCCGGCCACCAGTACCCGGCCGTCCGGGAGGGAGGTGTGGCCGCCGCAGAACATGTCGGCCGGGGTGGGTATCAGCTTGTAGGTGTTCTTGGCCGGGTCCCAGAGCAGGCTCTTGAAGCTGCCCGCGTTGAACTGCTTCTCGTCGTTGCCGGAACCGGCCACGATCAGCACCTTGCCGGTGCGCAGCAGGGTGGCGTGGACGGCGTTGACCCGGAACTCGGCGGGCAGCGTCAGGGTCTGCCAGTGGCCGTACCGGGCCTTGTACTCGGGGCGGTTGATCACGTAGCTGTGGTACTGGTCGCCGGCGAAGCCGAGGACGGCCGGGGCGTTCATCCCGGCGACGGTCAGCGCGACGGTGCTGCCGAGGGCGAAGCGCTTGGCGCGGCCGGTCGTGTGGATCCTCAAGGTGGTGCTCCCCTCGGGAGGCGGGCGGGGTGGTTCAGTGGGCGGGGGTGCCGCTCTCGGCGTGGTCGGGTGCCAGGTCGTCCGGCGGGACGAGGCGGAGCGTGACCGTCGGGGTGTCGGGCGCGGCCAGGCGGAGCGTGAGCGTCGGGCTGTCGAGCGCCGTCGTCGCCTGTGCGGGTACTGCCGGTGCGGGTACTGCCTGCGCGGGTGCGGTGTGGGCGTGGCGCGGGTGGCGCTTCTCCAGGACGACCTTGGGGGTCGCCGCCGGGTCCCCGGTCACGGTGAGGGTGGCGGTGGGCCGGGTCCGGCGTCGGCGGACGGCGTCGCCGACCAGGATCAGGAGCGGCAGCAGGGTCAGGGCCAGGGCGATGCAGGCCCAGGTCCGCATCGCGACGTGGTCGTAGCCGGTGTAGTAGGAGGCGGCGACGGCGCCGCCGAAGACCAGCGTCCAGAACAGGTGGAAGCGGAAGGTGCCGAGTCGGTCGGCGCTGGCCTCACGACCCTTGGGCGTCACCACGAAGCGGCTGCGGCGGCGTACCAGCGCCTGCAGCAGCGAGGCCGCGTAGATCGGGCCGCAGAGCGCCGACATCAGCATGCCCGCGACCCCGGAGGAGCCGGCCGGCTCGTGCGGGCTCACGTTGTGCTTGCGGTTCCAGGTGTAGAGCAGGAGTTGGAGCGCGGCGGCGTCGCTGTAGAGCATCATCCAGATCTCCGAGGAGACGTGGACGCCCGAGGCGCCGAAGCCCAGGTAGAGCACGCTGGACACCCCGCCGAGCAGCCAGGTGAGCGCCGCCATCGGGTAGAAGCCCACCATCAGCGAGTAGTTGAGCAGCCGGCCGGGCGACAGCTGCCACATGACCCGCCAGTACCGGGTGAGCAGGGTCTCGTAGGTGCCGCGGCTCCAGCGCAGTTGCTGGGAGAAGAAGTCGGTCCAGGAGGACGGGCCCTCGCCCACCGCGAGCACGTCCGGGGTGTACACGGACTTCCAGCGGTCCCCGGTCTCCGGGTTCCGGCTCCGGTGGAACTCCAGACCGGTCGCCATGTCCTCGGTGATGGAGTCGTACAACCCGCCGATCGACTGGAGCGCACGGATTCTGACGGCGTTGTTGGTGCCGACGAACATCGGTGCGCCGTAACGGTTTCCGGCGCGTTGGATGAGGGCGTGGAAGAGGTACTGCTGGCTCTCGCTGAATTTGGTGACGGCCGAACCCGAGCTCCGGTAGTTCCCGTACACCTGGGGGCCGACCACGAACGCCACGTCGGGATCGCGGAAGTAGCCGAGCATGCGCTCGCAGAAGTCGGGCAGCGGAACGTGGTCGGTGTCGACGGACACCCAGAAGTCGTAGTCGTCGCCGTGCGCCTGGAGCCAGGCGTTGTAGTTGCCGTGCTTGGTCTTGGCGCGGAAGCGGCCCTTCGGCCGGTTCCAGTGCGGCCGGCCGGCGCGGCTGAAGTGGCGAACGCCCAGCTCCGTGCAGAGGGCGCGCATTGCAGGATCGTTTCCCTCGTCCAGCAGCCAGACGTCGTACGGGCCTTCGTGCCGCACGGCGCGGGCCGCGACCAGCGTGGCCCGGACCATCTCCGGCGGCTCCTTGCCCGGCACGCAGGTGGTGAGGAAGGCGACCCGGGTGCCGGACTCCGGCGTCACGGGTATCGGGTCACGGGCGACCAGGGTCGCGTGGGTGTTGGAGACGACGTTGACCAGCCGGAACACCTCGACCACGGCGATGATCCCGATCATCACCTTGTCGCCGAGCAGCACCAGGGTGCTGGTCTCGTCCGGGCGCTCCGGCCAGTGCTCCGGCAGCAGCAGCCAGACCAGCAGGATCGCCTCCAGCAGCGGGGCGGCCACCAGCAGCAGGGCGGCCCGGATCCGGTGCGGCTCGTGGCGTAACAGGCTGCGGTACTGGATGCGGTAAGGGGCGGCTGTTCCCGCGGGTCGCCCGGTGCTGCCCGGTTCCGGCCGGTAGACACCGCCGCCGAGCTCCCGGTCCTCGCCCGGATCGACCGCCGGGCCGGCGAGGCGGCTGAAGTGGCCGTAGTCGTACGGTGCTTCGGGCGCCGGTACGGCGCGCAGGACCACCTCGTCCAGCTGCTCGGCGGCCCGGTCGTAACCGTTCGGACCGCCGGCGCCTCGATCGCCGGCGCCTCGACTGCTTGCGCCCCGGCTGCGCCCGTGGCGGGCTGTTCCGTCGCCCTTTCGCCGCGAGAACGGCGTGGTCATAACTGCTCCCCCCGGAGTATTGCGCCTTGCTTTGCTGTGCTCGGCGTTGCTGCGCCTCGCCCCGAAGTCACCCGGGAAGAACACGGCCCGGCGAACCGCCGTCCATCCGGCGGTTCCCGGGCCGTCCAGCACGTGACCTCCAGTACCTGGAGTGTGTGCGACCGGTTGAGTTGTGGGGCGGCGTGGCGGCTTCGAATGCTGGATCCCGGTGCACTACCCAGCTTCCCCTCCGGGTATGCGGGATCCTTGGCTCGCTCAACTCTCCCGGAGGGCAACGGTGAACGCAACCGATCGGAGGAATGACCACCGCGCAAGCGTGAAGATACTACGGTTCCCGGCCACTGCGGCTTGCGATGGTGCTAGTGCGGCGAATTCGGCACCGGTGCGGCCCCGCACCCGCTCCCCGGCGGCCCGGCCGGACACCGACGACGACGGCCGGCGGGGCGCGAACACCCGTCGGCCGTACCGGCCTCGGCCCGGCACCGACTGCTCCGCGCTCCGGCGGGTCAGCCCGCCGCGCCCAGGAAGCCGTCCCAGCCACCGGCCGGAGCCTGACCGACGTTGAGGGTGCGCAACTTGCGCAGAGTGGACTGGTCCTGCGCCTCCAGCCACTCGACCAACTGCTTGAAGGAGACCAGCCGGACCTCGGGCTTGCCCGCGACGGCCTTGAGGGTCTCTTCGACGGCGTCCATGTAGATGCCGCCGTTCCACTGCTCGAAGTGGTTGCCGATGAAGAACGGCGCGCGGTTGCTGTTGTACGCGCGCTCGAAGCCCGCCAGATAGGAGTTGGTGGCCTGGGTGCGCCACTCGTCGTACTTACCGGGGTCGCCCTTGGTGCTGCCGGCGGACTGGTTGGCCAGGATGTTGTAGTCCATCGACAGGACCTGGAAGGTGTGCCCGGGGAAGGGTATGGACTGCAGCGGGAAGTCCCAGACCTTTCCGTCCTGCACCTTCTGCGGCCATATCTGCAGACCGCCCGCGGAGCTGGCGTCGTACTTCCAGCCCAGCTTGGCGATGGTCGGCAGCAGCGCCTTCTGGCCCTCCAGACAGGGGGTGCGGCCGCCGATGAGCTCCTTCTTGTAGTCGAAGGGGAGCGGGTCGACGTCGGTGAAGCCGGTGTTGGTCCGCCACTGGGTGACGAAGGCGATCGCCTGGTCGATCTCGCTCTGCCAGTCCTCCGGGGTCCACATGTTGACCCCGTTCTTGTCCGGACGGCTGGAGCAGAAGTGCCCGTTGAAGTGGGTGCCGATCTCGTGCCCGGCCAGCCAGGCCTGGCTGACGAGCTTGAGGGTGCTCTTCACCGCACCGTCCGACAGGTACGGGATGTCGGAGGCGCCGACCGCGTGCTTCGGCGGGTGGTACAGCTGGGACTTGCCCTTGGGCAGGGCGTATATCCCGGAGAGGAAGAAGGTCATGGTGGCCTTGTACTGCTCCGCCAGCTTCAGGAAGCGGGGGAACTGGCCGTCGTCGGTGCCGCCCGCGCCGTCCCAGGAGAACACCACGAACTGCGGCGGCCGCTCGCCCGGCTTGAGCTTCTCGGCCTTGGGCTGGTTCGGCTGCGGGCCGGTGTCCGCGTTGGACCCGTCACCGATCGGGGTGCCCTTGGGGACCACGGCCTGGGTCGGGTCGGAGGTGCCGGTCTTGGCGTCGCCGTTGTTGCTGCCGGAGGAAGGGGAGGAGGAGTTCTGCCCTGACCCGGATCCGCCGCTGGAACAGGCGGCGACCGCGCCGAGGGCTGCGGTCGCGGCGGTAGCACTGAGCACCGTCCTGCGCGAGATGCTGGTCATGGTCTCCCCTGGGTGCCGATGCCGGTGGTGAGGGCGGCCGCGGGCCGCACCGGTCAAATCAGGCAATTGATGAATATTCCGCCGTTAGCATGTCATGTCCCACGGCAGCCACCAAGGGTCGCCGAGCTCCCGACGACAGTCAACACGCCGGGCGCACCCGGCTGGGCTGCAGGGATCGGTCATCTGTTGCGGTCCTGTGACGCATCGCACTGCGCGATGTCAGGGGAGTACGGTACCGCCGCTCCGTCGGCCGGTCAGAGCGCGGCCAGCCGCCGGTTGCGGCGAACTATTCGCGCGATCGCGGTGCTGATGGCGGTGGCCGCCGCGCAGGAGACCGCCAGACTCAGCCAGGCCGTGTTGAACCAGTGGCTGTTCAGCCAACCCAGCGTCACGATGTAGGCGGCCCAGACCAGCGCGGCCAGCGCCGACCAGTGCAGGAAGCGGTGCGGATGAGCGGGGGAGTGACCGATGGCCAGGTCCAGGACGGTCCGCCCGGCCGGAACGAAGCGGGCGACCACCACCATCGCGGCCGCCCCGCCGCGCGGGCGCTCGATCAGGGACTGCTGGACCCGGGCCACGCTGGCCGCCAGCTTCGGGCGCCGGGCGAGCCGGCGCTGAAGCACCGGGGCGCCGCGTCGGGCGAGGTGGAGCAGCAGGACGTCGCCCAGGAACGAGGCCACCGCCACGCCGAGGGCGAGCAGCACCGGGGCGCCGCTGACCTGCTCCGTCTTGAGCACGGCCAGGATGACCAGCGTCCCGCTCGGGATGAAGGGGAGGAGGGCGTCGCCGAGCACGGCGAACAGCGCCAGGGCGCAGATCCACGAGGATCCGATCGCCGCCACGAAGTTCAAGGCCCTTACTCCCTCCACGCCGCCCGGGGGAGCAGGTGGCTGCTTACGGCCAACGCTAGCGCCTCGACTTTTCATGCCATGAAGCACCCCGGTATGCGGAGGATCACGGCAGGTGCTGTCGGCGCGGGCGTCGGCGAAGCGGCGGCGGGCCGTCGTCGGTGTCGAGGCAGTGCTCCCGGGAGAGGGCGGGCCGGGGGCAGAGGCGGCCGGGCGGAGCGGCCGGAAACGGCACGAGCCCCCGGGGCGGGGTGCCGCGCCGGGGGCTCGCAGGGATCGTTCGGCGCTGGTCCAGCCCGGCGATCTTGCTGGCGGAACGCGGATCCCGTTGGGTGACCCGCTCCTGATCACCAGCCTGCCGGATGCCGGTCGCGGATCGCGAGCCCCGGGGCCGGCGGCTTCCGTTCCTGGCGTGAAGTCGCCATCCGTGTCCGATCGCCGGCTCTCTGCCGATCGAGCGGTCGGTCGGCCGTGCGGGGTGGTACCGGGCGGAACGGTCGAACCGCACCCGGATCGGGCGGGCCCGCTGGGAACAGCGAGCCGGGAAGCGTGGTTGACCCCGGTCGGCAGGAGCGACCGCCGGGCCGTCCGCGACCCGTGCGGCCGCCCAGGACGGCCGGCTCGGAGTGCAGCCGGATCAAGAACAGCCAGGAGGGCGGACGGCATGACCACCGAGGACCAGCAGGAGCACGGAACCGAGCCGCCGATCGGCGCGGCGATCCGCGGCAGCGCCCGCGGCACGGCACCCGCCCCGCTCTCGATCCTCGACCTGGCCACCGTCGGCGTCGGCCACACGCCCGCCGAAGCCCTGGCCGCCACCACCGAGTTGGCCCGCCGGGCCGAGCAGTGGGGGTACCACCGCTTCTGGGTGGCCGAGCACCACGGCATGCCCGGGGTGGCCAGCTCGACCCCGGCCGTCCTGCTCGCCCACCTCAGTGCCAACACCACCACGCTGCGGCTCGGCTCGGGCGGGGTCATGCTCCCCAACCACGCCCCGTTGACCATCGCCGAGCAGTTCGGCCTGCTGGAGGCCCTGCACCCCGGACGGATCGACCTCGGGCTCGGCCGTGCCCCCGGCACCGACCCGGCCACCGCCCGGGCGCTGCGCCGTGGCCTCGCCGAGGGCGCGGACGACTTCCCGCAGCAGCTCGCCGAGCTGACCCACTTCCTCGACGGCGACTTCCCGGCCGGCCACCCGTACGCGCGGCTGACCGCCGTCCCCAAGGGCGAGGGCCGCCCGCCGATCTGGCTGCTCGGCTCCTCCGGTTTCAGTGCCCAGCTGGCGGGCCGGCTCGGCCTCCCGTTCGCCTTCGCCCACCACTTCAGCAGCGCCAACACCATCCCGGCCCTGGACCTGTACCGGACGTCCTTCCGCCCCTCCGACGTGCTCACCGAGCCGTACGCGCTGATCGGCGTGGGCGCCGTCGCCGCCGACGACGAGCCCACCGCCCGCCGTCTCGCCCGCTCCGCCGCGCTCGGCATGCTCCGGCTCCGGCGCGGCAACCCCGGCCCGATCCCGACCCCGGAGGAGGCCGAGGAGTACCCGTACAGCCCGGTCGAGGAGGACTTCGTCGACAGCTGGCTCGACAACGTGGTGCTGGGCGACCCGGGGCAGGTCGCGGACGGCCTGGAGGCCCTGCGCAAGCGGACCGGGGTGAACGAGTTGATGGTCACCTCGCACATCCACGGCCACGAGGCCCGGCTCCGCTCCTACGGCCTGATCGCCGAGGCGTACGGCCTGACGGCAACGGCCTGACGGCAACGGCCTGACGGCAGACCGCCTGACGGCAGACCGCCTGATGGCAGCAGCTTGACGGCAGCAGCCTGACGGCAACCTCCTTGCCGCACCCCGCCCCGGCGGAAACCGCCCCGCCCCGCCCGTGCCCTACCGGCCGTGCGGGGTGGGGCGGCCCTCCCGGAGTATCGCCGCGACCAGCTCGGCCTCGCCGGGCCGGGCGAAGTACCAGCCCTGGGCGGTGTCGCAGCCGGTCAGTCGCAGCCGCTCGGCCTGGGCGGCGCTCTCGATGCCCTCGGCGGTGACGGTCAGGCCGAGGGTGTGGGCCAGCTGCACCATCGCGCCGACGATCTGCTCGTCGGCGTCGCTGCGGCGGGAGCGGAGCTCCGGCACGGGCGGGCGGTCCGTCGGGGCCGGGTCGCGGAAGCCTTCGATGAAGGTGCCGTCGAGCTTCAGGACGTGCACCGGCAGCCGGGAGAGGTAGGCGAGGTTGGAGTAACCGGTGCCGAAGTCGTCGATCGCGATCCGCACCCCCATGTCGGCCAGCGCCTGCAGGGCCTGCAGCGGGCGCCCACCGGGGCCGAGCAGGGCGCTCTCGGTGATCTCCAGCTGGAGCAGTCGGGCCGGCAGACCGGTGCGTTCGAGGACCCGGGCGACGTCGGCCACCACGTCGGAGTCCCAGATCTGCCGGGCCGCCAGGTTGACGCTCACGAAGGTCTCGGTGTCGGGGAATTCGGTGAGCCACTGCTTGGCCTGACGGCAGGACTCCTCCAGCACCCAGCTGCCGAGCGGCACGATCGCGCCGGACTCCTCGGCGAGCGGGATGAAGCGGTCCGGGGAGATCGTCCCGTAGCGGGGGTGGCGCCAGCGGACCAGGGCCTCGGCGCCGTGCACCGCGCCGTCGGCCAGGCCGACCAGAGGCTGGTACTCGACGCTGAACTCGCCGCGCTCCAGGGCCGGCCGCAGCGCGGTGGCGAGCAGTTGGCGGGTGAGCTGGTGGGCGCCGCGGTCCGGGTCGTAGAGGGTCCAGCGGGCGCGGCCGTCGGCCTTGGACCAGTACAGGGTGGCGTCGGCGTCCTTGACCAGGTCGGTCGGGGTGGTCTCGTGCACCGAGCGTTCGACGACGCCCACGCTGGCGGTGATCACCAGCCGGTGCCCGGCGACGTCGAAGGGACGTTCCAGTACCTCCAGGATCCGTCCGGCGAGCGCGGTCAGCTGCTCGCTGCCGATGCTGTCGGTGACCAGGACGGCGAACTCGTCGCCCCCCATCCGGGCCACCAGGTGGGCGTCGCGTTCGGCGAGCCCGCCCCGCAGCCTGCCGGCGACGGCGATCAGCAGCTGGTCGCCGATGTGGTGGCCGAGGGTCTCGTTGATCGCCGCGAAGCCGTCGAGGTCCAGGTAGCAGACGCCCACCCGGCGTCCGTCGGCCGCCGGCAGGGGACGGTCGGGGCCCCCGCCGCTTCCGGGGGCCTCGGTGCCGGTGAGGCAGGCCGCGTCGAGCCGTTCGAAGAAGAAGGTCCGGTTGGGTAGCCGGGTCAGCGGGTCGTGCAGGGCCTGGTACTCCAGGCGGTCGCCGAGCCGGCGCTGTTCGGTGATGTCCTCCACCAGCGCGAGGGTGTAGAGCGGCTGCCCGGCGCCGTCCCGGATCAGGGAGACGGTCACCTTGCTCCAGACCGTGTGGCCCTCGCGGTGCTTGAGCTGTTTCTCCACGCGGAACCGTTCCCGCTCACCGTGGACGAGTTCGGTGAAGAGCCGAGGCGGCATGCCCTCCGGGTCGATGATCTCGTGCAGGTGGGTGCGGACCAGTTCGCCGACGCCCCGTCCGATCAGCGCTGCGAAGGCCGGGTTGACCTCGATGATCCGGTCCTCGGGGTCGATCAGGGCCATGCCGATGACGGCGTCGCAGAAGGCGGCCCGGAACCGGGACTCGCTGGCCCGCAGCGCCGCCAGCAGCCGGTCGCTGCCGCCGCCCTCCCGGCCGGGGGCGTCGGCGGCGCCCCGACGGGTGCCGCCGGTCAACGGGGCCGAGCAGGTGGGGCAGAGCAGCACCTCGGGGGCCTCCAGGGTGCCGCAGGCGGTAGCCGACGCAGCCGAGGGCGCGGAAGCCGGATCGAGGACCGGCGCGGTGAGGTGGCGGTGGTGTGACGATTCCTCGTGTCGCACGCCTGGGTGGTGTGCGTCGGCCCCCTCGTTCTGGCCCGGCACGGCATGCTCCCGTCCGCTGCTGACGCTTGACGATGGTTCGCCAGGCCGGTCGGGACTCCGGCGGCCGGCTCCGCGCTCTGTCACGGTCCTCGGAGCCGGTCCGCTGCGGGGCGACCGCCGTGGGGCGCTGTCGCGCGGGGACCCACGTGAAGAACAGGGCGCTTCGGCCGATCATAGGACGCGACGACAACGCGCGGTGACCGCCGCCAGGGTGATTCGTCCCCTTTGTGATCGTGCGTGGCGGAACGTTCGGGCGCCCTTGGTACGCAGCACGTGAGGTGCGCCGGGATCGCGCGCGCCGAGGCCGCGCCCCCGGGCGCCGGTTGCGCGCCGGGGGCGTGGCCGGATGCGCCCCGGACGAGCCGGGGGAGAGGGTCAGGCCAGCTGGGCCGTGAGGGTGATGGTGGTGCCGGTCAGGGCCTGGCTGACCGGGCAGTTGGCCTTGGCGTCCTCGGCGGCCTTCACGAAGCCGGCCTCGTCCAGGCCGGGTACGTCGCCGGTGACGGTCAGGTGGATGCCGGTGATGCCGGTGCCGGGCTGGAAGGTGACGTCGGCCTGGGTGTCGAGCTTGGTGGGCGGGTTGCCGGCCTGGGTCAGGCCGTGCGAGAGGGCCATCGAGAAGCAGGCGGAGTGGGCGGCCGCGATGAGTTCCTCGGGGCTGGTCTTGCCGTTGGGCGTCTCGGCGCGGGCCGGCCAGGAGACGGGGTACTCGCCGATCCCGGAGGAGGCGAAGGTCACCTGCCCCTTGCCGTTGAGGAGGTTGCCCTCCCAGGCGGTACGGGCGGTGCGGATGGTTGCCACGATCGGTTCCTCCACTACTGAGGGACTGCTGAGTCGTCACTTCCGGTCATGCACGCACCAGCCTACGGGCAGCCCCGCCCCGGGGCCGGGCGCCGGGGCAGGGCGTCGGACGGCCCGTCGGCATCCGGACACCCCGGCGGCCCGATGAGGCGGTCCCACCGGGCTGTCCGGATGCCGGACGGTTCCGGCCAACGGTGCGGGTCCGGAGCGGGTGCCCTGTTAGATTTGCCCGGGCCCGAGCCCGGCCGCCGTACAGCCGGGCGCCCACCCCAGACACCGGGAGCCGCCCCGATGACGGACCAGCCCACGACCCCCGACGCCGGCGTGCCCGAGGGGATCGACGACGCGGTGCGGGCGGAGCTGACCAGCCTGCGCGAGAGTATCGACAACATCGACGCCGCGGTGGTCCACATGCTGGCCGAGCGCTTCAAGGCGACCCAGCGGGTCGGCCGCCTCAAGGCCGAGCACAAGCTGCCGCCGGCCGACCCGGCCAGGGAGCGGGACCAGATCGAGCGGCTGCGGGAGCTGGCCGCCGGAGCCAAGCTCGACCCGGTCTTCGCGGAGAAGTTCCTCAACTTCATCATCGCCGAGGTCATCCGTCACCACGAGGCCATCGCCCGCGCCTGAAGGCGCCCCTGGAGGCGACCCCCTGGAGGCGACCCCGAGCGGAGGCTTCCCGCCCGGTGATGTCGGGGGCGGCCACCCGTGATGTCGGGGGCGGCCACCCGTGATGTCGGGGGCGGCCACCCGTGATGTCGGGGGCGGCTAAATGCCGGATTTCGTGAGGCTCCCCGGTTGGCGTAGCGTGCAGGTTTCCCCAGCCGGAGAGGTGGAGCAGCGACGATGGCGGTGAACCTGCCCGAAACGCCCAGCGGAGCCCTCGGTGATCCCGGCGTGCAGGAGGTCGAGGACACCCGGCACACCAGCGGCGCAGCCGGTGCCTCCGATGCCCCGGGCGTAACCGACGCCCCCGGCGGCCGCGCCGAGGCCCGCCGCCGGGCCGGCGGTCCGCGCGGTCGCAAGGCGCGTCGCTCGGCGCGTCGCCCCCGGCCGTGGTGGATCGAGCTGCCGGCGATGGTGGTCATCGGGCTGGTGGTCGCGCTGCTGATCAAGACCTGTCTGTTCCAGGTCTTCACCATCCCGTCCGGCTCGATGGAGAACACCCTGCGGGTCGGCGACCGGGTCGGCGTGAACAAGCTCGCGCCGCTCACCGGCTGGAAGCCGGAGCCGGGGCAGCCGGTGGTGTTCAAGGACCCGGGGAACTGGCTGCCGCCGCAGCCCGTCGACTCGAACCCGTTCACCAACGCCGTGAGCTCGGTGCTCAGTTTCGTCGGGCTGGTGCCTCCGAAGGACGACAACTACCTGGTCAAGCGGGTCATAGCGACCGGTGGCGAGACCGTGCAGTGCACGGGCACCACGCTGACCGTCGACGGGAAGAAGGTCGACGAGCCGTACCTGCACCCGGGCGACGACTCCTGCGCGGGCCTGGACTTCGGTCCGGTGAAGGTGCCCGCGGGCTACATCTGGGTCGAGGGCGACCACCGCAGCGACTCCGCGGACTCCCGCTACCACCGGCAGGGCCCGGGCGGCGGCGCCGTGCCGGTGGACAATGTGGTCGGTCCGGTGTCAGCCGTCGTGTGGCCGCTCAATCACTTCGACTGGTTCGGCTGGACCGGCCGCTGACCCCGCGCTCGGCGGCGGCCACCCGCTCCCGGCCCTCCTGAGCGGTTCCGACGGCCCGGGAGGCGGTGGAACCGGACGGAGCAGTACCCGACGGAGCAGCACCGGAAGCAGCCGAACCCGGGGCGGTGGCACCGGCGACCACCTCGGTCGCACCGCCGCTTCGGCCCGCCGCCCCCGTCTCCACCGCCGCCGGCTTGCTGATCTGCGCGGCGAAGGCGCCCGCCAGGACCAGCAGACCGCCCGCGACCTGCGGCAGCCCCAGGTGCTCGCCGAGCAGGACCCAGGCCAGCACGGTGGCGACCACGGCCTCCAGGTTGGCCACCACCCCGGCGATCGGCGGCGAGAGGTATCCGACGGAGATCACGCCGGTCAGGTAGGCGAGCACGGTCGCGACCAGCACCATCCAGGCGGCCGGGATCAGCGCGGGCAGGGTGTGCCCGTTCATCACCACGGATCCGCCGAGCAGTCTCCAGTCGGCCTGCCAGGGCCGGGTGAGGACGGTGAGCAGGACGGCGCCGATCAGCAGTCCGTAAGCGCTGACGGCCATCGGGTGGACCGGGCGCTCGCCCCGGCGGCCGGCGTCGGCGAGCACGAAGTAGCCGACCTGGCAGCAGGCCGCGCCGAGGGCGAACAGCACGCCCAGGGCGTCGAAGCTCAGGCCGTTCCAGACCTCGACCACGCAGGCCAGTCCGGCCACGGCGACGCCGGCGCCGATGGCCGCGCCCCGGGTGATCGGCTTGCGCTGCACGAACTTGACGTAGCCGATGAGCAGCGGCGGTCCGAGGTACTCGATGAGGAGCGCGACGCCGACCGGGATGCGGGAGATCGCCGCGAAGTAGCAGGCCTGGACGCCGGCCACGGCGAGCAGGCCGAAGCCGAGCAGCAGGCCGGGGCGGCGCAGGACGGCGTCCCGGTGCCGGTAGGCGATCGGCAGCAGGGCCACGGCGGCGCCGGTGACCCGGAGCCACACCACGTGCAGTGGTGAGAGCCCGGCCTCGATCAGCGGCTTGGCCGCAGTGCCGGAGCCGCCGAAGGCGAACGCGGAGACCAGCGCGAGGCCGAGACCGAGGGTTCTGCCCGAAGGGTGGGTGGGCGAGGCCGTTGAGCTTTGCACCGACGCATTGTGACAGTCGGACCGGCGCTTCGGTAAGGCGCCATTTCGTCGTTCGGTCCTGCTGTCCACTGTCCGCAACGGCGCACTCACCCACCCGAGGCCTCCGGGGCCCGAGGACCCCGGAACCCGAGGCCCCCGAACGTCAGCCGCCCGCCCCCGCCCCCGAGAGCGCGTCCGTTCCGCCGGTCGGCTGGCCGGTCGGACCGGTGGTCGGCCCCGTGGTCGGACCGGTGGTCGGCGTCGGCTGGGGGGTCGGCCGACCGGTGGGCCGCGAGGTGGGCTGGGTGGTCGGCTGGCTGGTCGGGGGAGCGGTCGGCCCGGTGGTCGCCCCGCCGGAGCCCGTGTCCGTGCCCGAGCCGGAGCCCGAGCCGGAGCCCGAGCCGGAGCCCGAGCCGGAGCCCGAGCCGGAGCCGGAGCCGGAGCCGTTGCCGCCCGACGTGTTGCCGCCGGAGTTGTCGCTCGACGGGGTGCCCGCGCCGGTGCCCGGGGTGGCGGCGCCGGTCGACGGGGCGGTGGTCGGCGTGCTCGGGGCGGTCGGCAGGTCGGTCGCGCCCGCGGAGCCGTCGCCGTCCGCCGGGGCCGCGAAGTCGCTCACCGGCTGGCCCTTGAGCGCGGCCTTCATGTAGCTGGTCCAGATCTGCGCCGGGTACTGCCCGCCCGCCGCGCCGTCGATCCCGCCGACGCCGCTCAGGCTGACCTGGGCGCCGGTGCCCGGGTCCTGGCCGAACAGCGCCACCGAGGTGACCAGCTCGGGGGTGTAGCCGACGAACCAGACGGACTTCTGGTCATCGGTGGTACCGGTCTTGCCCGCCACCGGACGGCCCAGTGCCTTCGCCCGCCAGCCGGTGCCGCCCGGGTCGCTCACCACGCCCTGGAGCATCGAGGTGACCTCGTTGGCGGTGTCCGCGCTGATCGCCTGGGTGGTCTTGTGCGCGGGCAGCGCCACGGCCTCGCCGCCGTGGTCCACCGACTGCACCAGCCACGGGGTGATCTGCTTGCCGCCGTTGTCCAGCGTGGCGTACACGCCGGCCATGTCGAGCACGCTCGGGGTGGCCGCGCCCAGCGGGATGGACGGCACGGGGTCCAGGCCCGGGGTGTTGCCGGGCAGGCCCAGCGCGACACCGGTGTCCTTGACCTTCTGCAGCCCGGTGTCCTGCGCGAGCTGGGCGAAGGCCGAGTTGACCGACCAGTCGGTGGCCTGCTGCAGGCTGATCTGGCCGTAGCTCTTGTCGCCCTCGTTCGGCGGCGCGTACGGGGTGCCCTTGCCGCCGCGGACCTTGCGGCCGCTGGTGCCGTCGTAGACGGTGTGCGGGGTGACGGTCCGGCCGTCCTGGGTCTTGGCGTTGTTCTCGAAGGCGGCGGCCAGGGCGATCGCCTTGAAGGTCGAACCGGCCTGGTAGTCGCGCCGGGTCGCGTTGTCCACGTAGTGCTTCACGTAGTCGAGGCCGCCGTACAGGGCGACGACCGCGCCGGTCTTCGGGTCCACCGAGACGGCGCCGGCCTGGGCGGCCGCGTCCTTCTTCCGCTTGTCCGGGTTCAGGGTGTCGTGCAGCTGCGCCTGGACGGAGTCCTGCAGGGCCTGCTGGCGGCTCGGGTCGATGCTCAGCTTGATCGTGTAGCCGCCCTTGGCCAGCTCGGTCTCGCTGATGACCCCGTTCGAGGTGAGGTACTGGGTGGCCGCGTCCACCAGGTAGCCGGACTGGCCGGACAGGCCCGGGTTGGGCTGCGGGTCCTTGACGTCGGGGAAGGTGGTCTTGGCCCGCTCGTCGGCGGAGAGCCAGCCCTCCTTGACCATGCCGTCCATCACGTAGTTCCAGCGGTTGACGGCGTTCTGCTTGCCCGCCGGGGTCGTGGTGGCCACGTCGTAGGCGCTCGGGGCGTTCAGCAGGGTGGCCAGGTAGGCGCCCTGGGCCGGGTTGAGCGCGGAGGCGTCGATGCCGAAGTACGCCTGGGAGGCGGCCTGGATGCCGTACGCGCCGCGGCCGTAGTAGGAGGTGTTCAGGTAACCGGAGAGGATCTCGTCCTTGCTCTCGGTGGCGTCCACCTTGATCGCTATGAAGAGTTCCTTCACCTTGCGGGTGATCGACTGCTGCTGGCTCAGGTACGTGTTCTTCACGTACTGCTGGGTGATGGTGGAGCCGCCCTGGGTGCCCTCGCCGCTGGCGGTGTTGAGGGCGGCCCGGACCAGGCCCTGCACGTTGACCGCGCCCTCGTTGTAGAAGTTGCGGTCCTCGGCGGCCAGCGCGGCGTGCTGGGCGGCGGGGGAGACCTTGTCCAGGCCGACGTTCTGCCGGTTCATCTGGCCGGTGCGGGTGATCACCGAGCCGTCCGAGTAGAGCCAGGTGTTGCTCTGCGCGGTCGCGGCGGCGTGCGCGTCCGGGACCTTCACCAGCGCGACGCCCAGCGCGAACAGGCCGACGCCGAGCAGCAGGGACGCGGCGAGACCGAGCAGGGTCATCCGCCAGGTGGGTATGAGTCGGCGCCAGCCGGTGCGCTTGGGCCGGCGCGGCTTTCTGCCGCCCGCCGCACCGCCGGCCGGACCGGTGGAGCGCTTGAACCGCTTGACCGGCCGGAGACTGATCGACGGCGTGCGGCCGCCGCCCTGGGTGTTCTCAGACATGGCGCGGCCTTCCTGCGGGCGGACCAGGCCAGCCTGCACAGACGGGGACATCGGGGGTCGGGGACCTCTGTCCCGATTCCGGTTTACTGCCCAGGACGAGCCGCGCGGGCCGAATGGCTCCGCCGGAACGGCAATCGAGACCGACATCACAGGCAAAACGGACGTCGAGGGCCAAAAAATCGGGGAGCCCCTCGCTGCTGCGAGAGGCTCCCCAATGTCTGTGCGCCGCCAGGGACTCGAACCCCGGACCCGCTGATTAAGAGTCAGCTGCTCTAACCAACTGAGCTAGCGGCGCCTGCTGACCTGGAAAACAATACACGGTCCCGAGGGGTGCCCCGAACCACTCCCGCTCCGCCCGGTGCTCCGGACGTCCGTTTCCTCCTGGTTGGGGCGGAGTTCGCCGCTGGTTAGGCTGGAACCGTGCCCACCGGCCCGACCGCCTCCGACCCGCAGGCGCGCTTCCTGCGCGTCGACGGCGTCGCGCTGCACGTCCGCACCGAGGGCGACGGCCCGGCCTGCCTGCTCACCGGCGGCCTCGGCAGCAGCTGGTTCGACTGGGACCTCGTGGTCCCGTTCCTCACCCCCTACCGCACCGTGGTCCGCTTCGACCGGCCCGGTTACGGGCTGAGCGCCGCCGAGCCCGCCACCGGGCGGCCCGCCCCGACGGCGGCCGGCGAGGCCGGGCGGATCCTGGCGGTGCTGGACGGCCTCGGGCTGGGCGGCCCCTGCACCCTGGTCGGCCACTCGCTCGCGGGCCTCCACGTGGAGGCCTTCGCCCGGCTGCACCCCGAGCGGGCCGCCGGACTGGTGCTGGTCGACGGCAGCGTCGAACCGGCGGCCCGCCCGTACCCGGCACCCGTCGCGCGCGACCTGGCGGCCCGGGCGGTGGCGGGCGCCGCAAGGGCGCTGGCGGTGCCGTACCTGCTCGGCCCGACCGCCCGCCGGGCGATGGCCCGGCGGTCCACCGTCCGCCGCGAGGACCTCGCCCCGGCGCCGCTGGCCCGGCACTGCTACCGCACCGGCCGGGCCCTGCGTGCCCTGCTCCGGGAGTACGGGCGCTACCTCGACATGGCCGCCGAGCTGGACGAACTGCGGCGCACCCGGCCGCTGCCGGAGGACCTGCCGATCACCGTGCTGGCCTCGGACGACGGCTGCCGCAACCGCCGCACCGAGAACTGGCTCGCCGAGCAGCGGGAACTCGCGGCCCTGCTCGGTGCCGACTACCGCACGACCGCCCCGGCCGGGCACCTGGTGATGTTCGACCGCCCGGACGCGGTGGCCTTCGCCGTCCTCGACACCCGCTGAACGTTCAGCGGCCCGCCTCGACGCGCCGCACCGCCAGGGCGATCGGCGGTTCCGTGGCCGGCCGTCGTGTCGCTGGCCGGGCCGGGGTGCCGCGATCCGGAAACGCCGGAAGGCCCTCCGCTTTCGCGAAGGGCCTTCCGGCTGTCTGTGCGCCGCCAGGGACTCGAACCCCGGACCCGCTGATTAAGAGTCAGCTGCTCTAACCAACTGAGCTAGCGGCGCTTGCTGACGTGGAAGACAGTACACGCCGCCGACCCGATCCGCCGAATCGCATTCGAGCGGTTGCGGAGGGTGATCGACTCGGTGATCAGCTCATGGGTTCCTCCGGATAGTGGCAGGCCGCCTGGTGGTCCCCCTCCGCCCGGTCGGCGTCGAGCGAGGGCCGTTCCCGCTCGCACCGGGCCCGGGCCGTCTCCGGGAGCCGGGCGTGGAGCGGGCAGCGGGTGCGGAAGGGGCAGCCGGTGCGGCGCTCGGTGGGGGAGGGCGGGTCCCCGGCGAGCAGGATGCGATCGCGGGCGCGCTCGGCGGTGGGGTCGGGCAGCGGGACGGCGGAGAGCAGCGCCCGGGTGTACGGGTGGCGGGGGTGGTCGAAGACGGCGGAGACCTCGCCCTGCTCGACCGTCCGTCCGAGGTACATCACGCTGACCCGGTCGGCGAGGTGCCGGATCACCGAGAGGTCGTGCGACACGAACAGGTAGGAGAGCCCGAGTTCGGCCTTGAGCGCCTGCAGCAGGTTGAGCACCCCGGCCTGGATGGAGACGTCCAGGGCGGAGACCGGTTCGTCGAGCACCAGCAGCTTCGGCCGGACGGCGAGCGCCCGGGCGATCGAGACACGCTGGCGCTGCCCGCCGGAGAACTCGTGCGGGTAGCGCACGGCGTGGTCCGGGGCGAGGCCGACCTGGCGCAGCAGCTCGGGCACCCGGTCGGCGATCTCCGTGCGCGGGGCGTGCTGGGCGCGCAGCGGTTCGGCGACGATGTCGCCGATCGGCATCCGGGGGTCGAGGCTGGCCATCGGGTCCTGGAAGACGATCTGCAGCTGGGCCCGGAGCCGGTGGGCCTCGGCCCGGGTGAGCCGGGCGGTGTCGCGGCCGAGCAGTTCGATCCGGCCGGTGTCCGGGGCGCCGAGCTTCAGCAGTTCGAACAGGGTGGTGGACTTGCCGGAGCCGGACTCCCCGACCAGGCCGAGGGTCTCGCCCTCCCGCAGGTCCAGGTCGACCCCGTCCACCGCGTAGACCTCGCCGACCTTGCGCTTGAACACCGTGCCCTTGAGGAGCGGAAACGTTTTGCCGAGACCGCTCACCGACAGCACCGGCGCCCGCGACGAGCGGTCCCCGGCCGTGGTCGCGGTCGGCAGCTCCGGCACCGGGTACACCTCGCTCGGCGCGGGCCGCCGCTCGGCCAGCTCCGCCGACCGCACGCACGCGGCCAGGTGCCCCTCGGCGCCCTCCAGGACGGGCTCCGCTGCCGAGCAGCGCTCCTCCGCCAGTGGGCAGCGCGCGGCGAACGGGCAGCCCGGCGGCAGTTCGGCCATCGGTGCGGGGGTGCCCGGGATCGGCACCAGCGGGCCGCCGCGCCCGTCCAGTCGGGGCAGCGCGCCGATCAGGCCGAGCGTGTACGGGTGGCGCGGCGCCGCGAACAGCTCGTCCACCGTCGCGGTTTCGACCACCCGGCCCGCGTACATCACCGCGACCCGGTCGGCCGTCCCGGCGATCACCCCGAGGTCGTGGCTGACCAGGACCAGCGCCGCTCCGGTCTCCCGCTGCGCGGTGCGCAGCACGTCCAGCACCTGGGCCTGGATGGTGACGTCCAGCGCGGTGGTGGGCTCGTCGGCGAGCAGGATGTCGGGCTGGTTGGCGACGGCCATGGCGATCATCGCGCGCTGGCGCATGCCGCCGGAGAACTCGTGCGGGAAGCTGTCCAGGGCCCGGTCGGGCGCCGGGATGCCGACCAGGTCGAGGAGTTCGGCGGCCCGGCGGCGGGCGGTGGCCTTGTCGACCTTCTGGTGGACGCGGACCGCCTCGGCGATCTGGTCGCCGATCCGGTAGACCGGGGTGAAGGCGGACAGCGGGTCCTGGAACACCATGGCGACCCGTCGGCCGCGGATCGCGGTGAGCTCCTTCCCGGGCAGCCCGACCAGCTCCCGGCCGTCGAGGCGCACCGAGCCGCCGACCCGGGCCGTGCCCGGCAGCAGGCCCAGCACGGACAGCGCGGTGACGGACTTCCCGGAACCGGACTCGCCGACGATGCCGAGCGTCTCGCCGCGCCGAAGGGTGAGGTCCACCCCGCGGACGGCGGGGACCGGGCCGCACGGCCCGGCGAAGTCCACCCGCAGGTCCCGGACGGCGAGCAGCGGGGTCTCGACAACAGTGGTCACGGGCTCTTCCTCTGTGAACGACCCGAACGACCCGAACGGCCGGAACGGCTGGAACTGCCGAAACGACGTGAGCGACGTGAACGACCCGAGCGGCCGGCCGCCCCGGCGGTGGGGTCGAGGGCGTCGCGCAGCCCGTCCCCGACCAGGTTGACGGCGAGCACGAACAGCACCAGCAGTCCGGCCGCGAAGTAGAACATCCAGGGGAACACCGGGGCCTCGCTGGTCCCGGCGGCGAGCAGGGTGCCGAGCGAGACGTCGGGCGGGCGGACACCGAAGCCGAAGTAGGAGAGCGCGGTCTCGCTCATCACCGCGCCGCCGACCGCGATGGTGGCGTCGATGATGAGGAAGGAGGCGACGTTCGGCAGGATGTGCCGGCTGATGATCCGCAGCGGCCGGACGCCCATGAACCGTGCGGCGCGCACGAATTCGCGCTCGCGCAGGGAGAGGGTCATCGAGCGGACCACCCGGGCGGTGATCATCCAGTTGAACAGGGCGAGCAGCAGCACGAAGGCGATCCAGCCGCTGCCGCGCAGCCGGGGCGAGACGATGGTGATGATCAGGAAGCTGGGGAAGACCAGCAGCAGGTCCACCAGGAACATCAGCACCCGGTCGGTCCAGCCGCCGAAGTAGCCGGCGCAGGCGCCGACCAGCGAGGCCAGCACGGTGGAGAACAGGGCCACCAGCAGCCCGATGATCAGTGACTTCTGCAGCCCGCGGACGGTCTGCGCGAACACGTCCTGGCCGACCCCGTTGGTGCCGAACCAGTGTGCGCCGGAGGGGGGTTGGTGCAGCGTGGTGAAGTCGGGGGTGGCGTAGTCCCAGGGCGTCAGGAACGGTCCGCCGAAGGCGAGCACGAACAGCAGCAGGATCAGGACGGCTCCGGCCACGGCGCCGCGGGCGGCGAGCAGCCGGGTGAGCACGAGCCGCCCCCGTCCGGCGACCGGGGGCCGCCCGGCATCGCCCGAGGAGCCGGAAGACCCGGCCGGGGAATCGGAGTCGGCCGGCTCGGCAGTGACGACGGTCATCTTGGGGATCACCTCCGGTCAGGACCGCACGCGCGGGTCGAGGGCGGCGTGCAGGGTGTCGGCCAGGAAGCCGGAGGCGAGTACGACGACGGCGGTGAACAGGTTGATCGCCACCACCGAGTTGACGTCCTGTTCGTTGATCGACTGGATCAGCCATTCGCCCATGCCGTGCCAGCCGAAGATGGTCTCGGTGAAGATCGCGCCGGTGAAGATGCTCAGGAAGCTGTAGGCGAACATGGTCGACATCGGGATCACGGCGGTGCGCAGCCCGTGCTTGAGCAGGGCCCGGCGCCGGGTGAGGCCCTTGGCCTCGGCGGTGCGCAGGTAGTCGGAGCCGAGCACGTCGAGCATGGTGCCGCGCTGGTAGCGGCTGTAGGTGGCCAGGCCGCCGAGGGCGAGCGAGACGGTGGGCAGCAGCAGGTGCAGCGCCCAGTCGGCGAGGTGGGCGCCGAGGCCGCCGGCCAGCCCGGGGGTCTCGTAGCCGGTGAACGGGATGACCTCGTGGCCGGCCACGTCCTTGGCGGCGATCGCGCCGTTCTTGAGGAACAGCGCGACCAGGAAGACCGGGGTGGAGAGCAGCACGAAGGACAGCACGGTGAGCAGCCGGTCGGAGATCCGGTACTGGCGCACGGCGCTCCAGGCCCCGGCGGCGACGCCGAGGACGGCGCCGAGCAGGCTGCCGAGCAGCAGCAGCCGCAGCGAGACCCAGACCCGGCGGCCGAAGTCGTCGTTGACCGGGGTGTCGTGGATGGTGCGGCCGAGGTCGCCGTGGAGCAGGCCGTCGGCCCAGTGGCCGAAGCGCTCGACCACCGGGGTGTGGTCGTTCAGGTTGAGCGCGGTGAGCTGGCGCTCGACCGACTCGGCGGACGGGCGGGGGACTTTGGCGTCGAAGTAGGTGCGCGGCTGCAGGGCGCTCGCGGAGATCGCGTACGCCAGGAAGACGGCGGCGAGCAGCAGCGCGGCGTAGTAGCTCAGCCGCTTCGCCAGGTAGCGGAGCATCAACGGCCGCCCGGGGTGGGGGCGGGGTCGACGCGTCTGGTGGGCATCGGGTGGTGGCCTTCGGTCGTGGCCCGGTCAGGGCGTCAGGTGGCGGGGTAGGCGGGGGAGTTGGGGAAAGCGCAGGTCAGAGTGAACCACCCGGGGACGGCAGGGGTGTTGCGGCGGGATTGCCCCCCGTGACTTTTGGATCAGGTGTGCGCTCCTCCCCCTGGTGGCGGATCTGATCCGCTGTTACGTTCCTCTGGCTCGGTGCCGGATTGAGTGCCCACGCTCAAGCCTGGTCATGCCTCGTGCGACCCAACTCCTGCCACGAACCGACTCCTGCCACGAATCTCAGGGGGACCCTCATGGACGCTTCCACCCCGACCCGCCGCCTCTGCCGGGCGGCCGTTCTCGCCGTCGCCGTCGCGCTCGCCGTCACCGCGTGCACCTCGGGCGGGAGCGGCTCGGCCGACAACGTGGCCAAGAGCGAGCCGCCGAGACAGGACTCCCAGGACATCAACGCCAAGCCGCTGGACCAGGTCAAGGACGGCGGCGAGGTGCGCTTCCAGCTGGACCAGTGGATCACCCAGTGGAATCCGCTCCAGGTGGACGGCGGCACCTACACCGACACGGTGGACCTGATCCGCGCGGTGGAGCCGGCGCTGTTCGGCACCGACGCCTCCGGTACCTTCCAGCCGAACCCGGACTACCTGGTGGAGGCCAAGGTCGCCTCGACCTCGCCGCAGGTGATCACGTACAAGCTGAACCCCAAGGCCAAATGGTCGGACGGCAAGCCGCTCAGCTACCTGGACTTCAAGGCGGACTGGCAGACCAGCAACGGCAAGGACCCGGCGTACAACATCAACGACCCGTCCGGCTACGAGCTGATCTCCGCGGTCGAGCAGGGCGCCGACCCGACCGAGGTGAAGGTCACCTTCGCGCAGCCGTACGCGGACTGGCAGAACCTGTTCCGCCCGCTGATCCCGGCGGCGGGCATCTCCACGCCGGACGCCTTCAACAAGGGCTGGCTGGAGAAGATCCCGATCACCGCCGGCCCGTTCAAGATCGGCGTGGCGGACAAGACCGCCCAGACCCTCAGTCTGGTGCCGGACCCGGCCTGGTGGGGGACCAAGGCCAAGCTCGACAAGATCACCTTCCGGGTGATGGACAAGTCGGCGAGCATCCAGGCCTACCTCAACAACGAGATCGACCTCGCCTCGGCGAGCACCGCCGCCGCGTACGGGCAGCTCAAGAACGCCAAGGACACCGTGATCCGCACCGCCAGCCCGTGGGACGAGCAGCACATCTCCTTCGGCGGCAACGGCGCGCTGGCGGATCAGAAGGTCCGCCAGGCGCTTGGCAGGGCGCTCGACCGCTCGGCGCTGATCAAGATCGCCAACAACGGGGTGCCGGTGGAGTTCAAGCCGCTCGGCAACCACATCATCATGCCCAACCAGACCGGTTACCAGGACAACTCGGGGGACTGGGCCAAGTTCGACCTCGCCGCCGCCAAGAAGCTGCTGGACGAGGCGGGTTGGCGGGAGTCCGGCAGTGGGCCGCGCACCAAGGACGGCCAGTCGCTGGAGCTCCACTGGGTGCTCAGCGACGGCACCCCGCAGGCGCAGTTCGACCTCGCGACCGCGGCGGTGGCGATGTGGCAGGCGGCCGGGGTCAAGGTGGACCTGGACAAGGTGCCCGCGAACGACTTCTTCGCCAAGTACGTGACCCCGGGCAAGTTCGACCTCGCGAGCTGGCGCAACACCGACTCCTTCCCGAACTCCAAGAGCCTGGCCAACTTCCGCCTGCCGATCGGCGACAACTCCTTCCAGAACCCGTCTCGCCTGGGCAGCCAGGGGATCGACGACCTGCTGAAGAAGGCGGCCGGAACGGTCGACCCGGTGGAGGCCGCGAAGCTCTACAACCAGGCGGACGCGAAGATCTGGGAGCTCGGCCACACCGTCGAGCTCTACCAGCGGCCGGTCGTGGCGGCGGCGCGCAAGGGACTCGCCAACTACGGCGCCTTCGGCCTCGGCAGTATCGATTACAGCAAGATCGGCTGGGAGAAGTAGCCGGGGCCGCCGTGGCGGCGAGGGCGACCGCACGGCTGGCGCTGGCGAGCAGCGCGGTGATCACGAGGCCGGTGGTGCGGACACGGGTAGGTCGGCACTGCCGCCCCCGCTGTCCTGCCACCGGCCTTGACCTTCCGCGTTGCCCGCAGGCCGCGCCCGTGTCATGGGGCCCCGCAAGGCCCGCGCCCGCTTCCAACCGGGGACGAATCTAGCCGGGCGCCGGGGCCGGTCGCTGGACAGCGCGCGGGGCGCGCCCGGAAACCCGTCGCGCTGTCACCCGGTTCGCGCACCGAAGCGTCAACTACGGCTGACGGCAAGGATAAAGGGGCATGCGAGGGCATCGCGCCCGGGTTCCTAACGGGGTTTCCGTAGGGCGCACATGCCGATGTACGACCCGGCGTGCACACCGGCGTACGCACCGCGCCGGTGCGTGCGCCGGACCCGGGCCGCTGCCAGGATGCGCGGGGACGGCGGGCCCTCCCGGCTCGCTCCCGACCCCGTCCCGATCCCCGGAGCGGCACCGATGGCCAGTGATCCCGCCGCCGCGGCACCCCGCCCGCACCACGTCGACCTCTCCGACACGGCCGCCACCACCGCGACGGTCACCGTGCCCACCGCGGTCTACCTGCTCACGGTCTGGTACCTGCACTCCCGGCACACCAAGCACGGTCCGGTCGCACAGGCGGTGGCGCCGGCCGGGGCGGTGCTGGTGCTGGCCTGCACCGCGTTCGGCCATTCCGGGGTGCTGGCGGCGGGCCTGGTCCGCGCGTTGATGGTCGTGGTGGGCGTGCTGATCCACAGCCGGGAGAGCCGGGCCTCGACGGGGCTCTAGAGACGCCCCAGCAGCATCGGTTCGTGACGGGCCAACCAGGCCAGGTAGGCCGGGTTGACCTTGGCCAGATCCAGGTAGGCGGCGCGCAGCTCGCCGTACAGCGCGTCCAGGGCGGGCGGGCTGAGTGCGTGCGGGCGCCAGGTCAACAGCAGCCGGACGGCGAGCGGGTCCCCGTGCACCGGGCGGACCACGGTGCCGGGCCCGGGCAGCGAGGTCGGCTGGCAGGGGCGGACCGCCTCGCCGGAGGCGACCAGCTCGGCGGCGGTGGCGTTGTCCCGCACCTGCACCACCCGCGGGTTGAGCCCGGCCTCGCCGAACACCCGGCGCATCGCCGCGTACTCGTGGTCGGCGGTCGGGTCCACCATCCAGGTGTCCTCGGCGAGGTCGGCCAGGTGGACGACCGGACGGGCGGCGGCCGGGTGGTCGGCGGCGAGGGCGACGAACTGCGGCTCCCGGGCCATCAGCACCCGGTGCTCGGCGTCCGGTGGAACCCGCAGCGGGAAGCCCTCGCTCTCGTGGACGAAGGCCACGTCCAGCTGGTCGGCGGCGACCATCCGCAGCAACGCGCTGGCGGAGATGTCGACGTGGATGGTGGTGTCGGTCTCCGGCAGCCGCTCGTGCACCCGGCGCAGCCAGGCAGCGACCGCCCGGCTGCCGACGCTGCCGATGCGCAGCCGCCGCTGTCGGCCGGGCCCGGCGGCGTCCCAGGCCTCCTGCCGGGCGGCGGCCACCAGCGCGGCCATCTCGCTGATCACCGGCCGGGCCCGGGACAGCACCGAGTGGCCGAGCGCGGTGGGCCGGCTGCCGGTCTGCTCGCGGGTGAACAGGGTTCCGCCGATGGCCCGTTCGATGCGGTGCAGCTGGGTGGTGAGGGAGGGCTGGGTCATGCCGAGCTGGAGCGCGGCCTTGCGGAGGCTGCCAGTGTCGGCGATCGCGCACAGCACCCGGAGGTGTCTCACGTCGAGCTCCACGACGGGAGCATAGACGTCGCTGCGCCGCCTCGCCAAGGACATGACAGGAAATCAAGGGCGGGGCGACCGGCCGCACGACGGACCCCCGCCGGTATGCGGCCGGGCTATCGCCGGTTGACATCATCCGCGACCGGCCCGGGTGGGTCGAAGCTCGGGGCACCACACCGCCCCGGTCCGGCCGGGGCGGCCCCCACCGTGCGCCGCCGCCGTCGGGTCCGGCCCCCACCGGTCCGGCGAGCCGGCGCACCGCGAACTCGGAGCCCCCATGAAGCGATCCGTGCTGTCCACGACCCTGGGCCTGGCCCTCGCCGCCGGCCTCGCGACCCTGCCCGCCACCGCCGTCGCCGCACCGGCGGTCCATGGCAACACCGTCTCGACGTACGCCGGTTCGGCCGAGAGGGCCGCGAACAACCAGGCGTTCTTCCGGGCCGTGATGGCCTCCGCCAAGGCCAGGCAGGCCGCCGACCCGTGGCTGCAGACCGTCACCGTCACCTACGACACCACCAATGCCCCCTCCTTCGCCGGCGACATCGCCAACGCCGCGCAGATCTGGAACGGCTCGGTGCACAACGTCCAGCTCCAGGAGACCGGCGGCACCGGCGACTTCTCGTACACCGAGGGCGACGGCAGTGGCTCGTACGCCAGCACCGACGGGCACGGACACGGCTACATCTTCATCGATCACCAGCAGGCCCAGGAGTACTACTCGCTCCGGATCGTCGCCCACGAGACCGGGCACGTGCTCGGTCTGCCCGACGACTACTCCGGCCCGTGCAGTGAGCTGATGTCCGGCCACGGCCCCGGCCCGTCCTGCACCAACTCGCACCCCGACGCCAACGAGAGCGCCCAGGTCGACGCGCTCTGGGTGAACGGTGTGGCGCCCGCGAACTGACCGTACTGCCAGGCGAATCAGGGCGCGGCGGGCCGCCCGGCCGGAAACGGGCGGCCCGCCGCAGTGGGTACTTCCCCGCCCCGGAGCCTAGCCGCCGGCGGAACGGAATGCCAGGGGCATGGGCAAGTCAAGACAAGGAAAAGTCGACTCAAATCCCCGGGGTGGCCGGGGTATTGGGCGGGGCTATCGCGGGTTGACATCATCCGCCCGCCTGCCGGGCTGCCCGAAGCTCTGGGGACATCACCCGTTCGCCAGGTGTCCCCCAGGGCCGGCCCCCAACCGGCCACGGCACCGCAGGAATCGGAGACCCCCACATGAAGCGATCTTTGCTGTCCGCCACCCTCGGCCTGGCCCTCGCGGCCGGCCTCGCCGTGCTGCCCGCGACCGCGGCGTCCGCCGCCCCGGCCGCCCCGGCGGTACAGGGCTACACCGCCTCGACGTACGCCGGTTCGGCCGCCGAGGCCGCGGACAACCAGGCGTTCTTCCAGGCCGTGATGGCCTCCGCCAAGGCCAAGCAGGCCGCCAACCCGGGCCTGGCCACCGTCGTGGTCACCTACGACGCCAGCTCGGCCCCGTCCTTCCGCACCCAGATCGCCAACGCCGCGCAGATCTGGAACAGTTCGGTCAGCAACGTGCAGTTGCGATCCGGCTCGGCCGCCGACTTCCGCTACTACGAAGGCAACGACAGCCGCGGCTCCTACGCCAGCACCGACGGGCACGGACGCGGCTACATCTTCCTCGACTACCAGCAGAACCGGCAGTACAACCCGGTCCGGGTGACGGCCCACGAGACCGGGCACGTGCTCGGCCTGCCGGACCACTACTCCGGTCCGTGCAGCGAGCTGATGTCGGGCGGCGGCCCCGGTCCGTCCTGCACCAACCCGTACCCGAACGGCACCGAGCGCAGTCGGGTCAACTCGCTCTGGGCGCGCGGCTGATCCGCTGAGCACCCCTCGGGCCGGCCGCACGCCACCGCGGTCGGTCCGGGGCCTTGTCGGTGCCGCGTGCGAGCATGCGGACGAGAACCGTCCGCCCCCGATCGCAAGGTGCCGCCGCCATGTCCCGTTCCGTCCCCGACCGCCTCGCCGACCTCCCGTACGCCGAGCTGCTGCGCCCGCACACCGGGCCGCTGCGCGCCGACGCGCGGTACGACACCGCGCACTTCGACGGCGGTGAGCGCACCGACGAGTCGGGTGCCGGCGCGGCCTTCCTGGAGTGCGCCTTCACCGGGGTCTCGCTCAGCGGGGTCAAGCTGCGCCAGGCCCGGTTCAACGAGGTCTGGGTGCAGGCCGGTCGCTGGGTGGCCTGCGACCTGAGCGACACCGAGTGGCAGGACAGCGCCTTCGTCGGCGGGGTGCTGGCCGGGATCGCCGGGTACGGCTCGGCGCTGCGCCGGGTGGTGTTCCGCGGCTGCAAGCTGGAGGCGGTCAATCTGCGGTCGGCCGTGCTGCGGGACGTGGTGTTCGAGGACTGCCTGCTGCGCGACGTGGACTTCGGCGAGGCGAAGCTGACCGGGGTCTCCTTCCCCGGCTCGACGCTGGAGGAGGTCCGGCTGCGTGGGGCCACGCTGAGCAAGACGGACCTGCGCGGTGCCGCCCGGCTCGGGCTCGCGGACGGCCACCAGGGGCTGCGCGGAGCGGTCATCAGCTCCAGCCAACTGCTGGAACTGGCCCCGCAGTTCGCCCATGCACTGGGCATCGAGGTCAAGGACCGCTGACCGGCCTCATTTCCTCCTCGACGGATCAGCCGGGCGTTCAGCCCGGCGTCGCTCGGTGACACCCGGACGAACAGTCCGACAAACCTGGCGCACGCATCTGGTGGGCCGCTCCGGCCGCGGTGGAGACTGCTCCGCGATCGATGGCCTCGAGTTGTGCACACAACATCGCCAGTGAAGGGACGGACCGGGCTGATGGCCGAGTTGAGTCGTAGGAAGTTCGTCACGCTGTCCGGAGCGGCCGCGGCCGGTCTCGCGGCGGTCGGCACCGGCGCCGCGGAGGCCACCCCGAGCGCCGCCGCCGCGACCGCCTCCACCACCGCGCTCACCACGACAGGCACCATCACCGACGTCCAGCACGTCGTGATCCTGATGCAGGAGAACCGGAGCTTCGACCACTACTTCGGCACCCTCAAGGGCGTCCGCGGCTTCGCCGACAAGGCCACCATCCAGATATCCGGCGGCTACAGCGTCTTCAACCAGCCGAACGGCCTGTTCTTCCGCCAGTACCCGTGGGCCTTCAACCCCTCGGGCAGCAGCGGCTCCCCGGAGACCACGGCGCAGTGCAACGGTGACCTCTCGCACGCCTGGTCCGACCAGCACAAGGCCTGGAACGGCGGCAAGATGGACTCCTGGGTGTCCGCCAAGGGCACCGTCCGCACCCTCGGCCACCTGCAGCGCGCCGACATCCCGTTCCACTACGCGCTGGCCGACAACTGGACCATCTGCGACGCCTACCACTGCTCGGTGCTGAGCGCGACCGGCCCCAACCGCACCTACCACTGGAGCGGGATGATCGACCCCGCCGGCACCGCGGGCGGCCCCGCCTACGACGGCGGCTCCGAGTCCAACCTGCGCTGGCAGACCTACGCCGAGGCACTGGAGAACGCCGGCGTCAGCTGGAAGGTCTACCAGAACGCCGGCGACAACTTCGGCGACAACGCCCTCGCCTACTTCAGCCAGTTCACCGGCGCCGCGGCCGGCAGCCCGCTCGCCGTCAAGGGCATGGGCTCGGTGCCCAAGGTCACCGGCCGTACCCCGGACGACATCGCCGCCGCGATCAGGGCCGACGTGCTGAACGGCACCCTGCCGCAGGTCTCCTGGATCGTCGCCGACCAGCAGTCCTCCGAGCACCCCTACGCCACCCCCGAGGACGGCGCGCACTTCGTCCACATGGTGATGGACGCCCTGAACGCGGACGCCAACGTGTTCAACTCCACCGTTCTGCTGATCAACTACGACGAGAACGACGGTTTCTTCGACCACGTCCCGCCGCCGGCGGCGCCCGCCGGCACCGCGGGCGAGTTCTACAACTCCACCAACATCGGCCTCGGCTTCCGCGTCCCGCTGATCGCCGTCTCCCCGTGGAGCCGCGGCGGCTGGGTCAACTCCGAGACCTTCGACCACACCTCGGTGCTGCGCTTCCTGGAGGTGTGGACCGCCGCCCTCGGCACGCCCGCCACCAGCCCCAACATCAGCGCCTGGCGCCGCCAGGTCTGCGGCGACCTCACCTCGATCTTCGACTTCGCCAATCCGGTGTACGGCATGCCCTCGCTGCCCGACACCTCGCAGACCATCGGTCTGTCCACCTGCGGCCCGATGCTCAACCCCTCGCCCGGCAACAACGCGCTGCCCGCGCAGGAGCCCGGCACCCGTCCGGCCCGTGCCCTGCCGTACCAGCCCAACGCCAACCTGGACCACTGGGACACCAACGCCAGCGGCATCATGCACGTCTGGGTGAAGATGTCCAACGACGGAGCCGCCCGGGCCGCGCACTTCGCCGCCTACGCCAATGCCTACCGCAGCGGCGGCCCGTGGCAGTACACCGTCGATTCCGGCAGCCCCGTCACCGACTTCTTCAACTGCGGCACCAACGGCTTCGGCAACGGCAAGTACGACCTGACCGTGGTCGGCCCGAACCGGTTCCTGCGCCGCTTCACCGGCGACCTCACCCAGCAGGGCAAGAACGCCGCCGTCACCGCCTCGTACGCGGTCGAGCCGGGCACCGGCAAGCTGGCGGTCTACTTCGCGATGGCCAACTCCGGCAGCACGCCGATCACGTTCACCATCACCTCCAACAACTACCGGACGGACGGCCCCTGGACGTACCAGGTGCCGGCCGGCGGCAACGTCAGCGACTTCTTCAACGCGGTGGCTTACACCAACGGTTGGTACGACTTCACCGTCACGGTGGACGTCGACGGCAGCTGGTCGCAGCGCTTCACCGGCCACCTGGAGACGGGCACGCCCAGCGTCAGCGGCTGAGAGAGAACGGAGGCCCCAACTACCCGCCCTGGGTAGTTGGGGCCTCGTGCGTTCTGTGAGTTGCGTCAGACCGTGCCGAACTCGCCAGCGCGGACAGCGGAGACGAAGGACTGCCAGGCCTCGGCTGGGAAGACGAGGGCCGGGCCTTCGGGGTCCTTGGAGTCCCGCACAGGCATCTGGCCGGGGAAGCCGTCTGCCACCTCCACGCACTGCCCTTCCTGGGCGCTGTAGGTGCTCTTCCGCCAAGCGATGCCTGCCACGTCATCCATCCTCAAAACCCCTCCGAACCTGCCGGATGAACTCTCGACTCGCTGCCCGGGACAACGCCTCGACCTGCAGCTGATCGTACTCACCGGCCCACTCGGCAAGAGCCTCCGGTTCGCGTTGGAGAAAGCCTCGCCCCTGCATTTCACCGTATCCGACACTGGCTCGGTTCGGCATGGTCAGCAGGGTGATCGGATGCGCAAACGGTCGGTCCTCCCCGAGTGAGAACGGGCTGACCTGGACGACGATCTGAGGTTGAACGGCCAGTTCCTCCAGGTGCCGGAGCTGCTCCACCATTACGTCGCGGCCCCCGATGACGCGGCGCAGGCATCCCTCATCTATGACTGCGTGGACTCGGGGCGTCGGCTGCCGGTCGAGACGCTGCTGCCGATGCAGCAGCAGCGAGAGTCGTTCCTCGGCCTGCTGCTGAGTTGCCCGACCTCGGCGAACTCGCGCTTCCTGATATGCCCTCGCGTAGGCGGGAGTTTGGAAGAGACTCGGAATGATGTTGATCTCGAACAGCCGCATCGCCGCCGCGTCGGCCTCGTTGCGCAGGTACTCGGCGAACCCTTCGAACAGAAGACTTCTCCCCGCCCTGCGCCACTCCTGTTCGAATCGCTCCCGGATCTCGAACGCAACATCAAGGCGCTTCGCGAAACGTTGAGTTGAAGGCTTGCGGCCAGTTTCGACGGCGGACACGTGTACGGCCGAGTACCCAGTGAGTGTCGCCAGGTGATCCTGTGTCCAGCGTCGCGCTTCTCTGAACTCGCGACGGCAGTTGGAATACAAGGCCGACTGGTACGGCTCCCGCGTCTGGAAAGCCGACCGCTGGTTCCCATCCTCCAAGCAGTGCGGGCACTGCCACCGCGTCAACCGCGCCCTGACCCTCGCCGACCGCGCATGGGTGTGCACCGGCTGCGGCACCGTCCACGACCGGGACGACAACGCGGCCCGGAACCTGCTTGAGGCGATGCTCGCCGAACCGACCGCTTGACATCGGAACCCTCGCCGGGAAGTTCCCCGGAGAGGAGAAACGCCTGGTGGAGACCTTGTAAGACCTCACTCTCAGGAGTTGGCTGCGGCCGATGAAGCAGGAAGAGACTCAGCGAGGGAATCGCCGAGGATCATGTGACAGGAACCACGGGTCGTGGACCTCGCGGGGCCCGTAGGGCGTCAGCAACGTGAAGGTGTGCACCCCCGCCGCGTACTCGGCCAGCTGCACCGCGCCGTAACGCGTCTCCAGCTCCGCCTGCACCGGCACCGGCAGCTTGCTCAGCGCCCGGCGCAGCTGCAGCGCGTCCCTCCGGCTGATCGGGTGCGGGGCGCGCAGTACCAGCCGCAGCGGGCTGAGCGGCCCGGCGACCGGGATGCCGGTGCCCAGCTCGTAGCCGACCGCGCCGATCGGGCCCCAGGTGAGGCGGTGGTCCGCCACCAGCCGGCCGACCTCCGGCAGCAGGGCCAGTGCCGGGATCTCGGCGACCCTCCCCGGATCAAGCCGCTCCCGCCGTTCGGCCAGCCGCTCGGGCCGCAGCGTCCGGGCCACCGCCGCCCAGGGGGCGAGCGCGTCCAGCCGCTGTCCGGGGCGCGGGCCGCGCGCGGTCACCGGGATCCAGTGCTCGGGCGCCGCCTCCGGGGCCCGGGTGCAGCGCTGCGGGTACGGCACGTCCACCGGGGTGCCGACCACCGAGGGCGCCCGGCCGACCGTCACCCACGGGTGCGCCCGCAGCACCGCCCGCGCCCACTGCGGCAGCTCGCCGCCGCTCAGCGGGCGCAGCGAGCTGGGGCACTGCATCAGCAGCAGGTCGTGGGTGCCGGGCAGCCGCCCGTCCAGCGCGGCCAGCGGACCGACCCGCCGGCGCGGCCCGTCGTGCAGTTCCTCGGTCGAGTTCCTCACACCGCCACCCTCCGCCCGCCGAACGTCCCCGGCTACGGCCCTTCGGCGCGTTCCGCCGGGACCAAAGGCTCAAGGTGCGTCCGCGCGGACCCGGTGTGAGAGTGGGGGCAGCCCGGTATTCCGACATTTCCCTCCGAAGGAGGAGCCATGGGCATTTTCGACATGTTCCGACACAAGGCGCACGAGGCCGCCGGGCAGGCTGCCGCCCAGCGGGCCGCGCTCGCGCACGACGAGGCCGCCGACGCGTTCAGCAACGACGTCGAGCGCACCCGGGAGACGCAGGAGAAGCTCGCCCAGGACGAGGCCGACCGGCGCGCTGCCGCCGACATGACCGCCGAGGGCGACCCCTGGGGATGAGCCCCGGGTGACGCCGCCCCTCACCGGGTGACGCCACCCGTCACCCCGCCCGTGGCGGCAGCGGCGGCCGCCGCAGGTCCGGCCGGGGTGTGGTCTCCGGCGGGGGCGCCGCGGCGGGCGCGTCCTCCAGCAGCTCCAGGGCCAGCTGGACGGCGGTCATCAGCTCCGGGTGGCGCCCGCGTGCCCAGTCCTGCGGGGTGCGCAGCACGTGCACGTCAGGCTCGACGCCCCGGTTCTCCACCGACCAGCCGAGCCCGCCGTTGAACCAGGAGGCGTTCTTCGGCACCGAGATCTGGGTGCCGTCGCCCAGGGTGTGCCGTCCGGTCATCCCGACCACCCCGCCCCAGGTGCGGTTGCCGATCACCGGGCCGAGGCCGAGCAGTTCGATCGCCGCGATGATCACGTCCCCGTCCGAGCTGGTCGCCTCGTCGGCCAGCGCCACCAGCGGGCCGCGCAGGGCGTGGCGGGGCCAGCGGACCGGTTGGCGGTCCCGGGTGAAGTCCCAGGCGAGGACCTGCCGGGTGAGCTTCTCCAGTACCAGTTCGGAGACGTTGCCGCCGGCGTTGCCGCGGACGTCCAGCACCAGCGCGGGCTTGTCCAGCTCCCGCCGCAGGTCCCGGTTGAACTGCGCCCAGCCGGAGCCGCCCAGGTCCGGGATGTGCAGGTAGCCGCACCGTCCGTCGCTGAACTCCCGTACCAGGGAACGGCGTTTGACCACCCAGTCCTGGTAGCGGATGGCCCGTTCATCGGTCAGCGGGGTGACCGTGATCCGCCGCACCGGGCCGTCCGGGCCACTGCGCAGGGCGAGTTCCACGGTGGTGCCGCCGGTGCCGGCCAGCTGCGGGAGCGGGCCGCGCAGCCGGTCCACCGGGCGGCCGCCGATCTCCAGCAGTTCGTCGCCGTCCCGGACGCCCTGGGCGGCCAGCGGCGCGCGGGCGCGCGGGTCGGAGGACTCGCCGGGCAGCACCCGCTCGATCAGCCAGCGGCCGTCGGGGGAGCGGTGGGCGCTGGCGCCGAGCAGGCCGAGCGGCTGCTGGGCGAGCGAGGGGCCCTCGGCGCGCCGGGAGGGGGTGACGTAGGCGTGGGAGGTGCCGAGTTCGCCGAGGAGTTCGCGCAGCAGGTCGGCGAAGTCGTCGGGTGAGCAGACCCGTTCCAGCAGCGGTTCGTACTGGGCGACCAGCGCGGGCCAGTCCAGGCCGGACATCCGCTCGTCCCAGAACTGGTCCCGGACGATCCGGGCCGCCTCGTGGTACGCCTGGCGCCACTCGGCGGCCGGGTGCACGGTGTGGGTGATCCGGCGCAGGTCGACGGTGGTCCCGGCGGAGGGGGCGCCGACCGGGATCACCCGCAGCGCCCCGGCCGAGTAGACCGCGATGGACCCGCCGTCGCCGGAGACCGCGTAGCCGTCCAGCTTGTCGACCAGCGTGCTGCGGCTGCCCCGAACCAGGTCGTAGTGCTCAAGCGAGGGGCGGCCGGAGGTGTCCTCGGGGCTGGCGAAGGTCTGCCCGAGGGTGCCGGAGATCGGCCAGCGCAGCCAGACCAGGCCGCCGCGCACCGCGTCGGTGGCCGAGTACTTGGAGGCGATCACCGGGAACTGCAGCAGCCGGTCGCCGATGCCCTGGGGGTCCACCCGGACGGTGCCGTCCCCGCCGCCGTCCCCGCGCGGGGCGCCGTCCTCGGCGGGCGCGGCGAACGGGGAGGGCGTGTCGGCGGCGAGCGGGACGAGGTACGGGCGGCAGCCGAGCGGGAAGGAGAGGTCGCCGGTGTGCACGTCGTGGACGGGGTCGAAGCCGCGCCAGGAGAGGAAGGCCAGGTAGCGGCCGTCCCGGGTGAACACCGGATGCTCGTCCTCGAACCGCCCGTCGGTGACGTCGACGATCGGCGCGGGCGCGTCGGTGCGGGTGAGCCGGATCCGGCGCAGCGAGCGCCCGGCGGCCGGCTGGGACCAGGCGATCCAGTGCGAGTCGGGGGAGAACCGGGCGCTGGAGACCGGCCCGTAGTCGGAGGCGGCCAGCTCGCGCACTTCGCCGTCGGCGGCCGAGACCAGCAGCAGCCGCCCGTCCGAGGCGGCGGCGGCGAGGTGGGCGCCGTCGGGGGAGGCGGTGAGCTCCAGGACCCGGCCGAGCCGGCCCGCCGCCAGCACCCGGTGGTGGTGCCTCTCCCCGCCCGTGATCCCGGAGGGGCCCTCGTGGCCGGGCAGCGGCATCACCTCGATCGCGTCGGCGCCCTGCGCGTCGGTGATCCAGGCCGCCTCGCCGGTGTGCCCGAGTACTACCGGCAGCCGGGTCCGCACCCCCGGGGTGTCGGCGAGCGCGCGGGCCGGGCCGTCCTTGTGGGTGAGCCAGTACTGGCTGCCGCGCACGGTGATCACCCCGGCCCGCCCGGTCTGGTCGCAGGCGAGGTCCTTGACCTGGGAGGCGGCGTTGACCTGGTACGGGCGGCGGCCGGCCCGGGCGCCGCCGAGCGGGACGTGCAGCCGGCGCGGGGCGGGGGCGTCCAGGTCGTCGAGCAGCCAGAGGTCGCCGGCGTGCTGGTAGACGATCCGGGTGCCGTCGGTGGCGGCCTCGCGGGCGTAGTAGGAGGCGTGGTCGGTGTGCCGGCGCAGGTCGCTGCCGTCGGGGCGGCAGGAGTAGACGTTGCCGATGCCTTCGTGGTCGGAGAGGAAGGCGATCCGGTCGTCGGGGGGCTCGCCGACCGGCATCGGGGAGGCGAGGTGGCCGGTGTGCCCGGGCAGGATCAGCTCGCCGTCCACCCAGAGCCGGCCGGTCGCGCCGCCCCGGTAGCGCTTCCAGGAGGCGGGTTCGTGCGGGGCGGAGCCGGTGAGCAGCACGGTCCGTCGGCGGGCCATCTGGGCGTCGCGGACCGGGCCCCAGGGCATCCGGTGGGCGGGGGAGCCGTCCGGCGGGAGGGCGTGCGCCCAGGTGTAGTGGCTGAAGGGCTCGTGGAAGGAGGTGACGGCCAGCACCTCGCCGTCCGGCAGCCAGCCGCGCACCCGGGTGTCCTGGCTGCCCCAGAAGCTGAGCCGCCGGGTCTCGCCGCCCTCGACCGGGGCGGTCCACACCTCGGGGGTCAGGCTGAGCCAGCTGGTCCAGGCCAGGGTGGTGCCGTCGGGGGAGAAGCGGGGGTTGCTGACGCGGGTGCGGTCGCAGCCGACCCGCCAGGCCCGTCCGGTCCCGCCGCCGTCCGCGTCCAGCGGGGCGATCCAGACGTCGTCCTCGGCGGTGAAGGTGAGCAGGTCGCCGTGCAGGTGGGGGTGGCGGAGGTAGCCGGGCGGGGTCACCCCTCCATCCTTCGACGGGGTGTCACCCCTGGCAACCGGGGCGGTCCCGCCGGGGGCGTCCCGAAGCGCGCGGGAGCAGCGGCACCGCGACGCGGCCCCGGCGAGGATCCGCCGGACAGGCCCTAGCTCAGCAGCAGCCGGTTCGCCCGCAGGTCGTCGGCCAGCCCGGCCGGGGCGGTCGAGATGTGGCCCGCCGAGTACGGGGGCTGCGGGTCGTACTCGATGAGCAGCTGGATCGCCTCCGCGGTCCGGTCCCCGGCGATCAGTCCGGTCAGCGTGAGCGCGAGGTCGATCCCGGCCGAGACCCCGGCCGCGGTGGCGTACTTGCCGTCGACCACGATCCGGTCGGTCCCGGTCGGCTCGGCCCCGAACCGCGGCAGCTGGTCCAGGCAGACCCAGTGCGAGGTGGCCCGGCGGCCCCGGAGCAGCCCGGCGGCGCCCAGCAGCAGTGAGCCGGAGCAGACCGAGGTGGTCCAGGTGGTGGTGGCGTCGATCGCGCGCACCCACTCCACCACGGCCGGGTCGGTCAGCTGGGCCTCCGTCCCGGGCCCGCCGGGCACCAGCAGCACGTCGGCGGAGTCCACCTCGTCCAGGGCGGCGTCCGCGGTGAGCGCCAGGCTCCTCATGTCGGTGCGGACCGGGCCGGGCCGGGCGGCGGTGAACACCACCTCGGCGCCGGGGATGCGGGACAGCACCTCGTACGGGCCGACGGCGTCCAGGGCGGTGAAGTCGTCGTAGAGCAGGAAGGCGATGCGCATCAGTGTCCTCCAGCGGGACTCGGTCGGAAACGGCGCCGGTATTCCGTGGGCGGGGCGGCCAGGGTCCGGACGAAGGCGCGCCGCATCGCCTCCGGGGTGCCGTAGCCGCAGGAGCGGGCGATCTCCTCGATGCCGTCGTCGGTGTCCTCCAGCAGCCGCCGGGCGGCCTCCAGCCGGACGCCCTCCACGTACCGGCCCGGGGTCACCCCCACCTCGGCGGCGAAGGCCCGGGCGAAGTGCCGTGGCGACAGCGCGGAACGGTCGGCCAGCGCCTCGACCGAGAGGTCGGCCTCCGGGTGTTCGACGATCCACCGCTGCACCTCGCGCAGCGGCTGCCGGGCCGCCACCTGGGCGGCCAGCTGGGTGCTGAACTGGGCCTGGTTGCCCGGCCGGCGCAGGAAGACCACCAGGTGACGGGCGATCAGCAGCGCGGCGTCCCGGCCGAGGTCCTCCTCGACCAGGGCCAGTGCCAGGTCGATCCCGGCGGTGACCCCGGCAGAGGTGGCGATGTGCCCGTCCCGGACGTGGATCGGGTCCGGGGCCACCTCGACGTCCGGGAACCGCCGGGCCAGTGCCTCGCAGTACGCCCAGTGCGTGGTCGCCCGGCGGCCGGCCAGCAGTCCGGCCTCGGCGAGCAGGAAGGCGCCGGTGCAGACCGACACCACCCGCTCGGCCCGACCGGCCAGCTCCCGGATCCGCGCCACCAGCGCGCCGTCCGGCCGCCCGGTGCCCTCCCCGCCGGGGACCAGCAGGGTGTGCACCGAACCGACGTCGGCCAGGTCGGCGTCCGGCAGCAGCCGCAGCCCGCTGCAGCCGCGCACCGGTCCGCCGCCGAGGGAGGCGGTGGTCACCCGGTACGCGCCCGGCTGCCCGGCGGCCGCGCCCGCTCCCGCGAACACCTCCACGGGGCCGGTCACGTCGAGGCTCTGCACGCCCTCGTAGAGGACGACGACCACGCTGCGCGCTCTCATGCGGCCAGCCTGTCAAAGGGCCGGGGTGGCAGCAATGACCTGCTTCCCACCTTTCCTGCCACCGCCGGCGCAGCTGATCCCGCCCCGAGCTGAAGGGGCGCGCCGGTGCCGAAAGGGAGAAGCGACAAGCGAGGCACGAGCGCCGGAGCGCCGACCGTCGGCACCGGGTCAGAGCGCCCCGGAGGC
>NZ_JBIWPN010000037.1:0-75817 GCF_044768305.1 Kitasatospora sp. NPDC101155 | reverse complement strand
CCTCGACGCCGTCACGGCCAGCCTGGGCGCGGCGGCGCTGGCGGCGGCGCTCGCCCTGACCGCGTCGGGCGTACGGCCCCGCCTGCGCGAGTTCGTCTGATCCGGGCAACGACCCTGCGGCGCTGACGCCTCGTCGGCCGGCGCGACTACACCTCGATGTGCGAGCCCATGATCACCGTGCGCTCGCGGGGGAGGCCGAAGTACTCGGCGGCGTCGGCGGTGACGTACGAGGTGGCGACGAAGAGTCGCTTGCGCCAGGGCGCCATGGTCGGCGTCTTCCCGCGCCGGATTTCGATCTTCGACAGGAAGTAGGAGGTCTGGTCGAGCCGGAGTCGGCCCTCGGTTTCGGCCGGGTCGAGCGTTGCCAGCGTGCTGGGCACGTCCGGTGTCTCCATGTAGCCGAATCGGGCGGTGACGTGGATGATCCCGTCCTCGGCGTACCCGAGGTCGTCGACCACGGTCCGCAGGTCCGCTGGGACCCGCGGCACGGGCTCGGTCTCGATGGACAGGATCACTACGTGGTCGTGCCGGACGTGGTTGTGCTCGACGTTGGCACGCATGGCCAGTGGGGTGGTCCGCTTGCCCCGGTTGAGGAAGACGGCGGTGCCGGGGACCCGGATCGCCGGCACCTGCCCGCTGTGGAGCTGGTCGACGAACTCGCGCAGCGGGCCTTCGTGCCGCTCCCGCTCCGCGGTGACGATCTCCCGACCGCGCTGCCAGGTGGTCATGACGGTGAACACGGTGAGGCCGATCAGCAGCGGCAGCCAAGCGCCGTGCAGGAGCTTGGTCGCGTTGGCCGCCACGAACAGCAGGTCCACCGTGAGCAGCACGGTCGCTCCGACGGCGATCAGCCACACCGGCGTGTGCCAGCGGGCTCGGGCGACGTAGAAGAACAGCAGGGTGGAGATGGTGATGGTCCCGGTGACCGCCATGCCGAACGCGAAGGCCAGGGCGGTGGAACTGCGGAAAGCGAAGACCAGGGTGAGGACCGAGATCATCAGCAGCCAGTTGATCCAGGGAACGTAGATCTGGCCGATGGTGGACTCGGAGGTGTGGGCGATCCGCATGCGCGGCAGGTAGCCGAGCTGGGCGGCCTGGGAGGTGACGGAGTACGCGCCGGTGATCACCGCCTGGGAGGCGATCACGGTCGCCGCCGTGGCGAGCAGGACCATCGGCCAGCGTCCCCAGGCGGGTGCGAGCAGGAAGAACGGGCTGCTGATGTTGGCTGGATCGGCGAGGATCAGCGCGCCCTGGCCGAGGTAGCTCAGGACGCAGGCCGGGAAGACGAGGAAGAGCCAGCCGCGGGTGATCGACCGACGGCCGAAGTGGCCCATGTCGGCGTAGAGCGCCTCGGCGCCGGTGACCGCGAGGACGACCGCGGCCAGGGCGAAGAAGGCGGTGCCGAAATGGCCGGTCAGAAAGGTCAGGGCGTAGCTCGGCGAGAGCGCCCGGAGGATCTGCGGGTGGTCGGCGATGCCGGATGCGCCGCACGCGCCGATGGCGACGAACCAGGCGATCATCACGGGTCCGAACACCTGGCCCACTGCCGCGGTTCCTCGGCGTTGCACCAGGAACAGAACCACGATGATCGCCGCGGTGAGCGGTACCACGGCGCTCTCCAGGGACGGCTCGACGACCTTGAGCCCCTCGACCGCGGACAGCACCGAGATCGCCGGGGTGATCATGCTGTCGCCGAAGAACAACGAGGCGCCGAAGATGCCGAGCGCGGCCAGTACGGCAGTGGTCCGGCGGCCCCGCTGCGCGCCCGATTGCCGTAGCAGGGTGATCAGCGCCATGATGCCGCCCTCGCCGTCGTTGTCGGCGCGCATCGCCAGCAGCACGTAGGTGACCAGGACGATGATCACCACGGACCAGAACACGAGCGACACCACCCCGTACACGTTCTGCGTGGTGACCGGGACGGGGTGCGGGTCACTCGGGTTGAACACGGTCTGGAGGGTGTAGATCGGGCTGGTTCCGATGTCCCCGAAGACCACGCCGAGAGCCCCGACCACGAGCGTGAGGCTCGCCGTCCCCTGCGCAATCGGACGGTGTGCCTGCGGCGGTCGCGATGCGGAGCCGCGATCGGCCATGGTGATCCTCCTCCGTGCGGGGCGCCCTGCGCAGTCCTGCGGCGTTGGGGCGGACGATACCGATCCCGCACCGCCCAGCGGCCGAGGCGTGCGACGTTTCGTCTCGACAGGGCGGCAATTGCACCGGGGCGCATGCGCTCGCTCGGCCCGGGCGGAGAGATCAAGTTGAGGGCGTGCAGGTTGCACGCCCTCAACGAGGCGGCCCGGTCCACTGTCAGGCGCGGACGGCCGTGCCCGCCCAGGCGCGGTTGCCGAGCAGGGTCTTGATGTCCGAGGCGAGCCCGTTGTCGGGGTTCACCCGGAAGCCGAGCTCGTAGAGGGTGTTCTTGTCCCAGTTGGTGGTGAGCAGCCGCACCGGGACGTCGCCGGGGTGGGCCTGGAGGGCGAGTTTGAGTTCGGCGACCGTCTCGGGGGTGATCCGGGCGGCCGGGACGGTGATCTGGACCGGTGGCTTGGTGCCGAGTTCGGCGGAGGAGACGTCGAGGGTGGTGATCTCCTGCCCGAAGACGCTCAGCGACCCGTCGCGCTCGTTGAGGCGGCCGCGGACCGAGATCACGTTGTCCTCGATCATCTGCTCGGCCATCAGGTTGTAGGTCGCCGGGAAGAACAGCACCTCGACCGAGCCGTCGCGGTCGGCGACGGTGATGATCGCCCATGCGTTGCCGGCCTTGTTGATCCGCCGGTCGACGCCGGTGATCAGGCCGGACAGCCGGACCTCGCCCTCGGAGCGGCCGGAGCCGAGGAGTTCGGCGATCGAGGTGTCGCGGTTCTGGGAGAGGATGTGCTCGGCGCCGTCGAGCGGGTGGCTGGAGACGTAGAGGCCGAGCATCTCGCGTTCCAGGGACAGGAGTTGGCGGCGGGGCCATTCGTTCTCGGTGAGCTGGAAGTCCAGCCCGATGCCGGGCCCGCCGCCGTCGCCGGTGTCGAGCGCGCCGAACAGGTCGTCCTGCCCGATGGCCTGCTGCTTCTTCACCCCGGTGACGGCGTCGATCGCGCTCTCGTGGACGGTGCTGAGCGAGAGCCGGGTGTGGCCGAGCGAGTCGAAGGCGCCCGCCTTGACCAGGGAGTCGACGGTGCGCTTGTTGCAGACCACCAGCTCGACCTTGTCCAGGAAGTCGGCGAAGGAGGTGTACTTGCCCTTCTCTTCGCGGGTGCGCACCAGGGACTCGATCACCGGCACGCCGACGTTGCGCACCGCCTTGAGGCCGAAGCGGACGTCGCTGCCGACGGCGGTGAAGTCGACCACCGACTCGTTGACGTCGGGGGAGAGGATCTTGATGCCCATCTGTCGGCACTCGGCCAGGTAGACCGCCATCTTGTCCTTGTCGTCGGCGACCGAGGTGAGCAGCGCGGCCATGTACTCGGCGGGGTAGTTGGCCTTGAGGTAGGCGGTCTGGTAGGAGACCAGGCCGTAGGCGGCGGAGTGCGACTTGTTGAACGCGTAGCCGGCGAACGGGACCAGGACGTCCCAGACGGCCTGGATGGCCTCGTCGGAGTAGCCGCGCTCCTTGCAGCCGGCGTGGAAGGGGACGAACTCCTTCTCCAGCACCTCCTTCTTCTTCTTGCCCATGGCCCGGCGCAGCAGGTCGGCCTGGCCGAGCGAGTAGCCGGCGAGCACCTGGGCGGCGCGCTGGACCTGCTCCTGGTAGACGATCAGGCCGTAGGTGGGGCCGAGGACCTCGGCGAGCGGGGCCTCCAGCTCGGGGTGGATCGGGACGATCTCCTGCTGGGCGTTCTTGCGCAGGGCGTAGTTGGTGTGGGAGTTCATGCCCATTGGTCCGGGCCGGTACAGCGCGGAGACGGCGGAGATGTCGGCGAACTCGGTGGGCTTCATCAGCTTGAGCAGGGCGCGCATCGGGCCGCCGTCGAGCTGGAACACGCCCAGGGTGTCACCGCGGGCCAGCAGCTGGTACGTGGTGGGGTCGTCGATCGGGATCTTCTCGATGTCGACGTCGACGCCCCGGTTGGCCTTCACGATCTTGATGCAGTGATCGATGATGCCCAGGTTCCGCAGACCCAGGAAGTCCATCTTGATCAGGCCCATGGCTTCGCAGGACGGGTAGTCGAAGCCGGTGATGATCACGCCGTCCTTGTCCCGCATGTGCAGCGGGATCAGGTCGAGCAGCGGGGTGGAGGACAGGATGACGGCGGCGGCGTGCACACCGGTGCCGCGGATGAGGCCCTCGATGCCCCGCCCGGTGTCGATGATCTTCCTGACGTCCGACTCGTTCTCGTACAGCGACCGGATCTCGGTGCCCTCGTTGTAGCGGGGGTGCTTCTCGTCGAACAGGTCGGCCAGTGGCACGCCCTTGCCCATGACGTCCGGGGGCATCGCCTTGGTGATCCGGTCGCCCATCGAGAACGGGTAGCCGAGGATGCGGTTGGCGTCCTTCACGGCGGCCTTGGCCTTGATCGTGCCGAAGGTGTTCACCTGGGCCGTGTAGGCGGCGCCGTACTTCTCGGTCACGTAGCGGACCATCTGGTCGCGCTGGCGGTCGTCGAAGTCGATGTCGACGTCCGGGGGGTTGATCCGCTCGGGGTTGAGGAAGCGCTCGAACAGCAGGTCGTGCTCCAGCGGGTCCAGCTGGGTGATCCCGGTCAGGTAGGCGACCATCGAGCCGGCCGCCGAACCGCGGCCCGGGCCGACCGGGATGCCGTTGTCCCGTCCGTACTGGCAGATGTCGGCGACCACGAGGAAGTAGGCGTCGAACCCCATCGGGGTGATCACGCCCATCTCCAGCTCGATCCGGTCCAGCACCTCCTGGCTCGGGCTGTCGCCGTACCGGTGCTTCAGGCCGACCTCGATCTTCTTCCGCAGGTACGAGGCCTGGGTCTCGCCCTCGGGCACGTCGAACTGCGGCATCCGGTCGACGTAGGTGAACACCTCCTCGTACGACTCGATCCGCTCGGCGATCGCCAGGGTGTTGTCGCAGGCCTCCGGCAGCTCGCGGAAGAGCTCGCGCATCTCCTCGGCGGTCTTCACGTAGTAGCCGGTGCCCTGGAACTTGAACCGGTTCGGGTCGTCCTTGTTCTTGCCCACGCCGACGCAGAGCAGGCTGTCGTGGGCGTCGGCCTGGTCGGCGGTGACGTAGTGCGAGTCGTTGGTGGCCAGCAGGGGGATGTTCAGCTGCTTGGCCAGGCGGAGCAGGTCCTCACGGACGTCCCGCTCGATGTCGAGGCCGTGGTCCATCAGCTCCAGGAAGTAGTTCTCCCTGCCGAAGATGTCCTGGTAGGCGCCGGCCGCCTTGACCGCCTCGTCGTACTGGCCGAGCCGCAGCCGGGTCTGCACCTCGCCGGAGGGGCAGCCGGTGGTGGCGATGATGCCGCCCGCGTTGGCGGCGATCAGCTCGCGGTCCATGCGGGGCTTCATGTAGTAGCCCTCCATCGACGCGAGCGAGGAGAGCTTGAAGAGGTTCCGCAGACCGGTCGCGTTCTGCGCCCACATGGTCATGTGGGTGTAGCGGCCGCCGCCGGAGACGTCCTTGCCGCCCTCGCCGTCGGCGCCGGAGGGGCGCTGGCCGCCCGGCGCCCAGAAGACCTGCTTCTTGTGGAAGCGCGAGGCCGGGGCGACGTACGCCTCGATGCCGATGATCGGCTTCACCCCGGTCTTCGCGGCCGCGTGGAAGAACTCGTACGCGCCGAACATGTTGCCGTGGTCGCTCATCGCGATGGCGGGCATGCCCTGTCTCTCCGCCTCGGCGAACAGCTTGCCGTTCTTCGCCGCCCCGTCCAGCATCGAGTACTCGGTGTGGACGTGCAGGTGCGCGAAGCTGTCGGACACGGCGCTGTGCTCCTCGGGCGGATCTCGGGAAACGAAGCCGCCCACGTTAGCGGGTCGGCGTGGACGACGCGCCGTGTCGGACGCCCGTGGCGGCGACCTTGACGCATCCTTCCCATCTCCTTGGCGGGGTATTGACCCCGCGGGCCGGCTCACGCCAAGGCGGTGATCGGTGTCATGGCCGGGCGGGCGACCCTCCTCACAGGCCGGGTGCCTGGAAGCCGTTCAGGTACCAGAGGGGGGCGGCGTACCAGATCAGGGCGATCGAGGTGACGAGGACACCGCCGGCCAGCGGGAGTGCCCAGCCGGGCCAGCGGCGGTGCCGGACCACGACGACCTTGGCGACGAAGGCCCCGTAGAGGAAGCATCCGGTGAGCGAGTGCAGCGCCACACGGGCGTCGGTGAACTGGACGCCGTAGGCGGTGATGCAGTGCCGAGCGATGGGCAGGGAGAGGAGGAAGGCGATCAGGCCGATGAGGCGGTGTGTGGTGTGGACCGGGTGCGGTGCGGCTCGCAGTGCGGGCAGGCGGCCGTAGATCCACAGGGCGAGGAGCAGCTGGATCAGCGCCAGGCCCAGGAGCGCCGACCCCAGTTGGGCCTTCAGGTGTTGTGCGTCATCGCCGCGACTCCCGAAGAGGCTGGTCTCGTAGTCGGGGGTGTGTACCCGGCCGTACCAGAGGAGGCCGGCCATCACCGCTACGGGCAGGAGAAGCCACAGGACGTCGTAAAGCCGTCGGCGGCCGGTCGGTGGAGCGAGGCCCTCTCCGGGCTCGGCCGCCGCTCTCGATCTCACCGCCGCCGCCAGCGACGGCTGCCAGACCACGACGATCAGCAGGGTGAGTGCCTCGGCGATGAGGCTGAGCGGGGCCTGTGGGGTGGGGTGCAGGCCGTTCTCGGAGAAGCCGAACAGTCCGGTGGTGCGGGATGCGGTGAACCCGATGAGTGTGCAGGCGGCGATCGTGGCGGCGGCGATCCGCAGGAGCAGGGGTGCCGCGAGCAGGAGGAGTGCGGCCACTGCGAAGGCGGTGCTGGCCTGCAGCAGGAACAGCGGGCCGATGATGTGGACGAGGCGGTATCCGTCGATGTACAGCTGGGCGTGGATGTATCCGCTCCCCGCGAGGGTGGCGACGAGTGCCAGGCGCAGTGCGAGGGCGGGCAGGGCGGCCACGCGTCCTTGAGGGGTCCGGCGGACAGCAGCCGCGGATTGGGGCCGGGGCCCTGGCCGGGGTCGGGAAACGGATGGCTGTGGGTCCGGGTCACCTTCGTGCCCGCCTTGACCGTCGGTTGGCCGGGAGCGGCGCTGTCGCCGGGCCTCGGATGCCTGCCAGGACGCGAGGATCAGCAGGGTGAGTGCCTCGGCGATGAGGCTGAGCGGGGCCTGTGGGGTGGGGTGCAGGCCGTTCTCGGAGAAGCCGAACAGTCCGGTGGTGCGGGATGCGGTGAACCCGATGAGTGTGCAGGCGGCGATCGTGGCGGCGGCGATCCGCAGGAGCAGGGGTGCCACGAGCAGGAGGAGTGCGGCCACTGCGAAGGCGGTGCTGGCCTGCAGCAGGAACAGCGGGCCGATGATGTGGACGAGGCGGTATCCGTCGATGTACAGCTGGGCGTGGATGTATCCGCTCCCCGCGAGGGTGGCGACGAGTGCCAGGCGCAGTGCGAGGACGGGAAGGCTCCGGGCGCTCATGCGAGCTTCTCGTCCTTGACGGCCAGCGTGTGGCTGCCCTGCCAGTAATTGACGGTGCGGATGCCGAGTGCGTCCTTGAGGCGTCCGGCGGGCAGCACCTGTGGAAGTGGGGCGGGGCCCTGGCCGGGTTTGGGGAACGGGTAGCAGGTGGGGCGGGCCGAGTGGAAGGTGATGTTGCCATCGGTCTTGCTGAACAGCTGGTGGACGTGCCCGTTGAGGCACGTCACCGAGGAGAAGCGGCGGAACATCGACAGCAGCTGCACCGCGTCGTCGGTGCCCCAGCCCCACGTCGGATACATCGCGAACAAGGGGATGTGGCTGAAGATGACGATGGGGGTGTCCGACGAAAGACCGGCGATGTCCTTGCGCACGAAGTCGATCTGGTCGTTGCCCAGGTGGCCGAGTTGCTCCAGGTGCAGCGTGTTGACCAGCGCGATGAAGTGCACACCGTGGGTGTCGAAGCTGTACCAGCCGTCGCCGACGGTGTTCTGGCCGAAGGTCTGCCGGTAGGCGCGTGGTCCGTCGTCCCCGATCGAGTCGTGCTCGCCCGGCACGGTGAAGACCCGGGCCGTGTCCAGTTGCGACAGCATCTGTTTGACCTGGTCGAACTGGGCGGGGGTGGAGAGGTGCGTCAGGTCGCCGCTGTGCATGACGAAGTCGGGCCGGAACCCGAGCGAGTTGACCTGGTCGATCGCTGCGGCGAACGTCCCGGTGACGTCCATGTTGGCCGGGCCCTGGAAGCCGATGTGGCTGTCGGAGATCTGCACGAAACGCAGGTCCGCGCTGCTCGCCGGCGCCGCGTTCGCCGATCCGGGGATATGGCTGATCACCTCTCCCGCGACGACGGTCAGGACGACGGCACCACCGAACCAGGCGGAGTGCCGCATGAGCTGCCGGCGGGTCATGCCGTGCTCGCCGCCGCCGTCGGACTCGTGTGTGTCCTCGGTCATGGCGTCACCTCCACGGTGGCGGTCATGTACGGGTGGATGCTGCAGAAGTAGGGGTAGGTGCCGGGCTGGGTGAAGGTGTAGCTGTAGGTGTCGTTGGCGGCCAGGGCCGCCGACTGCAGTGGCCCGCCCGATCCCTGTTTGCTGGTGACGGTGTGGGCGTCGGGGTCGGTGTTGGTCCAGGTCACCTTCGTCCCCGCCTTGACCGTCAGAGTGGGCGGGGAGAAGGCGAAGTTCTTGATCGTCACCGCGTTGACAGCCGCCGGAGCGGACGGCTGGCCGCCGGCAGGTGAGGTCGAGGACGTGCTCGGTGGTGCGCTGACAGCGACCGTACCGTTCGTTCCGGGGGCACCGGGAAATCCCGCCAGGCTCTGGCCCGGGCCGGGACTCAGCGCGCCGGCGGGTCCGGGGTGTGGCGCTCCGCCGCACGCGCTGAGCAGTCCGAGTGCTCCGGCGACGGCGACAGCGGCCAGACACGCCGTACGCGACCGCCGGACGGGGGGAGAGGAGCCCGCATTCATGACCATCGTTCCTTCTGCGCGTCCCCAGCCGCACGGGCGGGTGCGATCCAGGACCAGTCCGGGATCGGTCGTCTCGGACGGACGACCGCGTCGCACCCGCCGGAGGATGCTGGAAGGGTGCAACCCGGTGGGTTACTTCAGGTGAGTGGAGAGCACATTCCCGGTAGCGAACGAATTCCACAGCGGAGTCCCGTCGTTTCACCCTGGCGGCGGGCAGCGAACACCTCCGGCAGGTCAGGGCGTCCGGGCCGGCGCGGCGCGCACCGGCCCCCGTCGGCGACGGGGGCCGGTGGACTCGGGGCGGCTACTTGCACTTCTCGTCGATCTTGTACTGGAGCGCCTTCGGGTAGTCGTGCCGGCTGAGCCGGACGCGGGCCAGGATCGGCGCGTGGTTGATGTCGTTGCCGGGATCGGCGATGTCCAGCAGGAGCGAGTCGAGCTCGGTGTGGGTGGTGAGCTCGAACCCGTGCATCCGGTCCTTCTCCGTGCCGAAGACCTCGGCCAGCTTCTCGTACCGCCACGGGTGCAGCACGTTGTAGAAGTCGGCCCCGTCGGACGGCTTCTCCTTGTAGTAGCACGGGCTGACCAGCATCTGCTCGATGCCGTAGAAGCCCTCGTTGTCCAGGACGAAGACCACCGGCCGCAGGTGGTGGCGTACCTGGGTGGACAGCTCCTGGCAGATCTCCTGGAACGAGCCGTCCCCGACGAACACCAGCGGCCGCTTCATCGGCTGCTGACGGCCCAGTGCCACGCCGGTGGCCGCGCCGACCGAGTAGCCGATGGACAGCCAGCTGTTCTGTGCCAGGAAGCCGGCCCGCTCGGTGATCCGCAGGTTCATCGAGCCGAGCAGCGCGAACGCCGCGTCCGAGACCACGGTGAACGGCGAGGGGGCCTGCGGGTCCCCGCCGGTGGCCTGGTGCTGCAGGAAGTGGTTCATGTGCTCGAAGAAGCTGTCGTACGTCAGCTCCGCCGGGTACTCGGTGGTGCTCAGCGAGTCCAGGAAGTCGGCCGTGCTGGCCGGGACGTCCAGGCCCGCCGCGTGCGCCAGCGCGAAGTGGTCGGCCGGGAAGGTCTGTCCCTTCAGTGCGTCGCGCAACGCCGGGATGAACCGGCCGAGTTGGACCTCGGGGAAGTACTTGGCGCCGACGCTGACGCCGTCGCGGGCCGCCACGATCCAGTCGTCGCCGATCGACTGCTCGCCGCCGAGGTTCTTGGACGTGGACCAGGTGCCCAGGCCGATCCGGCACCCGGCGTTCTTGAAGGTCTTCCGGATCTCCGGCAGGCTCGCCCTGCCGTTGTAGACGCCGGCGAACAGCGGATGCCGTTCGGAGACCACGGACTTCGCGCCGACCGTGGTGCAGAACTGCATCCTGGTGCTCTGCACGAAGTCCAGCAGCTCGTCCTCCAGCCGCCGGCGGACCAGTTCCTCGCCGGCCCAGACGATCGGTGTACGGAACTTCCCGATCAGCTCCACCGCCGCCGTGACCGCGTTGGCCAGCATCTCCTCGTTCCGCTTGGTGAACGTCCGCTCGTGAGCCCGGAGTTCACCCTGCGGAGGATCGCACGGCGCGTGCCAGAGGTCCTCCATCACCTCCAGGTAGACCGGCTTGCGCTCGGTCAGGCACGCGGTGATCGCGCTGTCGATCTGCCAGGGCGCGAGCCCCGGGTTGGAGAGCACCTGCGCGTCCACCGTGACCTGCCGGTAGACGTCCAGGTTGCTCTCCCGGCGGGGGCTCATGTGCGAGGTGAGCAGGCCGACCGCCTGCTGGTTGAGCCACTGCTCGTAGGAGGGCGCCGCGTTGATCGCGATCAGCGGCACATCCTCGACGTACGCGCCGCCGATCGTGTTGAGCAGGCTGAACGCGCCCACCCCGTAGGTCACCGCGACGGCGCCGACGGCCTGCTCGCCCTTGGCCGGGTCGGCGTCGGCGGTCCGCACCCGGGCGTAGGCGTCCGCGGCGTAGCCGCCGCCCATCTCGGTCGGGGTTCCGATCCAGCGCACGCCGGTGGTGGCCTGCATGATCGTCAGGAACGGGCCGAGGAAGTCGCCCGGCACCCCGAACAGGTACCGGATGCCCAACTGCTCCAGTCTGGTGGCCAGGTAACGGGCCACCGTCCAGTCGTGGTCGCCGCTCATCTGCTCAGCGCCTCCTCGCGGCGTTCCCGGCGGGCCTGTACCTCGGGCTGGATCTCCGGTTCCGCCCGGGGCGGCGGAGGCGGCGCCTCGTGCACGGCGATGGCCGCCCGGACGGCGGTCTCCACCGCGCCCTCGATCCAGGCGTGCTTGAGCGAGACGTGCTCGCCGGCGAAGTGCACCGGGCCCTCCGGCTTGACCACGTCGAGGTGGAAGCTGGTCATCTGGTGCGGGGTGTACACCGCCGCCTCGCCGAAGGCGTACGGGTCGCGCAGCCAGCTCTGGGTCTTCCCGTAGCCGGTGTAGAACACCTCGATCCGCCGGCCGTGCACCGACTGGAGGTTGCGCAGCGCGTAGACGTACCGCTCGTCGTCCTCCATGGAGTCCCAGCGCACCGCGTCGTCCGACCAGCTGTAGGCGGCCAGCACCACGCCGCCGCCGTCGCTGTCGGGCACCGGGTGCGAGGGGTAGTACATGAAGCGGTTCGGGTTGTCGGTGGTCGAGCCGCCGCCGAAGCAGTTGGTGGCGGGGCGTACGTTCGCCCGGAGCAGCGGGGTGTGCTCGTAGACCTCCTTCTGGGCCTGGCTGATCCGGCGCTCGTCCACGCTCGCGTGCGCGCCGAGCAGCACCTCCGGCAGGTCGCGCGGCGGCCGGTGGCCGTTGTGGGCGGCAGCGACGGCCGCCTCGGCGTCCTCCTCGCCGGCCCGCTGGTAGTACTCGTACAGGCCGGGTGCGATGGAGTCGAGCTCGACCTTCCAGTCCGCCTCGGTGAACTCCCACCAGCGTCGGGAGAACTCCAGCAGCACCTTGGTGGCCTGGTCGTAGTGGGTCTCGATGATCGCCCGGCGCTTCTTGTACGAGAACGGGGGCGTCACCTGGACGAACCGCAGGGCGGAGAACGGGACCGTGACGATCGCGAAGTCGCCCCTCCAGACGTCGGGTTCGGCCTCCGGGTCGTCCTCGGGGACGGTCAGGACGGCGACCTGCGGCCCGTTCGGGCCGACGTGCCGGCCGGCCCCGCCGTCCCGACGCGGGTCCCAGTACTCCATCTGGATCATCCGCTCGCCCATCCGCAGCTCGTCCCGGAGCTCCTCGGCGAGCGCGTGGGGCAGGTTCCAGCTGCCGCCCTCGATCTCCCAGTAGGTGGCCGTCGGGTTGATGTCGCTGCGGCCCAGGAAGGTGTGGAAGAACGACAGGTGCAGCCGCGAGGTCATGTTCTCGATCGTGCCGATCGCCTCGACGGCCTCGTCGCTGAAGCCCGCGTACTCGCGCAGGAAGCGGCCCATCGAGTAGCCGTCGAAGTCACGGATCACCCGGGCCCAGCCGTCCAGCCACTCGGCGAACGGCTTGTTCTCCCGCTGGCCGTCCTTGATCACCGAGTAGTAGTCGCGGACCGGCTCCAGCGCCTGGTTGACCATGTCGGCGGCGGTGATCCGCGCCTCGTCGCCGGTGAGGTGGAAGCCCTCGTTGATACAGCTGGGGTCGGCGGCGTAGTCGCTGCGACGGGCCTGGATCCGGTTGGTGCGGATCCAGGAGTTGAACCGTTTGGCCGGTTCGCGGAAGTCCGGGCTGTCCGCGCCGTACTTCCAGACCTTGCCGGGTTCGAAGGACTTGTAGACCACCGGCGGGACGGGCGCGTTCTGGTTGCCGGTGTCCGGATCGACGTCGACGTTGAAGAACAGCTGCCGGTTCAGGCCGAGGCTGTCGACCAGCGCCAGGGTGAGCGGGTGGAAGCTGGGCAGCCGCATCGCCCCGGCCTCCGCGTACTGATCCGGGTCGTAGAACGGCCCGTCGATCTCGGCGTCGGTGGAGCGGAAGGTCTTGATCCGACCGCCCACCCGGTTGGCATTGGCCTCCAGGATGGTGACGTTGTGCCCGGCGTCCTTGAGCAGCTTCCCGGCGACCAGACCGGCGATGCCCGCGCCGACGATCAGCACGTCCTTGGGCTCGTCCGTCTCCGGGATGCCGTCCTTGATCAGGACGTCGAGGTAGCGCAGCCTCAGGTCCTTGTCGTCCGGACCGACCAGCAGCAGCTCGCGCGCCAGCTGCCGGCAGGTCCGCCAGCGGGCGCGGTCGTCGGCCGTGCCCTCGATGACGGTGTTCTCCATGGTGTCTCCTCGGGGGCGCTCGGTGGTCAGGAGCCGACCGGCTTGTTGGGGAGGTCCTTGCCCTCGGCGAGCAGCCGCAGCGTGCTGATCGAGGGGGTGAAGGCGTAGAGCGAACCCGTGGTGCGGACGAAGCGCTTCATGTCGACGGTGCCGTGCGTGCCGTCCGCGAGCGCGATCGAGGCCTTGCCGGCGAGGCCGATGACCTTGTCGAAGCCGTTGTGCGGCTCCGGGGTGGGGGCCGGGTCCTTGCCGGGGGTGAAGTCGGGGCTGTTGGACCAGTGCTGCTGGATCAGCTCGAACTGCTGCTCCAGTGAGGTGCCGTAGCAGACGAACATCAGCCCGCGGTCCTTGCCGTCGTCCTTGGTGCCCTTGAACTCCGGGCCGTACGGGATGCCCCGGCGCATCAGGCGGTGGCTCTTCGGCTTGTTGTCGACGATGCCGGCGAAGGAGCGCGGGTTGGTGCGGCGGATGTGGGCGACCCAGGGGGTGTGCTGCCCGCTGGGGTCGTCCTGGTAGTCGAAGTCGTTGCGGTCCGAGCCCAGCCCGGTCACGGCGTTGGACGGCGGGGCGAGCGGTGTGCCGTTCTTCTCACGGCCGACCAGGCAGGCGCCGAGCAGGTTGGGGTCCATGGTCCCGGTGAACTGCTTGACGCCGTCCACCACGGCCTGGTTCCAGCCCGCGACGTCCTGGCGCAGTCGGCGCACCACCTGGAGCGAGCCGTTCTTCATCCACCCGGGCGCCTGCCGGTCGCCCGTCTCGCTCTTGTGGCCGAAGACGAACTCGCCGGGCTCGATCAGCTCGGTCCCGGCGTGGTTGTCGCGGAAGCCCATGCGGTCCTGGCTCTCACGGTGGAAGTCCTTCACACCGGGCTGGGAGATGCCGTCCTTGTAGCCGAAGTGCTCGTGCCCCTTCAGCGGGCCCGTCAGGGTGCGGCCCTCGTCCACGTGGACGCGCGTGATCTGGTGCGCGTTCTCGACCGCGTCGAGGTTCTTCAGCTTCTCCTTCAGCAACTCCTCGGTGTCCGCGGCGACGATGAGGACGGCGTGCACGACCTTGTCGCCCGTCCCGGCGCCGAACAGCCACTGCTTGGGGTCGCTCTCGGCGGTGTCCCCGAGCTGCGCGGCCCGCTTGGCGCTGCCTTCGCGCAGGGCGACGAAGCCCGTCAGATCGGTCTCGACCTGCTGGGGATTCTTGGCGACGGCCATGAGGCCGTCGAAGGTGAGGGAGACCCCGCAGCGGACGGTCGTGATGGCGGGGTCGCGGCCGAAGGCCCGGCGGGCCAGCGAGAACTGCTCGTTGAAGTCCTCGGTCTCGCTGGTCGTCGCGACGGTGTTGAGGATGGCGGAGAGCCAGCCGCGGCCCTTGGCGGCGTCCGGGAAGTGCAGGTAGCGGAAGTCCATGAAGTCCTTGTTGAACGCCGCCAGGATGTTGCCCTGGATGTCGGTGTTCGTGCGCAGCGCCGGCTGGGGCAGCTGCTCGATGGACGGTACGGCGGTGGGACGGGTGGGGGTCGTGGTCATGCTCGGGCTCCTCGCGCGGGGAATGGGCAGAAGTGATCACAACATGCGATTGTCCTGCTACGTAACGTAGCGTTGTCGTCGAGAGTGCTGTCAACCGGAGGTCGGCCCCTCGGCGGGGTTGCACAGTGTCACCGGATGCGGCGCTCCCGCGCAGGCGTGCGCGGGCACGGACGAGGCGGGGCGGGCCTGCGGCGACGACGTGGATGCCGATGCCGGAGAGTGAGGCGATCTCCTTCGGGGCGACCGCGGCCGAAGCGCCGGACAGTCCCGGCGGTACTCTGCCGGGATGCCTTCATCGCACGGTAGGACCAGCGTGCCGCCCGGACCGGTGGATGATCCGACGGTCGTGCTGTCGGGCTTCGGTCCCGTGGGCCGGGCCTACGTCGAGCAACTGCTGACGCGGGGTGACGAGCTCGCGCGCGACCACGAGGTGCGGCCGAGGCTCGCGGCCGTGCGCGTCGGATCCGCGCAGGCCCTGGTCCGCGACGGCGAGCCGGTACCGCCGCGATCGGCCTGGGCTCCGCCGGCGCCGCTGGAGGACACCCTCGACCGGACCGGCGCGCAGGTGCTGGTCCAGGCACTTCCCTCGTCGCCGCAGGCACGGCAGCAGGCCGCCGAGGAAGCCGCCTCGGCGCTGCGCCGGGGCGTCCACGTCGTCACCGCGACCAAGAGCCACCTGCTGAGCCACTGGCGCGAACTCGCGGACGCCGCCCGGGCGGGCGGCAGCCTGATCAGGATCTCCGGGGCCACCGGGGCGGCCCTGCCGGCAGCCGATCTGGCCCGGACGGGAGTGCGCGGTCTCGGCTGCCGGTCGCTCCGGGCCTGCCCCAACGGGACCGCGACCTTCGTCCTCGACCGCCTGGCCGCTGGCGACTCCCTGGCGGGGGCGGTCCGTGAGGCCCAGCGCCGCGGCATCGCGGAGGCCGACCCGTCGGCCGACCTCTCCGGCGCCGACGCGGCGACGAAGGCCCGACTGCTCGCGGCCCTGCTCTGGGGCTGGGACCCGGCGGCCGTGCGCGTCCGCACGGAACCGGTGGACGAGCGGGCCGGCCGGGAGGCCCTGGCCGCGGCCGCCGACGGGCGCCGCCTGCGCGCCGTGGCGACGGCTAGCGCGGACCACCCGCTGGTGGTCGAGGTCCGGCTGGAACGGACGGCCCCCGGCGACCCGCTGTACGCGCTGACCGGTCCGGAGAAGGCGGTCGTCTACGGCTGCCCCGATGCCGGGGACATCACCGTGAGCGGCGGCCGTTCCAGCCCGCTCGGCGCGGCGCTCGCGATGCTGCGGGACACCCTCGACGTGCTGGCGCCCCGCGGCTTCGGCTTCGGCTGAGCCGGGGGCGCCGGGGAGAGCATCCCGGGCCGTCAACTCAGCAGCGAGGGCGAGAAGTAGTCGCGCAGCCGGGCGATCCTCCCGTCGCGGGTGCGGAAGATCTGGACCAGCGACACCACGATGTCCTCGTCGTCACCGTCGAAGGCCGTGTCGATCTCCGCGATGAACACCTCGGGGTCGGACGTGGTGTGCAGCACGAAACCGGACTTCTGGAGGTTCGGCTTGCGGTCGTCCTTCAGCTGCTGCCCGTAGTGGGCCGCCATCGAGGCGCGGATCGCCTCGCGGCCCACGATCCGCCGGGGGAGGGCGCCGCCGTGGGGCATGAACGGCGCCTCGAAGACGCCGTCCTCGGTGAAGGTCTCGGCCAGGGCGTCGGCGTCGCGGGTCAGCGGACCGGCGTGGACGTAGCGCTGGAAGATCTCCTGCGGGGTTCGGGACACGACGGCCTCCCTGGGTTCGGACAGCGGAAGTCCATCCCATCACGGCGGCGGATTCCGGAGGTGGGGGAGGCCCGAGGCCTCCCCCGCCCCCGCCCGGTCGGGGGCGGGGGAGGGGGCGCCTCACCGGCCCTGGCTCAGACCGCCTCGGGCGGCCACGGGCTGTGCGCCGCGACCTGGGCGCGCAGTTGGCGCAGGGCCCGGGCGGAGGCGATGCCGACCGCGCCGGTGACCAGGCCGTCCCGGACGCAGGCGGCGGCGAAGCGGTGTTCGGCGAGGCTGCCGTCGACCACCTCGAACCGTTCGGCGATGCCGGGCCGGCCGAGCACCTGGACGCGCAGCCCGTACTGATCGGTCCACAGGTACGGGACCGGCTCGTACGCCTGCCGGGCGCCGTCCGGGCCGGCCAGCAGGTTCCGGGCGGCGTGCATCGCCTGCTCGGTGGCGTTGGTGCGCTGTTCGAGGCGGCGATGGCGGCCGGTGCGCGGGTCGGGCCAGGAGGCGGCGTCGCCGGCCGCCCAGACGCCGGGACCGGCGGCGCAGTAGGCGTCGCAGACCACGCCGTCGTCCAGCGGGACGCCGCTGTCGGCGAGCCACTCGGTGGCCGGCTCGGAGCCGATGGCCATCAGTACGGCGTCGGCGGCCAGTTCGGAGCCGTCGGCCAGGCGCACCCCGGCGGCCCGGCCGTGCCGTTCGAGCAGTGCGGTGGCCACGCCCTGGTGGATCCGCACCCCGTGCTCGCGGTGCAGGTCCGTCAGCAGCGCGGCCGTTTCGGTGCCGAGGACGGCGGCCAGCGGAGTGGCGGTGGAGGCCAACCAGGTCACCTCGGCGCCGAGCCCGACGGCGGTGGCCGCCGCCTCGGCGCCGAGCAGTCCGCCGCCGACCACCAATAGCCGTACACCCGCGCGCAGTTCCTCGCGCAGCGCGAGGGCGTCGGCGAGGGTGCGCAGCACGTGGGCCCCCGGCAGCGGCGCGCCGGCGCCGGGGAGCCGGCGCGGCCGGACCCCGGTCGCCACGATGACGGCCTCGCAGCGCACCCGGTGGCCGTCGGACAGCAGCACGGTCCGCTCCCGGCGGTCCAGGCGTTCGGCCCGCACCCCCAGGCGCAGGTCGAGCCGGAGCTCCTCCAGTGCCTGGGGGCCGCGCAGGGCCAGCCGGTCGGGCTGCCACTCCCCGCCCAGCAGGTGCTTGGACAACGGCGGCCGGTCGTACGGGGGTTCGTCCTCGGCCCCGACCAGGGTGAGGCGGCCGTCGTAGCCGGCCCGGCGCAGCGCTTCCGCGGCGTGCAGCCCGGCCGCGCCGGCGCCGACGACGGCCACCTCCCGCAGAGCGGTCACACCCGCTCCAGGCGGATCGCCGCGGCCGGGCAGACGGCGGCGGCGTCCTGGACGGCCTGGTGGAGTTCGGCGGGCGGCTCGGCGTCGAGCAGGAGGACGATGCCGTCCTCGTCGCGCTGGTCGAAGACGTCGGGGGCGGCGAGGACGCAGTGCCCGGCGCCGCAGCACTTCTCCTCGTCGATGTGGATGAGCATGGTGTTCCCTTCGGGACATGGCCGGACAGGACCCTTGCGGGGGCTGACTCCGGTGGATGGTAGGCGCGTTGGAGCGCTCGGAACTCGGTGCCCGGTCGTGGCCCGGTGGGGCCCGGTCACCGGGCGGTCGGTCAGGCCGGGCGGGGCCCGGTCACCAGGCGATCGGCAGCTCGTGGACGCCGTAGACGAGCATCTCGCCGCGGAAGCTGATCTCCTCGAACGGCACGGCCAGCCGCAGTTCGGGCAGTCGCCGCAGGACGGTGTTCAGGGCGATCTGCAGTTCCAACCGGGCGAGGGGCTGTCCCAGGCACTGGTGGACGCCGAAGCCGAAGGCCAGGTGGCGGCGCGCGTCGCGGGCCAGGTCGAGCTCGTCGCCGTCCGGGAACTCCTGCTCGTCCCGGTTCGCGGTGCTGATCATGCAGACGACGCCCTCGCCGGCGCGGATCCGGGTGCCGCCCAGCTCGACGTCCTCGGCGGCGACCCGGGTCAGGCCGGAGTGCACGATGGTCAGGTAGCGCAGCAGCTCCTCGACCGCCTGGGGGACGGACTCGGGGTGCTCGCGCAGGTGGGCGAGCTGGTCGGGGTTGCGCAGCAGGGTGAGGACGGAGAGCGCGGTCATGTTCGCCGTGGTCTCGTGTCCGGCGACCAGCAGCAGTCGGCCCATCGCGCCGATCTCCTCGGTGCTCAGTTCGCCGCGGGCCACCAGGCGGCTGAGGATGCCGTCGTCGGGCTGGGTGCGCTTGCTGTCGGTGAGTTCGATCAGGTAGTCGGCGAGCCGGGCCTGGGCGGCGATGACGTCCTCGGCGGAGGAGTCGCGGCGCAGCAGGACGCGGCTGCACTCCTGGAAGAAGGCGTGGTCCTGGTAGGGGACGCCGAGCAGCAGGCAGATGACCAGGGACGGCAGGGGCAGGGCGAACTCGCGGACCAGGTCGGCGCCGGAGCGTCCTTCGGTCATGCGGTCCAGCAGGTCGTCGGCGATGCGCTGGATCTCGGGGCGCAGCGCCTCGACCTTCTTGATCATGAATTCGCCGGTGAGCATCCGGCGCAGGCGGGAGTGCTCCGGGTCGTCCATCCGGATGAAGGTGGGCTGGCCGGAGCTCAGCTGCCGGGCGCCCGCGCTGATGAAGGGGAAGCCGGGCCGGGTGGCGTCGGCGCTGAAGCGGGAGTCGGCGAGGACCGCCTTGATGTCCTCGTGGCGGGTGACCAGCCAGCTGGTCGAGCCGTCCCACAGGGAGACGCGGCTGATCGGTTCCTCCTGCTGGGCCTGCTGGTAGGCGGGCGGCGGGGCGAACGGGCAGGCGCCGCGGGCGGCGGGGTGGGTGAAGCGTGGGGTCTGCGCGGCAGTGGCCATCAGGGGGTTCCCCTTCTCGGAGCTGGGTGGGGCCGGCAGTGCCGGTGGGGTGGGCCTGCGGGTGTGGTGGGGCCGGGCTCGACGCCCTGCCGCGGCAGGCCGAGGGCCATTTACGTGCCAAACACAACTAACTTGCCGTCACGCTAGCTCGCGGTCCGTGGTGGCGAAAGGGCGCACCAGAGGACGGCCGAATCTGTCCGAAATCCGGTCACCGATCCCGCGTCAGCGGGATAGGGATATCCGAATCGCCGTCAAGGAGATCCGGTGTCCGGTAGGATGACTGCGTCAGGTACCGCCGGACGGGCGGGAGCGGAACCTTCGGGTTCGAAAGCCTGTGGAGACTCGGTAGGACCGGCGCAAGCGTCGGCGCAGGTCAATGAAGCAGGAAGCCGTGGTCGTGCCGCGCTCTGCGGTACGGGCCGGAATCCTCCGGCGTCAGCCGGAGGAGCACGTCAAAGTTCCTCCATGCCGGACGCAGAAGACGACATGGAGGCTGTACAGGCCTCGCTGGCCTGCCTGCTGACGGACGGCGTCCCGGAACCGGGACGCCGCCGCCGGAGGCGCAGGTTCGGGTCGGGAGCGCCCCGAACGGCGCCGGTTGAGCCCCGGGGCGATCCGGGTACGTCCCTTGGCATGTCGGACGAGAAGAACCGCGCCGTGGCCGAGGCGGTCCTCCCGCTGGTCGGCGGCGCCGCCAACATCCGCTCGGTCGCCCACTGCATGACCCGGCTGCGGCTGGGCCTCGCGGACAGCTCCCTGGTCGACCACGAGGCGCTCCGGGCGCTGCCGGCCGTCCTGGGCACCGTCGAGGACGACACCTACCAGATCGTCCTCGGCCCCGGCGTCGTCGCCGGGGTCACCACCCAGCTGCGCCGGCTCCTGGACCCCGGCAGCCCGCCCGGAGGCGGGAACACCCCCACCGCCGAGGACCTCGCCGGGCGCGGCGCCCGGATCCGGGCGCAGGCCCGGGTGCGCAACGCGACCCCGGTGAAACGGGCCCTGCGTCGGATCGCCGACATCTTCGTCCCGCTGATCCCCGCCCTGATCGGCTGCGGGATCGTCGCCGCCCTCTCCGGCGCCCTCGCCAACCTCGGCTGGGCGCCGTCGCTGGTCGCGGCCCTGGGGCCGGTCTCCTCGGGGTTCATGTCCCTGCTCGCCGTCTTCGTCGGCTACAACACCGCGAAGGAGTTCGGCGGCACGCCCGTGCTGGGCGGGGCCGTGGCCAGTGTGATCGTCTACGCGGGCGTCGCCAAGGTGGAGGCGTTCGGCCAGCACCTCACCCCCGGGCAGGGCGGGGTGGTCGGGGCGCTGCTCGCCGCACTGCTGGCGGTCCAGATCGAACGGTGGACCCGGCGGATCCTGCCCGCCGCCCTGGACGTCCTGGTCACCCCCACGGTCACCGTCCTGTTCGGTGGCCTGGCCGCCCTGTTCGGCCTGATGTTCGTCGCGGGGGAGGTGTCCACCGCCATCGGCCACACCGCCACCTGGCTGCTCGCCCACGGCGGCCTGCTCGCCGGGCTCGTGCTCGGCGGCCTCTTCCTGCCGCTGGTCATGCTGGGCCTGCACCAGGCGCTGATCCCGATCCACACCACCCTGATCCAGCAGCAGGGCTCCACCGTCCTGCTGCCGATCCTCGCCATGGCCGGCGCCGGGCAGGTCGGCTGCGCCGCGGCCGTCTACCTGAGGCTGCGCCACAACGCCTCCATCCGGGCCGTCATCAGGTCCGCGCTCCCGGCGGGCCTGCTGGGGGTCGGCGAGCCCCTGGTCTACGGGGTCACCCTGCCGCTGGGGCGTCCGTTCGTCACCGCCTGCGTGGGCGGCGCGGCCGGGGGCGCCTTCGTCGGCGTGGCCGGCCAGCTCGGCGGCGCGGTCGGCTCGACGGCCATCGGCCCCTCCGGCTGGGCGCTGTTCCCCCTGCTGGCCGGCCCGCACGGGATGGCGGCGAACGCCGCCGTCTACGCCGGTGGGCTGCTGACCGGCTACGTCGTGGGCTTCCTGGCGACGTACTTCTTCGGCTTCACCCGGGAGACGCTCGCCGAGTACAACGCCTCCGCTGCGGACCGCGCGCCGACTGAAAGCGCTGCGCCCGCTGCGCCCGCTGAGCCCGCCTCGGAGCCCGCCGCGCCCGCATAGGCACGGTGTCAGAGGGGCCGCCGGCGTCGCTCCTCCAGGCGGCAGAGGTGAAGGGGGCGCAGTTCTCCCTCCAGGGATGTGGACTCAAGACCCGACGAGCACGGTGTGGCCGAGCTCGATGAGGCGGCGGGCGGTCTCGCGGCCGAGACCCTTGTTCGCTCCGGTGATGAGGGTGATGGTCATGCCTTCATGGTTCGGCCGGTCGCGGGTGCCGGCCAGTCGCCTCAGGGCTGTCCGGGCGGGGCGGCACCGATCCATCGGGCTCGCCTTACGAGTCGCCCGGAGCCCGGACGGGCCGGGCCGCACTCGTCATGCTCTGAAACGGACCCCAGGACGATCACGAGGCCGCCGAGCCCACGACCTGATGATCATTCAGCACGGGGCCCTGCAGTAAGCTGCGCGCCGATTCGCATGTCAGTGCGAGATCGTCGAACGGGGGCTTCAGGACCGATGGAACACAGCAGGCGCAGCAAGCATCGCGTACCCACCACTGGCCGTCGGCTCCGGCGGGCGCTCGCGTCCACCGCGGTCGCCGCCGCGCTCGTCGCGGCTGTGACGGGCACGGCGCTCGCCACCGAGTCCCCCGGGACCGGTGACCCCGCGGCCGGCGCGCCCGGCGTGGTGACCGAGCTCGCGCCGACCGACACCGACGCCGCTGCCGCCTACTGGACCCCGGAGCGCATGGCCGAGGCGGACGACGACTGGCCCACCACCCCGGCCCCGCAGGGAGCGGCCGCCGCAGGAACCCCGGACGCCGCGGCCACGCCGCCGCCCGGCACCCCGCAGGCGACACGCTCCGCCGGGCTGCCGATGGTCGGCCGGCTGTTCTCCGTCACCCCGGGTGTTCCCGGGCGCCACGCCTGCACCGCGAGCGTCGTGCACCGCGCGAACGGCGGCAATGCGATCCTGACGGCCGCCCACTGCGTGTACGGCACCGCCGCGTTCACCGACATCGTCTTCGCGCCGCAGTACGACGGCGGCCAGCTGCCCTTCGGCACCTACGCCGGCACGAAGGTCGCTGTCCCGGCCGGCTGGGCGAAGTCGCACGACCCCGACCTGGACTTCGCGCTCGTGCTGGTCAAGGGCGACGTCGAGAGCCGCACCGGCGGGCTCACCCTGCGCGCCTCCCTACCGCTGCCGAAGAGCGTCACGGTCACCGGCTACCCGACCAAGGGCCCGAACGGCGGCCACCCGATCACCTGCCACAACGCCCCCGACCACCCGCTCAAGTACCAGCTCGGCTTCGCGTGCGACGGCTACGAGATCGGCACCAGTGGCAGCCCGTGGGTCCCCGACGGCACGCACGACGTGATCGGCACCCTCGGCGGCTACGCGAAGGGCGGGCGGGAGGTCTTCTACTCGTACGCCTCGCTCTTCGACCGGGACGTCCTCAGGCTCTACGCCGGCCTGTAGGGGGCCGCCGGCTCCGTCGGACTGTCGGCCAGCCGGGGCGGCGATCCATGCGGGCTCTGATGGCGCTGACCGTGTGTGCGGGCGTGCATCCGCGTGTGACGTGGGCCTCAGCCCGGGAAGATCGCCTGTACCCAGAGCACGGGTGACGACTCAACCAGTGACGGACAAAACGGGCAAACCCTGACATAAACCGTGAGCCCGCTCACACCCGAAACGCTCGACGACCCGCGATAGTAGCCACCCCCGGCACCACTCGCGACCTCTGACTGCGGCATTTTCCCGGCTCAGCGCCGTGCTGGCCACGCAGCCCGCCCCGGATGCCGACCCCGGCGAACCCGTGGTCTACGACAGCGGATCGTAACAACGGGGTCTTGTCGAAAGCCGATCCGACCTGGCAACAATTGCTGCAACAAGCCCCACCGGCCCCTGTCCCTCCGGTGAACGGCTCACCGCCACGTCGCACCCCGCGACCGCTCGGCCCCTGTCCGGCCACGGTCCCCCCACGGGGCACGACGCGGCCCAACCCGATTGAGGTCCAGGTCTACATGCCCACGTTCAAGCTGCGTATGCGCACCTCCGCCGCGATCCTCGCCGGCACCGCCGGACTGACCGCCCTGGGTGCCGCCGTGGTCCCCGCCGTCGCCTCCGCCGCCGACGCCTCCCCCCAGGCCATCGCCGCCAAGATGGTGCCGGCCGACCAGCTCGCCTCCTTCAGCCAGATCATCTCCCACGAGTCCGGCTGGAACGTCACCGCGACCAACCCCAGCTCCGGCTCCTACGGCCTCGGCCAGGCCCTGCCCGCCTCCAAGATGGCCTCCGCCGGCGCCGACTGGAAGACCAACCCGCGCACCCAGATCAAGTGGGCCCTGGACTACATGAACACCCGCTACGGCAGCCCCAGCGCCGCCTGGGCCTTCTGGCAGAACCACCACTGGTACTAAGCCAACCCCCAGGAACACCGGCGACCTTGACCCCCCGCACCCTGGGGATCGGACAGGGACCACCAGGATGACCCCGACAGGGCCCGTGCCCGCGCAACCCGCGTGGCACGGGCCCTGTCGCCGTTACTCCGAAAGCCCCGGCCCCGCCAGGCCGCCGATGTCCCGCCCGGCGCCATCACCTTCCGCGCCGAGCGCGTGACCACCGGCGCCACGACCACCACGGACCTCAGGACGCACGGAGGGTGGCCCTGCTCAAGGGTCGCGCTGCTCCCCGCGAGGGCACTGGCGTTACTGGCTGGTAATTTGGCTGATCAACACCTCCCCTGAAGCTTCGTCAGATCGCTACGCTCCGGCAGTCGATCGGTTCGAGCACAGATGGAGCACGTGATGGAACGACCCACCACCAGCCGTGGACGCCGGACGGCGAGTGCCGTCCTCGTGGCGACGCTCGCCCTTGGCGGTGCCGTCGTCGCCCAGCCCGCCGTCGCGGACCCGCTGCCCGCGGCCGCGGTGGGTGTCGGGTCGTTCCGCCTGGCCGACGTGCCGATGAAGGACGGCGTCGTCCTCAAGGCCGACGTGTTCACGCCGGCCCCCGGGACGCCGGGGGCCGATCCGCAGGGGCGCTACCCGTTGGTGGTGCAGCCGGCCAGCTGGGGGCAGAACGACCTGGAGTACGTGGCCCAGGGCCGTGCGCTCGCCGCCGACGGGTACGTCGTCGTCACCTACACGGTGCGGGGTTTCTGGGGCTCCGGCGGGGAGGTCGACGTCGCCGGGCCCAAGGACGTCGCGGACATCTCCACGGTGATCGACTGGGCGCTCGCGCACACCCATGCAGACCCGGACCGGGTCGGCATGGTGGGGCTCTCGCTGGGCGGCGGTCTGACCCTGCTCGGCGCCGCCTTCGATCCGCGGATCAAGGCCGTCGCCTCTCTCAGTGGCTGGGCCGACCTCACCGACTCGCTCTACAGCGGGCAGACCCGGCACCTGCAGGCCGCGGCCGTGCTCGCCGGCATCCAGGCCCCGACCGGCCGCAAGAGCCCCGAGTTCGCGCGGGTACTGGACGACCTCTTCGCCGACCGCGACCTGCCCGAGGTCATCGGCTGGGCGGACACCCGCTCCCCGGCCCGCTACCTGGACCGGATCAACGCGAACGGCACCGCCGTCCTGATGGCCAACGCCTGGGGCGACAGTTTCTTCAACCCCAGCCAGGTCACCGACTTCTACCGGCGGCTGACCGTGCCCAAGCGCCTCGAACTGCGCCCGGGTGACCACGCGAGCCAGGAGTTCACCGGACTGCTCGGACTGGACAACGCCACCTGGGACAATGCGCGTTCGTGGCTCGACCAGTACGTCAAGGGCGCCCCGGCCCCGGACACCCGAACGCAGCCGGTCAATCTTGAGGTCCGCCCCTCCGGCGCGCACGAGAGCCACGCCGACTGGCAGTCCGTCAGCTCCCGCACCGAACACCTCGTGCTCGGCTCCGACACCCTCGGTGCCGACACCTCCGGCGATCCGGCCTCCGCGAACTGGCGGACCACCGTGCTCGGCGACACCCCCTCCGGCGCGAGCGGCGGCGTAGCCCTGCTGTCCGGGCTCGTCGACCAGGCGGTGCACCAGCCACCGACCGTGGTCGTGCCACTGCTGGCCCGCTCGGCCGCCGTCGTCCGACAGTCTCAGCCCTACCCGCAGGGCCTGTCGCTGCGCGGCGTCGCCCGGGTGCACACCACGGTCACCGCGACGGCGTCGCAGGGCACGGTCGTCGCCTACCTCTACGACGTGGACGCGCTCGGCGTCGGCCGGCTGATCTCGCACGCGCCGCAAAGCTGGTCCGGGCGGACGCCGGGGCAGCCGTTCCCACTGGACGTCTCGCTCTTCGCCACCGCCTACGACCTGCCGGCGGGCCACCGCCTGGCGCTGGTGCTCGGCACCCGGGACGCCCTGTACGGCGGGGAGACTCCGTTCGGCGCCCGGATGGCCTTCAGCTCGACCACGGCCGACCCGGCCGAGCTGACGCTGCCGGTGCGCTGATCGTCCGACCGCTGCTGGGAACCTCTGAGAGTGCGCGGGCCCAGGGAATTCCTGGGCCCGTGGGGTTCCAGCGGCGAACGGCCGTCCGGCGCTGAGGCCTTCGCCAGGTACGTGCGAAGGTGGCGCAGGTAACCGTCGGGGCTGCGGCAGAGCTCCGGGAACCGCACCCGCGGCCGGAAGAGGAGGGTGGCCAGTGGCATGACCACCCGGCGGAGCAGCGCGGGGCGGCCAGTCTTGCCGCCCCGCGCACCCCTAACCACCGTGCCGTGCGCCTGAGTTCGCGGCGGCCGGCGCCAAGTCGCCGGAGGGGTCCGGCTTCTGCTCGGCGACAGGCAGGTCGCGGATCCGCCGCAGCGGGGAGGCGAGCAGGATCAGTGGTACCAGGAGCTCGCCGAGTTGAGCCGTCCAGAGCGTCGGGCGGGCTCCGAGGCCGGCGCCGAGTGCTCCGCCCAGCAGCGCGCCCAGGGGCATGACCCCCCAGGTCAGGAAGCGCATGGTGGCGGTCATCCGACCCAGTGCCCCGGGCGGGCAGAGCGTTTGGCGCAGGCTCACCTGGGCGATGTTGTAGCCCACGATCGCGAACGAGCAGCCGAACCACCCGACCACGAACGCGATGAGCCCGGTTCCGTCGCGGGTCAGGGGGACGAGGAGCCCGAGCGGTACGCCGACGACCAGCGGCAGCCACACCCCGCGGGCGTGGCCGACCCGTCGGATCAGGCCGGGCGCGGCGAACGCGCCGGCGAGGCCGCCGGCGCTGCCCGCCGTCATCAGCACGCCGATGAGTCCGGCGGACAGTCCCAGATCGCGGGCCAGGAACTCGGTGATGACCGCCGCGAACACCGCCATGAACAGGTTGACCACGGCGGTGGCCGCGGCGATCGCGCGCAGGATCGGATCGCGCAGTACCAGCCGCACGCCCTCGCCGACCTCCCGCAGCAGCCTCGGCTTCTCCGGACGGGACGGTGCGGGCTCGGCCTGCCGGATGTTCGCGATGAGCAGGCCCGACAGGCCGAAGCTCACCGCGTTCGCCATGATCGCCGCCGGTGCGGTGAGCACCTGGACCAGCACACCGGCCACCGACGGCCCGGCCATCTGCGCGACCGAGGCGCTGGCCTGCAGCTTGGTGTTTCCTTCGACCAGCTGGCCGGGGTCGATCAGGGTGGGCAGATAGCTCTGGTACGCGACGTCGAAGAAGACCGTCGCGAAGCCCTGGGCCAGCGCCACGGCGTAGAGTTGCCAGATCGTCAGCGCACCGTACCAGGCCGCGATCGGCACCGAGGCCAGCAGCACGGCGCGCACCAGGTCGGCGCAGACCATGATCGGGCGTCGCCGGGCGCGATCGCACCACACCCCGGCCGGCAGCCCGATCAGCAAGGACCCCAGGAACTCCATCGCGATCAGCAGCCCCACCGCCTGTGGTCCGGAGCCCAGATACAGCACGGCCACCAGCGGCATCGCCAGCACGGACACCTGCACCCCGAACTGGCTGACCGTGTCGGCGATCCAGAGCGAGCGGAAGTCCCGGTGGCCTGACAGTCCCGTGCGGCGGCCCCGGGGCAGGTCACTCATCAGTGCGCCTCTGCCCCGTCGACGAGTTCGTCAGCGAGCTCGTCAGCGGGCTCGTCGGCGAGCAGGAACTCCTCCAGCCTGGGTGCCATGGCGGCCACCGTCGGGCACTCGAACAGCAGGCTCATCGGGAAGTCCAGGGCGAGGTCGTCCCGGATCCGGTTCACGGTACGCATCGCGAGCAGCGAATGGCCGCCGAGGCCGAAGAAGCTGTCGTGGATCCCGACGTGCGGGATCCCGAGTACCTCCCGCCACACCTCGCAGAGCCATTCCTCCAAGGCGCTCCGCGGTTCGCCGTCACCCGCCGCGCCACCCGCCTCGCCGGGCGTCGACAGCTCCGGCACGGGCAGCGCCGCCCGGTTGAGCTTGCCGCTGGCCGTCCTGGGCAGCTCGGGCACGACGAGGACCGCGCTCGGCACGGCGTGGGCCGGCAGGCGCCGCTCCGCGAAGGCCCGCAGCGCGTCCGGCTCCGGTAGCGCGCCCTCTGCGGCCACCACGTACGCGACGAGCCTGGAGTCGCCGGGCGGTAGCGCCGTGACCGCCGTCGCGCATTCCCGGACGTCGGGGTGGGCGCACAGGGTCGCGTCGATCTCGCCGAGTTCGATGCGGAAGCCACGGACCTTCACCTGCTGGTCGGCCCGTCCGAGGAAGTCCAGGCTCTCGCCGTCGGGGCGCAGCCGCACCAGGTCCCCGGTGCGGTACAGCCGGGCGCCGGGGTGGGCGGAGAAGGGGTCGGGGACGAACCGTTCGGCGGTCAGACCGGGGCGGTTCAGGTAGCCGCGGGCCACGCCCGTGCCGCCGATGAACAACTCGCCCACGGCGCCCGGCGGAACGACCCGCAGGTCGGCGTCCAGGATGTGGGTGGCGGTGTTGCCGAACGGCGTCCCGAGCGGCACCGTGCTGAGGCCGGCCAGCGTGTCGGGCGTGCACTGCCACCAGTTCACGCAGACCGTGGCCTCGGTCGGGCCGTAGCCGTTGTACAGCTCGCAGCCCGGGAGTTTGCGCAACAGCTCCTGCGCCGTGGCGACGGGCACCTCCTCGCCGCAGGCCACGACGAGCCGCAGCGTCGTGCACTCCTCGATGTCGCGCTCGCTGAGCAGAACGCTCAGCATGGACGGCACGAACTGGCCAGCGGTGACGCGCTCGGTCCGGATCAGATCGCGCAGGTAGCCGGTGTCCCGGTGGCCGTCGCGGGTGGGCAGGACCAGGCGCGCGCCGACGGTCAGCGGCCAGAAGAACTCCAGGACCGAGGCGTCGAAGCTCAGCGAGGACCGTTGCAGGAAGGCGTCCTCGGGCCGGAGCGGGTACCTCGCCTGCAACCAGTCCAGCCGCTCGACCGCGTTGCGGTGGGAGAGAACGACGCTCTTGGGGCGCCCGGTCGAGCCCGAGGTGGAGATGGTGTAGGCGGCGTTGTCGAGGTCGCCGGGTACGGCCGGGTCGGTGTCCGGCCAGTCGGTCCACTGCGCCGGATCGTCGAGGTCGAGGACCAGTGCCTCCGTGGCCGGGAGCGTTCCGGCGATCCGCCCCTGGGTCAGGATCACCGGCAGGGCCGTGTCCTCGATGAGGTCGGCGAGGCGGTCCAGCGGATGCTCGGGGTCGAGGGGGACGTAGGCGCCCCCGGCCTTGAGGACGCCGTACAGGGCGGCCACCAGCTCCAACGAGCGCTCCGCCCGGACACCCACCAGCGTCTCCGGGCCGACACCCGCCGCGCGCAGCCGGTGCGCGATCCGGTTGGCCTGCCGGTTCAGCTCGGCGTAGCTGGTCGCCGTGCCGTCCGGCAGCACCAGCGCGGCGGCCTCAGGGGTTATCCCGGCCTGGACGGCGAAGCGCTCGTGCAGCGCGGTCTCGGACGTGGGCCGGTCGGGTCCCGCCGAGAACCGGGCCAGGGCCCGTCCGGCCCCGGGGGCCAGGGACAGCTCGCCGATCCGACGCCGGCCGTCCTCGGCGACCTGGGCGAGCACGGCCTCCAGCTGCGCCGCGAACCGGCGCATCGTCTCGGGCCGGTACAGGCTGACGTCCCAGGCGACGTCCACCGCCATCGCGCCGTCCGCCAGGTGGTCGAACCAGATGCCGAGGTCGTACTTGGAACCCACACCCGGCACCGGCAGTTCGGTGACGGTCAGCCCCGCCAGGTCGGGCGCGCCGCGGCGCCCGCTGCCGTAGCCGACGATGATCTGGAACAGCGGGGTGCGGGAGGGGTCGCGTTCGGGGGCGAGCTCCTCGACGAGCAGTGGGAACGGAGCCTCCGCGTGTTCGAAGGCGTCGAGCACCAGGTCCCGCATCCGCTCGACCGATTCGGCGAAGGTCGGATCGCCGGAGGTGTCGCCGCGCAGCACCAGCATGGTGAGGAGCGGGCCGATCATCGAGGTCGTCTCAGCCGCGTCCCGCGCCGCGGCGGCGGTGCCCACGGTCACGTCGTCGCGGCCGGTGTACTGCCGCAGCACGACCTGACACGCCGCGAACAGCACCATGGCGGGCGTGGCGCCCACGGACCGGCCGAGTGCGGCGAGCCGCTCGGCCTCGGGGCGCGGGATCACGAAGCCGGTGACGTCCCCGGCCCCGGAGCGGTGCGCGGGCCGCGGCAGCTCGGGGAGCAGCTCGAACGGGTCGAGGCCGGCGAGCTGCTCGCGCCAGTAGTCGAGGTGTTCCGAGGCGCTCCCGTCCAGGGCTCGCTCCTCCTGCTCCGCCGCGAACCGCGCGTACGTGATCTCCAGCGGGGCCAGGTCCGCCGCGCGGCCCGTGACGGCGGCGTTGTAGAGCTCGGCCAGTTCGGTGTAGAGGACGTTGCGCGACCAGTCGTCGAAGGCCAGGTGGTGGACGGTGACGAACAGCAGGTGGAGTTCGTCGGCCAGGCGGACGAGCCGGGCGCGGATCGGCAGCTCCTCGGCGATGTCCAGCGGTGCCGTCGCCTCGGCGAGCACGTGCTCCTCGATGCTCATGCGTTCCGGCGCGTCCTCGACGCACAGACCGAACCGCTCGGCCGGCCGTACGACGCCGCACGGCTCGCCGTCGACGAGCCGGAACGAGGTCCGCAGCAGCTCGTGCCGTGCGACCAGGGCCGTCAGCGCCGACCGCAGCGCGCCGACGTCGAGCGGTCCCGACAGCCGGAGCGGCAGCGGAACGAGGTAGCCGGCCGGGTGCGCGCCGAGTTGCTCGGCGAACCACAGCTGCTGCTGACTCCTGGACAGCCGGACGAGGTTCATGATGGTCCCTTCGTGAGCGTCGGCCGGGGCGTCCGGCGTCCGGGGCGGTGTCACGGCGATTCCTCCCGCACCGGGTCGGCGTCGGGCCCGCAGCTCATCGCCAGGGTGCGGGCGTGTCCGAGGAACCGGTCGACCAGCTCCTGGATGGCGGACGCCTCCCACGCGCGGCCCGGGTAGCCCCAGTGCAGCCGCAGCTCGCCGTCCGCGACGAGCGCCGTCACCTCGAAGCGGTAGGGCCGGGGGAGGCCGGGCGCGAACTCCGCGCCGCGCTCGCCCCCGACGCGCCGGAGCAGGCCGTCCTCCGAGCCCGAGCCGAGCTGCCCGTGGTAGTTGAAGCAGAGGTCCGACGCGGTCCACGGTGTGGACTCGTCGCGCAGGTACCTGGTCATCCCGTAGCCGGCGCCGACGGGCTGTCCGGAGAGCTGGCGGTGGACGTCCAGCAGCTGGGCGACCGGGTCGTCCCCCTCCGGCAGGCGCACGTGCACCGGGTAGACCGCGGTGAACCACCCGACGGTGGCCGACACGTCGAGCCCGGTGCCCAGGGCGTCGCGGCCGTGGCCCTCGGTGTCGATCCGGAACTCCCGCCTGCCCGTCCAGTCCGCCAGGGTCCTGGCGAGGACGGTCATCAGCACGGACTTGATGTCGGTACGGTGGACCGCCGCCGATCGGCGCACGAGCGCCTCCGTGGCCGCCGCGTCCAGGGTGCCGGAGACGGTCCGCGCATCGGCGGCCGTGTTGCCGTCGGCGCCGTCGCCGCGCGGCAGTTCGCCCGCGTGGACGGTGCCGAGCGCGCGCCAGTGCTCCGCCGCCGGGGCGAACTCCTCGGACCGGGCGTGGGCGGCGAGCGCGCCCGCCCAGGCCTGGAACGAGGTCGTCTTGGCGGGAAGGCTCGGCTGCCGGCCGGCTTCGAGCTGGCCGTAGACCAGCCCGAGGTGCTGCAGCAGGATGTCCCAGGACACGGTGTCCACCGCGAGGTGGTGGACGACCAGCACCAGCTGGTCGGGGCCTTCGTCCGCTTCGAGCAGGACCGCGCGCAGCAGCGGTCCGGCGGCGAGGTCGAAGGACGCCTGGGCGGCTTCGGCGGCGGCCAGCAGCGCCCGCTCCGCCTCGTCGGCGGTCAGGCCGGCGCCCTCGACGATGTCGAGGAGGTCGGTGTCGTCGAGCGGCGCGAGGTACTGGTGCCAGCGGCCCTCGCGTTCCTCCAACCGCAGCCGCAGCGCGTCGTGGTGCCCGACCAGCGCGGACAGGGCGTCGCTCAGCAGGGTCGAGTCCAGCTGCTCGGCGCACTCCAGCCGCACCGACTGGTTGAAGTGGCTTTCGGGGCCGTGGGTTCGGAGGAACCAGTGCTGGATCGGGGTGAGCGGGACGTCGCCGGTCACCGGTCCCTGCTGCGCCCGCACCGGCACGGCGCCGGCCGCGGCGGCCCGGGCGAGTTCGGCGATGGTCTGGTGGTCGAAGACGTCGCCGGAGGTGAGGGTCACTCCGGCCTGGCGGACCTTGGAGGCGACCCGGATGGCCATGATGGAGTCGCCGCCGAGTTCGAAGAAGTTGTCGTCGATCCCGACCTCGGTCAGCCCGAGGACCTGGCGCCAGGCCTCGGCGAGGACCTGCTCGGTCCGCGTCCGCGGGGCTCGGCGGGGACGGTCCGCGCCGGCTTCCTCCGCCGGGGCGGGTGCCGGCAGGGCCTTGCGGTCGACCTTGCCGTTGGTGGTGAGCGGGATCCGGTCGATCGGTACGAAGGCCTGCGGGACCATGTACTCCGGCAGTGCCTGTCCGACGTGGGCGCGCAGCACCGACACCGGCACCTCGGCGCCGTCGCGCAGGACGAGGTAGGCGACCAGACGTTTGTGGCCGTCGTCGGCGTGGGCGACCACGACCGCTTCGGCGATGTCCGGATGCGCGATCAACCGCGCCTCGACCTCGCCGGGTTCGATCCGGAAGCCGCGGATCTTGACCTGTCGGTCGATCCGGCCGACGAAGTCCAGCTGTCCGTCGGCGCGCCACCTCACCGCGTCGCCGGTGCAGTACATCCGCGCGCCGGGTACCGGGCTGAACGGGTCCGGGACGAAGCGGGCCGCCGTCAGGCCCGGGTCGTTCAGGTACCCGCGGGACACCCCCGCGCCGCCGGTGCACAGCTGGCCGACCACGCCGACCGGCACCGGGTCGAGGTTCTCGTCCACCACGTACACCGAGGTCCCGGCGATGGGGCCGCCGATCGGCATCCGCGCGGTGAGGGCGTCCTTGATGACGGCGCTGGTCGTCGTACCGGTGTTCTCGGTCGGGCCGTAACAGTGGACCAGCGTCACACCGCGGGTCGCGGGATCGGCGAGCGATGCCGCGAACGCGCTGGGCAGGGCCACATCGCCGCCGATCACGATCTGCCGAAGACCGGTGAGCCCGTGGAGGTCGTGTTCGACGAATTGGTTGAACAGCGCGGTGGTGGTGACCAGGCTGGTCACCGTGTGCTCACGGAGCAGCGCCGCGATCTCGGGGATGTCCAGCTGCCCGGCCCTCGGCATCACGAGCCGCCCGCCCTGCAACAGGCTCGTCCACAGTTCGATGGAGGAGATGTCGAAGCTGAGCGGCGCGAGCTGGAGGAACGTCTCGTCCCGGCCGTGGGCCAGGTAGTCGGGCAGATAGGCCAGCCGCAGGATGTTGCGATGCGTGATACCGACACACTTCGGGAATCCGGTCGAACCCGAGGTGAAGCTGACGTAGGCGAGGGAGTCCGGGTGCACGGCCGTGGTCAACGCCTCGGCGGATTCCGCGGCGATCGCGGCCCGGACCGCATCGAGCACGATGACGGTGCGGCCCTGCGCGGCCTGGCCGAGCCCGGCCAGCGCCTCGGTCGTGGTCACGACGACCTCGGCCCCGCTGCCCGCGGCGTAGGCAGCGGCCCGCTCGGCCGGTCCGGCCGGGTCCAGGTAGAGGTAGGCGCCGCCGGCCTTCAGGGCCGCGAGCAGCGCGACCACCATCTGCACTGATCGCGGAACCGCGATCCCGACGACGGAGTCCGCGGTCACCCCGTGGCCGCGCAGCACCCGCGCCAGCCGGTTCGTCAGCGCGTCGAGCTCGCCGTAGGTGAGGGTGCCGCCGACCCCGGTCAGGGCGACGGCGTCCGGGTGCCGCGCCGCGGCGTCGGAGAACAGCTCGCCGATGGTCCCGGCCGACAGGTCCCAGTGCACCGACCCCGTCCACGCGGTGATCCGATCGGCTTCGGCGGACGAATCCAGCCGGAGCTCGGCCGGCGCGGCCGTGGGGTCGGCGACGGCCTGCTCGACGGCCTGGCGGAAGTGGTCCATCAGGACTCCCACCGTCGCCGGTTCGAACAGCCCGGATTCCCCGATCAGTTCGAACTCGATCACCGGGCCCCGGCCGACGCCGACGAGCATCAGGTCGTTCTTCACCGAGCCGAGGTCGGCGGTGGGCACCGACTCGGCCGTGACCTCCGCCAGCGACCAGCCGCCGGCCTCGGTGTCCACCCAGTCCGCGACCGCCTGGCACAGCGGCATCCGCGAGCCGCCGCGGGGCACGCCCAGCTCGGAGACGATGCGTTCCAGCGTGATGTCCTGATGGTCCAGGGTGCCGAGGAAGGCCTTCGCCGTGTGCCGCACCGCCTCCTCGACGGTCGAGGCCGTGCCGAGCCGGACCGGGATCGGCACCAGGTTGGCGAACAGGCCGACCAGCCCCTCGGTCTCGGTGCGCCGGCGGCCGGAGACCGCGGCGCCGATCACCAGATCCGACTGCCCGGAGTGCCGGCTCAGGACGGTGGCGAACAGCGCGACCATCGCGGTGAACGGCGTGGCGCCCGTGGCGGAGGCCAGATCGCGGAAGCGCCGGCTCTGCTCGGCGGACATCGACCACTGCGCGCGGTGGCCCCTGGGCGAGCGGGCCGAGGTACGCGGCCGGTCGGTGGGCAGCTCCAGCACGTGGGGGATGTCCGCGAGCGCCTCGCGCCAGTACCCGAGATCGCGCTGGCCGGGCTCGGAGTCGAAGCGGGCCGTCTGCCACTCGGCGTAGTCGCCGTACTGGACGGGCAGCGCCGGGAGTTCGACCGGGGCGCCGGACACCCGGGCCGTGTAGCAGGCGTCGAGCTCCCGGTGCAGGACACCGAGTGACCACTCGTCACCGATCAGGTGGTGCACGGCCAGCAGGAGCAGGTGCTCGTCCGGCGCCGTGCGGGCCAGCCGGACCCGCCACAGTGGCCCGTCGGCGAGGTCGAACGGACGGGCGCCCTCGTGGGTCAGCGCCGACACCGCGTGCTCACGGGCCGCTGCGCCGTCGGCGCTCAGGTCGATGACCTCGAAGTCGACCGCGGCCGCGGCCTCTGGGGCGACCGACTGACGCGGCGGGTCCTCGCCCGCGAAGGTCGTCCGCAGCGTCTCGTGCCGCCGCGCGAGGTCCGCGAAGGCCTGCCGGAGGGCCTCATGGTCCAACGCTCCACGCAGCCACGACAGTTCGGTCATGACGTAGAGGCCCTCGTCGGCGGCCAGCTGCCCCGCCGCCCACACCCCGCGCTGGATCGGCGAGAGCGCGGCGTCCGCGCCCGCCCGGCGCGGGATCGCGCGCCGGGCGAGCCGGGCGGCGAGGTCGATCGTCCTGCCGCCCACCCGGAGCTCCGGGTTCGCGACGCTTCCCACGTCTTCAACTTCAACACCGGTCATCGGGCTATCCCCTGTCCCAAGTCATCAGCGGGCCCTGGACACGCATCACCAGGTCGACCCGCAGTTCGGCGAGCAGATCTTCGAGCAGCGGTGTGGCGCCGTCGCCGTTGGCGAGGATCACCAGGCCGTGGCCGGACACCGGATCCACGGCGTAGACGCTGCGGAATCCCGGACCGTCACCGGGGTGTCCGATCCACCGCCGGCCCGCCACGGTCTTCACGGAGGTGCCGAGCCCGTAACCGGTCCGCAGCCCGTCGAGCATCAGCTCGACGTCGGAGCGGCTGAGCACGGCCCCCTGGTCCTGTGTCAGCGCGCGGTGGAACTCGACGCCGACCCGGGCCAGGTCCGAGGCGGACATCCACATGAGTTCGGCCGACGCAGCGTTGGCGGGACGCCGACCGCGGCCGTAGCGGCGGCCGGTCGCGGTGTGCCCGACGGCGACGGAATCCCCGGCCTCCGTGGGGAACTCGGGCAGGAACACCGTGTCGTCCAGGCCCAGGGGATCGAGGACGAGATTCCTCAGCGCCTTCGGGAACGTGAGGTCCGTGACGTCGGCGATGATCCGCTCGATCAGCGTGTAGTTCGCCAGGCTGTACTCGTAGTGGGAGCCCGCCGGTCGGCTGACGGCGATGATCGGCCCTTCCGCGTCCTCGTCCGGGCTCAGTCCCGCGCTGTGGCACAGCAGATCGCGGACCGTCACCGGCCGAGCCGGGGCCTGCGTCTCCACGTGCTGGTTGCGCAGCAGCTCGTTCACGGGGGTGTCGAGCCCGAGCACGCCGTCGCGGGCGAGCCGCATCACGGCGATGGCGGCGAGGTGCTTCGCCACCGACCCGACCTGGAAGACCGTGTGCTCGGTCACCGGGACCGGGCCGCCGGCCGCGGTCACCCCGTGCCCCCACGCCCTGATCTCACCGTCCGTGACGGTGGCGACGCTCAGGCCAGGCACGCGGTAGCGCACCATCGGTCCGATCAGCAGTGGCGTCCTCGGATGGATGCGCCGCAGCCACTCCTCGGGCTCGGCCTGGTCCGCGTCCCAGAGCGAGATCTGGTGCACGAAGCGCCGCAGTTCCCGGAGGTGGTTCTCGGCGACGGACCGCACGGTCTCGCGGTCGAAGGCGTCGGCCGCGTACAGCCATGTCACCTGGAGCCGGCCGTCGATGATCCCGGCCATGACTTCGAGCGGATACGAGCTCGCGAAGTCCGCCGGCGCCTCCGACCCGAGCGTGCGGGGCAGGTCGGTGAAGGGGAAGCCGCCGCCCCCGGGTGTGTCGCCCGCCTCGCCGATGTAGTTGAAGGCGATCTCCGCGTCGGAGGAGACCGCTGCGGCGAGCTCGGGGCCGGCGAGATGGCGGGCGACGCCGTAGCCCATCCCGCGGTTGGGCATCGCCTGGGTCTGGTCCCGTACCTGCGCCACGTAGGAGCCGAGGCTGTCACCACCCGTGAGGTGGAAGGTCATCGGATGGACGGCAGTGAACCAGCCGACCGTCCGGGCGACATCCTGGTCGGGGGCCAGCGCCTCGCGCCCGTGGATCTCGACGTCGAGGGCCACGGCGCCGCCACCCACCCAGTCGTGCAGCGCCGGGACGGCCGCGGCGAGCAGCAGCTCGGCGGCGGTGATCCGACCGGTGGTGCGCCGCGTCGCGGCGCGGAACGCCTCGGTCTCGGCGAGGTCCAGCTCGACCCGTACCCGGCCGGTCCCCGCCGGGCCCGACCCGGCGGCCGCGTCGCGGGGCAGCCGGGTGGACCGGCCGCGGGCCTGGGTCCAGTACTCCGCGTCCCGCTGGAACGCCGGGCCGGCCGCGTACCGGTGCAGGTGCTCCGACCATTCCTTGAACGAGGTGGTCTTGTCCGGCAGTTCGACGGGCTCGCCCCTTGCGGCGCTCGTGTACGCGGCGGCCAGATCGCCGACCAGGAAGCTCCAGGAGACGATGTCGACCGCCATGTGGTGGACGACGATCAGCAGCTCGTCCGGCGCCGTCCCGCCGTGGTCGAACAGGACCGCACGCACCACCGGGCCGGTCACCAGGTCGAGGCCCGCCTGAGCCTGCGCCCCGGCCGCCTCCGCCAGCTCCTCGCGCTCGGCCTCCGGCCACCGCGAGGCGTCGATGATCTCAAGGGACACCGGGGTGTCGTCGATCGGTGCGATGAACTGGTGCCAGCGGCCGTCGCGTTCCTCCAGCCGCAGCCGGAGCGCGTCGTGGTGCTCGACCAGTGCGGACAGGGCGCTGCGCAGCGCCTCCGGGTCGGCCTTGTCGTGCCAGCGCAGCAACTTCGACTGGTTGAAGTGGTTCTCGGGGCCGTGGGCGTGGAGGAACCAGTGCTGGATCGGGGTCAGCGGGACTTCGCCGATCACCGGTCCCTGCTGCGCCCGTACCGGCACAGCACCTGCCCCGGCGGTCTGCGCGAGCTCCGCGATGGTCTGATGGTCGAACACATCGCCGGAGGTGAGGGTCACTCCGTCCCGGCGGACCTTGGAGGCCACCCGGATCGCCATGATGGAGTCGCCGCCGAGCTCGAAGAAGTTCTCGTCGATCCCCACCTCGGCCAGGCCGAGCACCTCGCACCACGCCTCGGCGAGCACCCGCTCGGCCTCCGTACGCGGCGCGCGACGGGCTCCGCCGTCTCCGGGCGTCTCCGCGGGCGAGGGTGTCGGCAGGGCATCGCGGTCGACCTTGCCGTTGGCGGTCAGCGGGATCCGTTCCATCGGTACGAACGCCTGCGGCACCATGTACTCCGGCAGGGCCTGTCCGACATGGGCGCGCAGTACCGAGACCGGGACCTCGGCACCACCGCGCACGACGATGTAGGCGATCAGGCGCTTGTGGCTGCCGTCGGCGTGCGCCACGACGACGGCTTCGGCGATGTCCGGATGAGCGATCAGCCGCGCCTCGACCTCGCCGGGTTCGATCCGGAAGCCGCGGATCTTGACCTGCCGGTCGATCCGGCCGACGAAGTCCAGCTGTCCGTCGGGACGCCATCTCACCGCGTCGCCCGTGCAGTACATCCGGGCTCCGGGGAGCGGGCTGAAGGGGTCGGGGACGAAGCGTGCCGCCGTCAGACCCGGGTCGTTCAGGTATCCGCGTGAGACCCCCGCGCCGCCGGTGCACAGCTGACCGACCACGCCGACCGGCACCGGATCGAAGTTCTCGTCCACCACGTACACCGACGTCCCCGAGATGGGACCACCGATCGACACCCTCGGCCCCTGTTCGGGGCCGAGGACCGCCGCGGTCGTGACGCAGGTGTTCTCGGTCGGGCCGTAGGCGTTGATCAGCGTCAGCTCCGGATGGGCGCGGGCGACGCTCGCGCAGGGAGCGGGCAACGCGACGTCGCCCCCGATGAGCAACTGCCGCAGGCCGCTGAACGCCGCCATGTCCTGCTCGGCGATCTGGTGGAACAGCCCGGTGGTGGGGCTGAAGCTGGTGATCGAGTGTTCGCGGATCAGCGCCGCGATCTCGGGAACGTCGAGCCGCCCGGGCGCGGGCGCGACGACGGTGCCGCCGTTGAGCAGCGGAACCCAGATCTCCTCCAGGGAGACGTCGAAGGCGAGCGGGACGGTGTGCAGGGAGGTGTACCCGGGGCCGGACGACAGATAGGCCTGCCGATGTGCCAGCCGGACGACGTTGCGATGGGTGATGCCGACGCACTTCGGGACTCCGGTCGAACCCGAGGTGAAGGTCACGAACGCGAGCGAGTCCGGGTGTGCGGCCGTCGTGAACGCTTCGGCGGATTCCACGGCGAGCGCGGCCTGTACCGCGGGGTCGTCGAGGACGACGACCGTACGGCCCTGCGCCGCCGCGCCGATCCCGGCCATCGCCTCGGCCGTGGCCACAATGACTTCGGCCCGGCTGTCGCCGACCAGCAGCCGGTTGCGCTCCGGCGGCGCGATCGGATCGAGCGCCAGGTACGCGCCACCGGCCTTGAGTACCGCGAGCAGCGCCGTGATGAGGCCGGCCGACCGGGGGACCGCGATCCCGACGACGGTGTCGGTCCGCACGCCGTGCGCGCGCAGCACTCGTGCCAACCGGTTGGAGCTGTCATCGAGTTCCGCATAGGTCATGGTCCGGTCCGCACCGACGACGGCCGTCGAGCCGGACGCGGTGGGCAGGATCGCGGCGAAGAGCTCGGGCACGGTCGCCTCGACGGTGGTGCCGAGGGTTTCGAGACCCCAATCGAGCAGTTCCTGACGATCGGCGGCGGAGAGGACCTCGATCTCGCCGATGCGGGCCTCGGGCCGCTCGGCCATCTGCTGGAGTATCAGCTCATAGGTCGCCAGCACGCGTTCCGCGTCGGCCTCGCTCAGCCGTGAGGGCTCGTATGTCACGTGGAGCAGCAGTTCGTCACCGGCCACCACGCTGAGGTCCAGCGGGAAGCCGGTCTGCTCGTAGCTGCGGACGACCCGCAGATCGAGCCCGGCGGCCTCCGACTCGGTGTCCTGGTGCAGATCGATGAACTGGAAGAGGTTCTCGAACAGCGGCGTCCCGCTCGGCACCGAGGTGTGCCGCCGGATACGGGCGATGCCGATGTGCTCGGCCTTGCGTATCCCGTTCAGGGAGGAGTGAAGCGTCGTGAGCCAGTCCGCGACGACCGCGTCGGGATCGACCGTGACCCGGGCCGGCACCGTGTTGATCATCAGGCCGACGATCCGCTCCAGGTCGGCCTGGTCCGCGGAACGGCCGGAGAGGATGGTGCCCCAGCACACGTCCTGCTGCCCGCTGTACCGGCTCAGCGTGATCGCCCAGGCGCCCTGCACCACCGCATGGACGGTGCAGTGATGGCGCCGGGCGAGTTCGGCCACCTGCTGGGTGAGGGCGGGGGAGAGGGTGCGTACGGAAGACGCACTGCCGGTACTCGCCTCGCGCGAGGCGGCGGCAACGAACGGCAGCGCCGTCGGCGAGTCGAAGCCGCCCATGAGGTCCGCCCAGAACGCCTCGTCGGCCTGCGCGTCGCGCCGCCGCAGCCACTCGACGTGGCGGCCGTAGGGCACCGACTCGGGCAGGTCGGGGAGCGAGCCCGCGGCCAACGCGGCATAGGCCGCGCCGAGTTCGGCCCGGACGATGGATCCGCTCCAGGCGTCCATGACGATGTGGTGCTGGTGCCAGGCGAACAGATGGCGTTCGCCGTCTTCGCCGTCGAGCCGGATCAGGTCGAACGCCAGCGGCGGCGCCGCGGCCAGGTCCATGCCGCGGTGGCGCCGCTCCAGCAGCAGCCGGGTCGTCGCCGCCTCCACGGCCTCGTCGTCCCGGCCGCGCCAGTCCAGGGTCCGCAGCGGCAGCGGGAAGCCCCGGTGGACTACCTGGACGGGGTGGGCGACGCCGTCGGCGACGAAGGTCGTGCGCAGGATCGGGTGCCGGTCGATGACGTACCGCCAGGCAGCGATGAACGCCTCGGTGTCGAGCCGGCCCCGGATCTCGAACACCGCCTGGGTCAGGTAGTTCCCGCTGTCCGGGCGGTGCGTCGACTCGAAGAGCATCCCCTCCTGCAGCGGCGACAGGACGTAGACGTCCACGATCGTGTCCGGCGGATACCGGTCGAGGACGCTGTCCAGACCCTCCGCGTCGAGACCGGCGTCGGGGAACTGCTCGGGGGTCGGCCGGAACCGTTGATTCATCGCCATCTCCAATCAGCGTCGTTCGGAAGGTTCGCGGGCTCAGGCGTCCGCGGCGGCGGTCATCCGGTCGCGCAGGCTGCGCGGCCGCAGGTCCGTCCAGACCTGTTCGATGTGCTTGACACAGTCCTGCTTCGAACCCGCCGTCCCCTCGTCCGTCCACCCGGGCGGATTCGGCCGGTCCGCGGCCCAGACCGAGTACTGCTCCTCGTGGTTGACGACCACCTTGAACTGCGCCTCACGGCCGTCGGCCATGGCTTTCTCCTTCGTGTCGGGGTGTTCGGGTCGGGGGTGTCGCGATGTCGTACCGGGGTGTGCCGCGGCCGGTCAGCTCATCGCGACGAGGATCCGGCGGTCGCCGGTGTACGGCTCACGGCCGTGCGCCATCAGCATGTTGTCGATCATCAGGACGTCGCCCTGCCGGTACGGCAGCGCCAGCGCGACCCGGTCGTAGACCGACGCGATCGTCCTCAGGTCCTCGTCGGGGATCGAACCGCCGTCCGCGAGGTAGGCGTTGCGGGGCAGGTCGGCCTCCGCGTACAGCGCGAGCAGGGCCTCGCGCACCTCCGGCTCCAGGCCCGAGACGTGGAACAGGTTGGCCTGGTTGAACCAGACCTCCTCGCCGGTGTGCGCGGCCCGGGCGGTGGCCGGGCGGCGGTGCCGGGTGCGCAGCCCGTCCTCGACCCACTCGAACTCGATGCCGTGGCCCGTGCAGTACTGCTCGACCGCCGCGCGGTCGGCGGTCTGGAACGCCTCCTCCCAGCTCAGGCCGAGCCCGTCGCGGAACGTACGGGTGTAGACGACGCCGCCAGCGAAGCGCTCGCGCAGATCCGCGGGCAGCTGGGCGAGCACCGACCGGCTGTCGGCGATCGGGGTGGCGCCGCCGGTCGCGGGCGGGGTCTGGCAGAAGAAGAACACCGACTGCGGCCAACGACTGGAGTAGGAGCTCTCGTTGTGCATCGGGATCGCCTGGTCGGCGGGGTACTCGGTGGAGGTGTAGATGTTGCCGCTGACCGCGCTGCGGGGGGTGGAGCGCTCGGTGTACTCCAGCAGGTCGCCGCCCACCGCGCTGACCACCCGGTGGAACGCCTCCACATCGCGCGAGGCGCCGCGCAGCAGGACGAACCCGCGGCTGCGGAGCGCCGCGCGCAGCGGCTCCCGGTGGGCGGTGACCCAGGCCAGGGGGTTCTCGACGGCGGCGAGGTCGTAGACCAGTGCGGCGGTGTGGCCGTTGTCGTGAACGGCGGCCTGCACGCCGCCGATCGTGCTGTCTTCGGTGCGGGGCATTGACGGTCCTGTTCTTGAACGGAGGCCCGGAGACCGGGGATCGGGGGTCGGAGTCCGGGGTCGGTCAGCCGGCGAGGATGTCCCGGACGGTGCGCCTGCGCAGCACGTCCATCAGGGAGATCGGCAGTCCGGCCTTGCGGGCGCGGGTGACCACGCGGGCGGCGGCGATGCTCGTGCCGCCCAGCGCGAGGAAGTCGTCGTCGATGCCGACCTCCTCGGCGCCGACGGTCTCCCCGATGACCCGGCACAGCAGTTCCTGCTCCGGGGTCATCGGCCCGGCCGCGGACCGGTCGGGCCCGGCCGCCTCCGGCGCGGGCAGCGCCGCGCGGTCGAGCTTCCCGTTGGCAGTGAGCGGGAGTTCGGCCATCGGGACGAAGACCGCCGGGACCATGTACGGGGGCAGGGTCTTCGCCAGGAGGCGGCGCAGCTCGACGGCGTCGACGGCGGCTCCGGCCGTGCCGACGACGTAGGCGGTGAGCCGGGTGTGGCCGGCGTCGTCCGGGTGCGGCGCCACGGCGGCCGCTTCCACCAGGGGGGACCCGACGAGCGCGGCCTCGATCTCGCCGAGCTCGACCCGGTAGCCGTTGACCTTCACCTGCTCGTCGATCCGGCCCAGGTACTCGAGCTCGCCGTCCGGCCGCGTCCGGACGAGGTCGCCGGTGCGGTACATCCTCGCTCCGGGTTCGCCGAACGGGTCCTCGACGAACCGCTCGGCGGTGAGCGCCGGACGGTTCAGGTAGCCGCGTGCCAACTGGGCGCCGCCGATGAACAGTTCGCCGGTCCCGCCGTCGGGGACGGGCCGCCGGGCGTCGTCGAGCACGTACAGCCGGGTGCCCTCGACGGCGCGCCCGATCGGCACGGCTCCGGGCTCCGAGCGGCGGCCGGGTTCGACCACGTACACGCAGCAGCCGACGGTCGCCTCGGTGGGGCCGTACTCGTTGACGACGCCCACCCCGGGGTGGGCCTCCCGCCACGCCTCCAGCGCGGCGCCGAGCAGGGCCTCGCCGCCGATCACCAACTGCTCGCTCGGCGAGCACTCGTCGGGCAGTCGACGCAGCAGCGCGAGGTGCGACGGGGTCACCTTGAGGAAGCTCGGCTTGCGGAACCCCGGGGGAAGGGCGGCGCCCTCGGCCAGCGAGACCAGATCGACGACCTCGACCGATCCTCCGGCGATCAGCGGCGGGAAGATGCTCGTCACGGCCAGGTCGAAGGAGACCGAGGAGTGCAGCAGGGTCCGGCCGGCCGTGGCCGGGTAGTGGGTGCGCGCGTGGTCGAGGTACACGTTCAGGGCCGCGTGGTCGATCACCACACCCTTGGGCGTGCCCGTGGAGCCGGACGTGTAGATCACGTACGCGGTGCCGTCGTTCGACGGCGGCGGTGCCGCGCACGGCGAGAAAGCGGAGTACCCGGATCCGGCCGGATCGCGGGCGTCCAGCAGCGCCTCGGTCTCCGGGGAGCCCAGGTGCACGACGCAGGCCCCGGTGTCCGTACCGGCGAGCGCGGTGCGGGCGGCCTCGCCCGACGCCACCACGATCGGTGCGGCGGAGTCGGCGAGAACGTGCGCGATCCGCCGGGCCGGGTCGTCGACGGCGATCGGCACGTAGCCGGCACCGGTCTTCAGCACCGCGAGCAGCGTGGTGACGATGTCGGTCGACCGGTCGAGCATCACGGCGACGAGCACACCGGGCCCCACGCCCTTGTCGGCGAGCACTCCGGCCAACCGGGCCGCCCGGTCGTCGAGTTGCCGGTAGGTCGAGGCACGGCCGTCGTGGACGACGGCGACCGCGTCGGGAGTCGCACGGACCTGCTCGGCGAACAGCTCGGGGACCGTTCGCGGCGCGTCCGTGGAAGGTCGGGACGGCATTCGGGATGACATGGTGATGGCCACCTTTCAGTTGCTCACCGTGAGCGCCGCCGTGACGGCGGCGGCGACGGCCGGGCTGCGCAGCAGATCGGCGCGGCTGCTGTCGAACGAGGTCTCACGACGTGTGAAACCGCCTACGTGATCGGCCGAGTTGAGGGACAGCGCGTCCGCCCACCGCGGCCGGCGCTCCAGTCGGCGCGCCGCCGACAGGTAGCGCGCATAGGCCCGGAACAGCCCCATGAGTTCATCGCCGACCTCGCCCTCGATGCCCCACCGCTCGAACGCGACCCGGGAGGCATCGACGTAGACGGTGGCGAACTCTTCGGCGAGGGCGGCGAATCCGCCGGTGTGCTGCTCGACGATCCGCTCGGCGCGGCGCCGGAACCGCTGCTGCTCGCCCTCGTCGAGCGCGGTCATCGACCCCAGCGCGCCGAACAGGTCGCGGCTGAGGGTCGTCGTGTTCGGCGCTCCCGGGTTGAACAGGACGACCTCGGGCCGGACCTCCTGCCGGAGCTCGATCGCGTCGGCCAGCGCCGCCGCGTACACTCCGCCGGCGCAGTAGCCGAGGACCGCCGACACGTGCTCGCCGGGGCGCGGCGGGCTCTCCAGCCACCAGGCCAGGTACTCGTCGGCCTGCTCGGCGTCCGCCGACGGCGGTACCGCGTGCCACACGTCCAGCTGATCGGGCAGCAGCCGGGCCAGGTCCCGGAAGGTGGCCTCCTGGCGGGTGCTCCCGTCGAAGTCGACGGCCAGGACCAGGGCGCCCTGGCCGCTCCGGGTGAGTCGGTCCCACCCCTGCGGTGCTGAGGTCATGTGCGTGTCCGCCTCCCGTGTCCGGTCGCGCCCTAGCCCCGGGCGCTTCGCACGGCCACGGCCTCGGCCACGCCGTCGACCGTTCGGGCCCGGAAGACGTCGCGGATCGTCACCTTGACGTCGAAGACCTGGCGCAGCCGGGCGACCAGCCGCGCGCCGAGGATGGAGTTCCCGCCGAGCTCGAAGAAGTCGCTGTCGCCGCGCACGGGGGCGTCGCCGCCGAGGATCTCCTGGAAGACCTCCGTGACGCGCGGCGCGAACTCCTCGGCGGCGGGGTTGCCGGAGGTCAGGTCCGATGCGGTGCTCATGAGTCGTGCTCCTTGGGTCAGGGTGATGGTGGTGAGTGGTACGGCGCCGTCGCCGGTGGGGAGTTACGCGCGGGCCCGGTCGATCGCGACGAGCCGCAACTCGGACGCGTAGGCCGCGCCCGCGCGGTCCCGGAGCCAGTGGCCGGGCAGGTCGGGCAGCATCTCGGAGAAGGAGACCCGGGACGCGGGATCGTCCGCGGCCGCGCTCCGGACGGCGGCGGCGAGCAGCTCCACCAGCGCGATGCTGCTGAAGTCGACGTAGATCGGCTTGGTCTCCACGGCGACCCGGTAGAAGGCGCGCTGTGGCAGCCCCACCGCGTCGCGCCAGCGCACCGCGGCCCGATGCCGCTCGACGCGGTCGGAACGCCGCACCCAGGCCAGGTCGCTGACGCCGATGCTCCAGGACTCGCGGGAGATCACCAGTCGGTCGATGGTGACGCGGGGGCGGTGCGCGGCCGACGGCAACGGCTTGAAGCCGTTCATCGCGGCGCCGGAGAGGTACTCGCCCAGCACCTCCAGGAGGTCCAGGTCCGGTGTGTCGGGGGACTTGACGACCAGTCGCTCGCCGTCGCGGTGCACGGTCATGGCCGCGCCGGGGACGACCCGGCGCGTCGTGCCGGGGTCGGCCGTGCCGGTACCGGTCGTTCCGGTGTCGGTCGTCCCGGTGTTGCGGGCGTGCATGGTCCACACCAGGTCCTGCGGGCCGACCAGCACCGGGGGATACGTCCGGGAGTTGACGGCCGGGGACTCCCGCGCGGGCAGCGGGAGCACGCGCGGTGTCCGGCGGTCGACCGCGTCCATCGCGGCGAAGCGCTCGGGCTCCGGGAACTGCGCGATCCCGGCCGGGCTGTCCTGGGTGTTGATCGCCAGATGCAGTTCGCCGAGGACGAACTCGTAGTCGCCGGCGGCGATCGCTCGGGGATCGCGAGCGGTGATCATGATGTCGGGGCACTGGTGGACCGCGGACGACCACGGTGGCTCGCAGGCCGGGAACAGCTCGCGTACCCGAGCGGCCAGGTCGGCGGCGGACACGTGGTGGCGGCGGACGCCGTCCGGGACGGCCAGGATCTCGGCCCAGCGTCGCTGGAGCTCCGGGACGACCGCTGCGACCGGCGGCGCGAGGTCCTGGAACGAGTAGGCCAGATCAGGCGTCATCGCGTTGAGAACGGCGTTCAGCGACACCTCGCCGTCCACGGAGCCCGCACGGAGCCGCTCGTACACCTGCGTCAGGCGCCGGCGGTACCCGTCGCCCACCTGGCCGACGAACCAGCGCGCGCTGTCGAGCAGCAGGCCCAGCGGGGCGGCGAGCTGTCCGAGCAGGTCGGCGCCGAGCTCCACCTCGGTGTCGCGGAGCGTGTCCTCGTACACCACGCGCCGACCGCCGTAGGCCTGCCCCGCCCGGCGTGCCGGGTCCTGCCCGGTCACCCGCTCGAAGACCTCGTCCAGCCGTTCCATGGCCTTGAACACCGAGTCGGCGTCGCCGGCCGCCTCGCTCACGGCCTCGCGGGCGGCGAGCATCTCGTCCAGCAGACCGAGCGCCTGCTCGCGGGCCGCCACGTCGTCCACCGTCAGGAGCGCGCCGCGCAGCCCCTGCTCGCGGAACTCGCCTGTGGACAGGGGAAGTTCGCACACCAGCAGGTCTTCGGCGCTGAGCCGGTCGACGACCGTCAGCACGCTCTCGCCGGTCCGCCCGGCGTAGCCGGGGACGGACCGCTCGATCTCAAGGACTGTCGTGGCACCGTCGCACAGCTCGAAGATCTCGGCCTCCGCGGCGGTGAGCCTGCGCACCGGGCCGCGCGGCCTGCGGACGCCGATCCCGGTGTCGTCGCCGTTGTCCCCCAGGAGGGCGTTGTCCCCCAGGAGGGTGTCGGCCTCCGAACGGCGCGGCTTGAGGGACACCCGCACCCGCGGATCGGCGGCGAGCGCCCGGGCCACCGCTTCGACGGCCCAGTGCTCGAAGTACACCTGGCGTCGGCGCAGCAGCCGCTCACCGGGCCGGACCGCCATCCCGGTCGTGTCCTCGGACCACCGACCCCAGCAGTGCGGCCCGAAGAAGCCGATCGTCTCGTTCTTCAAGCCGTAGCGCTGGAGGTACGTGGCGACCTTGAGCTCCCGTCGGCGCTGCCGGGCGGGCTGGGCCTTGGACCGGGCGGCGACCTTGTCCACACAGCCGCTCAGCATGGCGGGGTTCTGCCACGCGACCGCCTCGCGGAGCATCGGGTCCGCCGCAGCCGTGCGCAGCGCCGTCTCCATCCGTGTGACGGCACGGTCGTACTCCCGGACCAGCGCGTCCGACGGCGGACCTTCGCCGTCCTCGGCGGCCGCGGCCGCCAGCAGTTCGTCGTCGGCCAGCGGCTCGACGATGGCCGAAGGGAACCCGGCCGAGCGCAGCTCCACGTCCCGCCACACCTGCCACCCGGTGTCACCGAGGGGTATCAGGTGCTCGGCACCGTTCTCGCCCGTCCCGTCCATCCCGGTTTCTCCATTCGTCCCGTTCAAGAGGTTTCCTCGATCCGAACCGCGGTTCCGGCGCACTGCGCGAGTGACTCGGCCAGGCGGTCCGTGTACCGCTCGCCGGACCGCGCCGACAGGTGCCCGCTCCACTGCACCTCGCAGCCGAGGCGGGCGCCGTCCTCGAAGAAGCGCACCGACAGCGGGGTCTTGGCCGCGAAGTTGGGGACGTCGAGCTCCGCCGTGCAGGTCACGCCCGCACCGGCGTGCTCGACGGACTGCTGCTGGCGGCGGTAGGAGATCATCACCTGGTTCAGCGCCTCCACCGCACCGCCGCCACGGCGCACGTGCGCGGCCAGCTCGGCGAAGGAGTAGTGGCGCCGCCGCAGATCGGCGGACCATCCCGGGTGCTCGCGCCGAACCAGGTCGACGACCGTCTCGCCGGCCTTCCGACTCGCCGACAGCGGCACCTCGTTGATGAAGCAGCCCACGATCGCGGACTCCGCGCCGAGCCGCTGGGACGCGGCCCCGCCGAGCACGGTCACGCCGCTGTCCGGCACCGGCAGGGCGTGGTGCACCGCCGCCGAGACCAGCTTGAAGACGCTGACGCCGGCGGAGCCGGCGCACGCGCCGATGCCCGCCGTCGCGGTCGGATCCGCGGTGATGATCCGCCGCATCACGGTGTCGGAGGCGCCCTCACGCGGGAAGGGGACGACCATCGCCGACGGCGGGATCCGGTCGTACCAGTAGTCGCGGTCCTCGGCGAGCGCGGACTCCTCGGCCGCGCGAACCCGGCGGACCAGGCGGACGTACTCGTCCGGTGAATCCGGTGAATCCGGTGAATCCGGTGCCGCGGGGCCACCGGTGATGGAACCGCTCAGTCGCTCGGCGAGGAGGCGGTGGCTGATCCAGTCGTAGATCAGATGGTGGACGATCAGAACCACCACCGTGTGCGCGGGGGCCACCGGCAGTACGAGGAACCGCACCAGCGGACCGCCGTCCACCTCGAACGGCCGCATGGTCCGCGCCGCGATGAAGGCCTCGGCCTCGTCCACCGGCTCGGCGAGGAGCTCGATCTCCGGCCCCTCGTCCGAGAAGCCGTAGACGATCTCCCCGGTCCAGGTGTCGATGCCCATCCGCACCTGAAGGGCCGGCGTCGCCGCCACCAGCCGCCGGCAGGCGGCGGCCAGATCCGCCGCCGCGATCCTGCCCCGGACCTCTACCCGCACCGCGAGGTTGAAGGCCCCGGCCGCTTCGGTTTTCTCGTCCGCGAAGTACAGTGCGGCCTGGGCCAGCGTGGCCCGCTCGTTCCCCTGAATCAGAGCCACGTCGGCTCCCTAGTCGTCGACCTCATGCCGACCATTCCAGGGGACGGGGATCAACATGAGATCGACGGCTCGTCAATGGAGGATCGACGGTCCGCTACCGGCCGGCTGAAGCCGGCGACTGAGGTCGTCAACGGTCACTGATCGCCAGGAGCCACACGGAAAATTGCTGCCGACAAGTCTCTTGCGTTCAGGCATGACTTGAAGGTTAAAGTGAATGTGCAACCCGAAGGCATGCGGCAGTCGCCGCCGACGGACCAGGAGAGTCGAGATGTCGCACGACAACGAGAAGGCCATCCGCGCCGCCTACCAGGTCGCCGAGGAGCAGGACGTCGCCGGCTGGATCGCGGCGTTCACCGAGGACGGCACCTTCACCGACATGTCCCTGCCGCTCACCTGCCGGGGTCCCGAGGAGCTCGGCAAGACGGTCGAGGTCTACACGAAGGCCTTCCCTGACATGCACCGCGAGCTGGAGCGGTTCTACGTCACCGGCGACATCGTGGTGGTGCAGCTGCGCCTGCAGGGCACCCACCTCGGCCCGCTGGAGCTGTCCTCCGGCACCGTTCCGCCCACCGGCCGGCGGATGGACGCCCCGTGCTGCGACGTGTTCGAGCTGGTCGACGGCAGGGCAAGCGCTTCGACTGCTACCCGTCCGGCACAGTCATCGCCGCCCAGCTCGGCCTGGCCTGAGCCCGTCGGAGGGGGCGAGTGCCCTCGCTGCTCCATTGTGACTTGAAGCTTCAAGTGCAAGGCTCGTGGTGGGGTGCCCGGCCGCGCTGATCTGCGCACCGCCGTCCGTCGCCGCTGGGACGCGCGGTCGGTGCAGGAGACTTCCTGCGCCGACCGCGCCGGCTCCCCGCGGCGGGCGTGGTTACGCGGAGGTGCCCGAGTCGCCGGTGCCGCGGCCGCGACGGCCGAGTACGAAGCCCGCCACCGTGCCGACGACGCCGACCACGATGCCCGCGATGCCCAGCGCGCGGGCCGTCGAGTCGGAGCTGCTCGCCTTCGCCGTGGTGGCGCCGGGGGTGGCCGACGCGGTGGTCGGCGCCGGGCCTGCGGCGCCTGGGTCGCCGGGGTCACCGGCGGCGGTGGCGGTGCCGGTGGCGGCGGTGTCGGTGGCGGTCAGTTTGAGGACCGGCGCAGGGTTCTTCGGCTCGGGCTGGCCGTCCTGGGGTTCCTCGATCCAGCGCATCACGGTGCCGTTGCTGTAGGTCTGCAGGGTCTTGAAGACGATTTTGTCCGTGCCGTCGGGCAGCGCGCCGAGATTGATGGTGAAGTCCTGGAAGTGGCCGGGGGTGATCTGGCCGCCGGTCCACACGACCTGGGAGACGGCGTCGGTGATGTCGCCGTCGTCGGTGTGGATCGGGGTGGCGAGCTTGGTGGTCTGGATGCTGTCACCCCAGCCCGGCACCGGCGCGACCTTGACGGACGGGATCGGGTGGTCGGTGGGGAAGTCGATCTCGACCTTCACCGTGCTGTTCTTGTCGTCCTCGTTGGGCACGCGGAACGCGAAGGTCTGGTCGGTCGCGTTCTTGGGCACGCTGTTCGGCTGCACGATGACGTGTGCCGATGCCGACGCGGCCGCGCCGAGTGCGGTCGCGGCGCCCAGGGCGCAGGCGGCGGCAAGACGCTTCTTCAGGGACAGGCTCATGGCTGTGTGGTCTCCAGGTCGGAGGCGCACGTGCGCCCGTGGAGACGGGGCACGCGTGGATGATCAGGGGGAGGGCGGACGGCCGTGACCGGACGGCGTTCCCGCTCCGGTCATCCGGCTGGTGCGAATGGCGGACCGCGCCTGATCACCACATGCCGCAACAACGTCCACCGCGGCAGCCGCCACCGGCCCTCGCCGGGCACGAAGAGTATCGCGGCGGCCCGCGATTCCCCGTTCACCCCGCCGCGCAGGAGGGTGAACAGAGTCAGCGGACGTGCAGTCCCCCTGTCCCGTGGTCAGGCCACCGACGGTCGCCCGCGGCGAACGCTCCCGCCGGCCGGGCCCGCCTGCGGCGATCCCGACCCGACACTTTCGGTGATCGATCCAGTGCAAAGGGTGAGCGCGGCCGAATGGGTGGGTACAGCCCCGAGGAGTGACGTCGGCGGGGCCCGGTGCCCGCCGCGAAGCAACGGAGGTGTCCCGTGTCCGAGTCCGTGCAGGAGCCGGTGGCGAGGTTCTGCGGAAACTGCAACTGCGGCTGCCCGCAGGTGTTCGTCGACCCCGACGCGCCGCAGGAGCGCCGGATCCGCATCACCGACGACTTCGGCCAGCAGATCCAGCTGAGCGTGGACCAGTTCCAGGACCTCCTGGGCCAGGCCAAGACCGGGTCCCTCGACCGGGTGGCGATCGCGCTCGGGTGACGGAATCGCGCATCGCCGCCGCGCCGGCGTGCCCGGCGGCGACGTGGCCGACCGCATTGAGATAGTCCGGCGGACCGCGGGCGAGCCGCTGCTCGATCTCGGAGGGCGGTAGGTGAGGCGATGTCCGTTTCGCGCTTTCGGTCGGGGTGGGTGAGCTGGTCGCGGGCTCACCGGGCTCCCACAGCCGCGGCTGGGTGAACAATGCACCCGACAGCACTGTCACCCGAATGGCGCAACATGATGTGCCACCCATATGGATGAAGATCAAGCTGATTAGTGCCCCAACCGAGGAAATCCGTGAAAGGGGAACTAAATGCGCATTCGACGAATCCTCGCCGCCGTCATCGCCACGGCGGCCCTCGCCGGACTCGGCCTCGCGGGCGCCGCCACCGCCACCGCACAGGGTGCCCCATCCTACGTCACCCCTTCTCAGTGCACGCAGGGCGGCGGAACGCCCGATCTGGTGGCCAACCTCTGCAAGGGCGGTACGCACAACGGGGAGAGGGTCGACTGAACCCCACAGGGCGCCCCGCAGCCACGCGCCGCGGGGCGCTGACGCGGCGAGTCGGGTGGATCGTGCTGTCCGCCCTGATCGGCATCGCCACGCACCTGGTCTGGGACTCCTTCACCCACTACGACGACTTCGTGGTCACCCGTACGCCGTGGCTCACCGCCACGCTGGTGGGCAGCCTCACCTGGGCGCGGGCGCTGCAGCACGTGAGCACGGTCGGCGGCCTGGCCGTCATCGCGGTGTACGCGTGGCGCCGACGGGCCGGCCTCCTGGCCGGTCGGGGCCGCACCGGGGCCGGCAGCGCGACGCGGCGCCGGGTCCTCCTCGCGACGGCCCTGGTCGCCGGCGCCGTCGCCCACGCCTGGTGGTGGCTCGCCGGCCCGGAGGCGGTGACGGCCGGGCAGCCGCTGGGCGTGGTGATCGAAGGGGTGCTGTCCGACGCGGCGAAGGGTGCGTGCGCCGGCCTGATCGGCGGCCTGGCCGTCTACGTCATCGGGTGGTGGCCCCGACCGCATGGGCGACCACCCCATCACCTGGTGCCAGGAGGTCCAGGGAGGCCGGTCCTGGTACACCGCCATGGGTCACGGCAAGGAGTCCTACGCCGACCCCGCCTTCCGCACCATGCTCCTCGGCGGGATTCGCGTGGCGGCCGGCGCCGCCCAGGCCGACTGCAGTCCGTCGAGTGCGATGGGAGACGGCCTGTACACGGTGGCAAACGCCGACAACGGCAAGGATGTTGACGTGAGGTCCGCATCGACGGAGGACGGCGCCGCGGTCGTCCAGAACGCGCCGAATGACAGCGACTCCCAGCAGTGGCGGCTGAGCGACGCCGGGGACGGGACGTTCACGCTGACGACGGCCGGAGGCGAATGCCTGGACGTGCCGGGTGACAAGGTCGGCACGGACGGCGCTCCACTTCAGCAGTGGTTCTGCTGGGGCGGCGACAACCAGAGCTGGAAGGTCGAGCCAGCCGGTTCGGGCACCTTCCGGATCGTCTCCGTGGCCAGTGACAGCCCCTGCACCTGCTCCGGAGACATGTAGCCGGGCGACCCGACGACGTACCCGGACCGGGTGAGCCCGGCCGTGCTGCTGCCGTCCATCGCCCGCGCGATGCCGAAGTCGATCAGCACCGGACCGTCCGGCGAGAGCATCACGTTGGACGGTTTGACGTCCCGGTGGATCAGGCCCAGCCCGTGAACCGCCGCCAGCGCCTCCGCCAGCCCCGCGACCAGCACCCGCACCCCGTTCTCGGAGAGCGGCCCGAACCCGGCCACCGCGTCGGCCAGTGCCGGGCCGGCCACGTAGCCGGTGGCCACCCAGGGCTCGGCGGAGTCGGTGTCGGCGTCCAGCACCGGTGCCGTCCACGCCCCGCCGACCTTGCGCGCGGCCGCCACCTCGCGTCGGAACCGGGCCAGGAACTCGGGGTCCGCCGCCAGGTCGGCCCGCACCCGCTTGACCGCCACGGTCCGCCCACCGGGGCTGCGCCCCAGGTACACCTGGCCCATCCCGCCGGCGCCCAGCCGTCCGAGCAGCCGGTACGGCCCGACCGCCGACGGATCCCCAGCTGCCAACGGCTCCATGTGCTTCTCTCCCCCGTGCCCGGCCCGAATGCCGGGCACGATCACGGCGAGGACCCTCCTGCGGCACAAGTCCACCGGCCGGGCTCCGGGAGGGGTCAGACGGTGACCTTGGCGACGAAGGCCGCGAGGTTGGCCACCGTGCGGCGGATCTTCTCCTCGGCGGTCAGCGACTCGTGGAGCCGGGTGCCCACCTCGCGCTTGCCGCGCACGTAGAGCGAGCAGGCGAGGTCGCTGCACATGTACGCGCCGACGGAGTTGCCCTGCTTGCCGGCCTGCCCGGCGCGGGGTGCGACCAGCAGTGAGACGCCCCCGGTATGGGTGGTCACACAGAGCGAGCAGATGCTCCGGCGGGCCTGCCAGGCGGCGGCGCCGGAGGAGCGCAGTGCGACCGCCACCGTACGGCCGTCCAGTTCGGCCGCGAGGTAGGCGCGGTCGGGGGCCTGCGGGTCGCGCCAACCGAGGAAGTCCAGGTCGTCCCAGGGCTGTTCGGTCAGGTCGCGGGGGATGTGCAGGCGCTTCGCCTCGCCCTTGGTGCAGTTCACGAAGGCGGAACGGATCTCTTGCTCGGTCAGCGGTTTCATAGGAGGCACAGTAAATAACCTAGGAGTATTAGGCAAATGTATAGTGGTCTCCTGCGACGGAGAGGAAGCGCATGGCACGCGTAGGGCTGAACGCGGAACGACTCACCCGGGCGGGTGCGGAGCTGGCCGACGAGGTCGGCTTCGACAAGGTCACGGTCTCCGCGCTGGCGCGCCACTTCGGCGTCAAGGACGCGAGCCTGTACTCGCACGTCAGGAACTCCCAGGACCTCAAGACCAGGATCGCCCTGCTCGCGCTGGAGGAGCTCGCCGACCGGGTCGCCGCCGCCCTGGCCGGGCGGGCCGGCAAGGACGCGCTGGCCGCCTTCGCCAACGCCTACCGCGACTACGCCCGCGAACACCCCGGCCGCTACGCCGCGGCGCAGCTCGAACTCGACTACGAGACCGCGCGCAACAGCGCGGCCGTCCGGCACTCCCAGATGACCCGGGCGATCCTGCGCGGCTACGACCTCGCGGAGCCCGACGAGACCGACGCCGTCCGCCTCCTCGGCAGCACCTTCCACGGCTACGTCGCCCTGGAGCGGGCCGGGGGCTTCCAGCACACCCCGCGCACCACCGAGGACACCTGGTCGCGCATCCTGGACGCCCTCGACGCCCTGCTGCGCAACTGGCCGGCGGTCTGACGCACGGAGAGGGACGCTGACAGCCCCTCCCCGGGCGTCGGCAGCACCGGAACAAGCCGTTGTGGAGAGCGGGTCGGGATGAGGCCGTGCGGTCGACGCGGGGGAGGGGGTGCGGTCAGTAGTCGCCGGCCAGGGCGAGTTGGCGTTCGCGGTCCTGCTTCAGCAGCCGGGGGATGGCGCTGCTCGGCGCGACGCCCAGTTCCGAGGACAGCAGCTCCCGGTAACGGCGGTACCGGCGGTGCGCGTCGGCGACCTCGCCGACGTGCAGGCAGGACTGGACGGCTATCCGCCGTGGCCCCTCGCGCAGCGGGTCGGCCTGGGCGGCGGCGTCGGCGAGTTCGAGCACCGCGGAGTGCAGGCGCCGTTGCAGGAACGTCTCGGCGAGGTTCTCCAACGCCTGGACGCGTTGCAGTTCCCACTTCCCCTGGAACGGTACGAGCCATTCGTCGTCCCAGCCGTACAGCAGCGGGTGCCGCAGCATGCTCCAGGCCTGCGGCAGCCGGTCGCCGCCCAGGAGCGGATCCCCGTCCGCCCGGGACACCGCCGAGACCAGCCCGGCCGCCGTCCGGTAGTCCACCTCGACGTGCTCGGCCAGGGCGACGGTGGTGTGCGAGGTCCGTAACAGCTCCCGGACCGTCACCTGGTTCAGCCGCCAGAGGGTCTGGCGCAGTCGTGCGCTGGCCCGGACGGGCGGGACGTCGGGCCACAGTCGCGCGGCGAGGTCGTTGCGTCCCACCGGCCGGTCGTCGAGCACCACGGCCGCGACGAGCCGCTGCTGGATGTCGCTGAGGTCGACGACTCGCCCGTCCATGCGGCAGACGAAGTCCGGCAGGAGTGATACGTGCACGGTGTCGCGGTCGGTGGGTCTCATCGCACCTCTCGGGTTGCCCGACGGGACCGTCAGGCTGACATGACCATCGATTTCCGCTGCGAACAGCGGATTTGAAGTCATGTCAGCTCAACTCTGAGTAGAGATGAGACCGCAGCCCGACCGTGATCGTCAACACCCACGACGAGGCCCGCCGCCGGGGCGACGCCGCCTCCGAACCCGTTGACGGGACTTCACACGACGTGCGTACTATCTGCCCGCAGGCGACACGGCAACCCACAATCGTGGGGTTGTTTCACAAGTCCGCCACGCAGCAGTCTCGGTGGTAGCCCAGCTCAGAAAGCCCGAGACAGCGAAAGGTGGAGCAATGACCTTCAACTCCCTGGAGGCCCTTCGTGAGGCCGGGATCCTCGGCGGAACGATGGCGCCCGAGCTCGAAGAGTTCTACGCCAGCCTGACCCCCGAGGAGACCCGGGTCCTCATCTCGACCAAGACCCGCCTCATGGCCGTTCTGCCCGACGTGGTGGCGCACTCCCAGGAGTGGGCCGCGCCGGAGTCCTCCCAGGAGGGCTTCGACGCCGCGATGCTGTGTGCGTGCGGCGCCTGGTCCGGCGCCGGCCAGGCGCAGAAGTAGTCCTGACAGTCCACAGGCGCGGCCCGACGGCCAGGCTCGTCGGGTCGCGCGTGTGCCAGCCCGGATGGGAGGCGGGATGCGAGGGCATCTGGTCCGGAACCTGTCGTTGTTCGACGTGCCGGCGGACCTGACGTACTTCGTGCATGACGAGGAATACCTCGTGGTCAACCCGGAAGTGGGTGCCCGATGTGTCCTCGACCGAAGCGAGTTCAGCGTCCTCGAAGCCCTGGCCGGCGAACGGGCCGGAGGGGAACGGGCACTGGAGCCGAGCGACGAGACGGAACGCGTCCTGGCCAGGCTCATCCTGAACTGGATCGTTTACTACAACGGCAACCGGCCCGCGGTCAAGGTCGCCGAGGCCCCGCTGAACGTCGCGTACTACGCCATTACCGACGGCTGCAACCTCCGCTGCCCCTACTGCTACGCGTCGTCCGAGAAATGCCTCCCGGGCGAGCTCGACACCGCCGAGTCGCTCGATCTGGTCTCGCAGATCGCCGACCTCGGCGCCCGGACCCTCGTCTTCACCGGCGGTGAACCGATGCTCCGCAAGGACCTGTTCCAGGTCGTCGAGCACGCCAACCGCAGTGGCCTGAAGTCGAACATCATCACCAACGCGACGATGATCCGAACGGCGGCGACGGCGCGGCGCTTCGCCGAGCTCTTCGACGCGGTCACGGTCAGCCTCGACGGAGGCACCGCCGAGACTCACGACCGCACCCGCGGCAAGGGCGCGTTCGCCCGGACCCACAAGGCGATCCGGCTGCTCAACGACGCCGGCGTGGCCCCGGCCATCAACCACATCGTCACCTCGGACAACATCGACGAGCTGGAGGACTTCGCGTCCTTCCTCGACGGGATCGAGATCCACAGCATCCGCCTGATGAACCACAACGACCTGGGCCGGGGCGTCGGCGACGACTACGACTTCGGTTGGCAGGACCACCTGCGGGTGCAGCAGCTCGTCTGGACCTCGCCGGTGGCCGGAAAGCTCCTGCCGGACGGGCCGCGGCCGGTGACGCCGTGCTCGGTCAAGGGCAACTGCGGCATGGGCGGCAACGAGATCTACATCAACTCCCTGGGCGACGTGTACCCGTGCAAGCTCGTCACGGGCAAGGAACAGCACGCGGGCAACGTCCGACGGCAGCGGCTGTCGGAGGTCTTCGCCAGTCCGGTGCTGTCGGCCATGCGCCGCAGCACGGTCTTCGGCGGGGAGTTCCACGCAGACTGCGAGAAGTGCTACATCAAGGCGAACTGCGGCGGCGGGTGCCGGGCTTCGCACATGGCGGAGTCCGGGGACGTCCGGCGCAACAGCCGGCACCTGTGCCGGATCCTGCGTCACGGCGTCACGACGCAGCTGTGGCAGGAGGCCGGGGTCACCCGGGCGGAACTGGCCGAGAAGAGCCTCGACATGACGGTTCCCCGGCTGGTCGCCACCGGCGAGGTGCACCCCGTGCACGAGCAGTGGAAGACCTACGTCCCCACGCCGAAGTCCGCGATCACAGTCGGTGAGCTCATTCCCATCATGCCGGTCAACAGGAGGTCGGGCGTTGTCCCTGCACATCAGTGATGCGGTCATCTGGCAGGAGAGCGCGGGCGGGATCTCGCTCTACCACACCGAGTCCGGTGACTTCCGGACGCTGAACGCGACCGCCGCCCAGATCTGGGCCCTGGTGGAGAGCGCCGGCGAGCGGGAGGAGGTCGTCGAGCGGCTGTCCCTGCTGTTCGCCGGTCACAACGCCGCGCTGGGGCAGCGCATCCGTACCGAGGTGGACTCGTTCATCACCTCGATGGTCGAGGCCGGTCTGCTCCAGGAGACCGGAGCCGCGCAGGCCGCGCGGCCGTGACACGGGCGGTCGTCCTCGGCGGGGGTTTCGCGGGCATCCTGGTGGCCAAGGTGCTCTCCGAGCACGTCGACGAGGTCACCGTGGTCGAGGGCGGCCGCTATCCGGCGGGCCCGGGCGTCCGCTCGGGTCTGCCGCAGGCCTTCCACAGCCATGTGCTGGTGACCGCGGGCGCCCAGGCCCTGGACGCGCTGCTGCCGGGCACCCTGGAGGCGCTCCTTGCCGCGGGCGCGCACCGGCGCGGGCTCCCGGGCGACGCGCTGATCCTGACCGCGGGCGGCTGGTTCCGCCGCCACGACACCGGCGCCTTCCTGGTCTCGTGCAGCCGGTGGCTCATGGACCACGTCATCCGGAGCCGGGCCCTGGCCGACGGTGCGGTGTCGGTGCGCGAGCGCACCCGTGCGCTGCGCCTCGTCGGGGACGCCTCGCGGGTGACCGGAGTGGTGGTCGGCCGGGAGGACGGCTCCGGCGAGACCCTGCGGGCCGACCTCGTGGTGGACACGACGGGCCGGCGCTCACGGGCGGGCGAGTGGCTGGCCGCGCTCGGCGGGACCGGCGTCGAGGAGGAGACCGTCGACCCGGGACTCGCGTACTCCACGCGGATCTACCGGGCGCCCGCGGACCTCACCGCCGACCTCCCGGCGATCATGGTGCACCCGCGCCCGGCGGACGGCGGGCCCGGGTACGGCGCGACGCTGTTCCCCATCGAGGGCGGCCGGTGGACCGTCACCCTGACCGGCACCCGCGCCGCGCCACCGCCCACCGACGAACGCGGATTCGCCGACGGCGCCCGGGCGCTCGGCTCGCCGATCGTGGCGGAGCTGACGGCCGCCGCCGAACCCCTCGGCGGAGTCCGGCCGTTCCGGGCCACCGCCAACCGCAGGAGGTACTTCGAACGGGGGCCCCGGCCCGACGGCTTCCTGGTCCTCGGCGACGCCCTGGCGGCGATGAACCCGGTCTACTCCCACGGGATGTCGATCGCCCTGCTTAGCGCCGTGCGCCTGGGCCGCGAGCTGGCGCGGCACGGCGCCGACCCGTCCGTCCTGCCCGAACTCCAGGTCGCCATGGCCGAGGTGGCCGAGCGGGCCTGGCGGATGGCGACCGACCAGGACCGGCCGCGGGCCGACTCCGCCCCCGGGCCCCGGGCGAGGGCCGGGATGTCCCGGGCCGTGCTCGGCAGCCCGGCGCTGATGACGGCGCTCTTCCGGGCCCAGACGCTGGTCCCCTCCCCCCGGGGCGTCAACCCGCCCCTCCCGCACGGGCCGTCCGCCGACCCGAACCCTCCGCGCGACACCGACGAGGCGGTCGCGCAGTACCCGGGGCTCTCCCACTGGTGGCTCTCCGGGCGCCCACGCCAGCCAGCTACCCCGGGGGTGAGCCGTGACGGCTGAATTCGTTGAACCCGTACCGCTGATCCCGCACTCCGTCCTGTTCGGCAACCCCTCGTACCTGCTGCCGCGGATCTCACCGGACGGGGCCAGGCTGCTGTTCCTCGCCCCGGACGACGGCGTGATGAACGTCTGGACGGCCCCGGTGGACCGTCCGGACGAGGCGACCGTACTGACCCGGGACCGCGGGCGCGGCATCCGGACCTACGGCCTCTGCCACGACGACCGCACGCTGTTCCACCTGCGGGACGAGAACGGCGACGAGAGCTGGCGGCTGCACCTCCTCGACCTCGTCACCGGTGAGGAACGCTGCGCCACTCCCTTCGAGGGCGTCCAGGCGCGGGTGCTGGCCCACAACCGGTGGCATCCGACCACGATGCTGATCGGACTGAACAAGGACCGGCGCGACCTGCACGACGTCTACCGGCTGGACCTGGTGACGGCGCGGCTCACCAAGGTCGCGGAGAACCCCGGGTACCTGAGCTGGATCGTGGACACCGACCTGCGGGTGCGCGGTGGCTCGGCGATGAAGCCCGACGGCGGCGCGGCCGTGTACCTGGACCCGCCGGACGATCCGGACGGTGCCGAGCCCTGGCTCGACGTGCCCTACGAGGACGTCATGGGCACGCGGGTCCTCGGCTTCGCGCGGGACGGCGCCACCTGCTACCTGCTGTCCTCCATCGGGGCCAACAGCAGCCGCCTGTTCGCCGTCGACCTCGCGACCGGGCGGCACACCGTGCTCGCCGAGGATCCCGTCTACGACGTCAAGCAGGTCGAGCCGGACCCCCTACGGCACACCCCGCAGGCGGTGCTGTTCGCCAAGGACCGCGACACGTGGGTGTACCTCGACGAGGAGTTCGGCAAGGACCTCGGCCGGATCCGCGGCGAACTCGCGCTCCAGGGGATCGACGGCGAGGTCTACGTCGACCGCGGCGACCGCTCCGACCGGCTGTGGACGGTCTCGGTGGTGACCGGCGCAGGCCCGGTCCTCTACTACCTCCACGACCGCGCGGACGGCCGACTGCGCCACCTCTTCAGCCACCAGCCGGAGCTCGAACGGTACCGGCTCGCCCGGATGGAGCCCTTCGAGTTCACCGCGCGCGACGGGGTCACCGTGCACGGCTACGTGACCTGGCCGCCGGGCGCCGAACGCCGGAACCTGCCGGCCGTGGTGAACGTGCACGGCGGGCCCTGGGCCCGGCACACCTTCGCCTTCGACGAGGAGGCGCAGCTGCTGGCCAACCGTGGCTACGCGTGCGTCCAGGTCAACTACCGGGGCTCGACGGGCTACGGCAAGCGGTTCCGCAACCTGGGTGCCAAGCAGTGGGGCGCCGCGATGCACACCGACCTGCTCGACGCGGTCGACCACCTGGTCGCGGACGGCGGCGTCGACGCCGCCCGGGTCGCGATCATGGGCTGCTCGTACGGCGGGTACGCGGCGCTCGTCGGAGCGGCCTTCACCCCCTCCGTCTTCACCTGCGCGATAGCGCTGTGCGCGCCGTCGAACCTGCTGACGATGCTGGCGGCCGGGGCGCCGTACCGGACCCCGCTACGGGCGTTCATGGCCGCCAACGTCGGGGACCCGGAGACCGAGCGCGACATGCTGTGGGAGCGGTCGCCGCTGTCGCGGGTCGACGACATCGCCGTCCCCGTCCTGGTGGCCCAGGGGGCCAACGACGTCCGGGTGCCCCGGGAGGAGGCGGAGCAGATCGTCGCGGCGCTGGCCGCCAAAAAACTGCCGCACGAGTACCTGCTGTTCCCCGACGAGGGCCACGGGCTGGCCAGGCCCGGCAACCGCGAGACCTACTATGCGGCGGTGGAACGCTTCCTCGCCGAGCACCTGGCATGACGGGCCGGCTGGTTCGTCCAGCCGACCCGCTCCGCCGCACTGCTCCGCCGCACTGCTCCGTCGAACCGCTCCACCCGGCCGCTCCCGGCCGGCCGGGCCGCCGGCCCCGGTCAGTCCGGGGCCGCGACCAGGATCCGGACCGGCGTGGCCGCCAACCGCCGGGTGACGTCGAGGAGTCGGAAACCGCCGTCGGCGAGCAGCGCCCGGAACTCGTCCCGGCTGCGCTCCCGGCCCCCGGTGTAGACCAGCATCGCGATGTCGCTCATGACGACGCCGGCGGCCTCCTGGGCGTCCAGCCGGTCGGGCAGGACGGGCTCCACCACCAGCAGGCGTCCGTCCGGGGCGATCGCCTTCCGGCAGTTGCGCAGCAGCGCGGCGCAGCGCTCGTCGTCCCAGTCGTGCAGGATGCCCTTCATCAGCAGCACGTCGCCCCGCGGCACCGCCCGGAAGAAGTCGCCCGCTTCGATCGACCAGCGGTCCGGTGCGAGCCCGGCTCCCCGGAAGGTCTCGGCGGCGGCCGCCGACCCCTGGGCGCTGTCGAACAGGACCCCCCGGGCGTCGGGGGCGGCCCGGAGCACGGCCGCCAGCAGGGTGCCGTTCCCGCCGCCGATGTCGACCACGGTGCGGCCGCCCGTGAAGTCGTACGCCCGGGGTACCTCCCGGGCGGTCCATTCGGTGCCCTCGCCCATGGCGGCGTTGAAGAGGTCCGACAGTTCGAGGTCGTCGGCCAGGTGGTCGAACAGCGGCCGGCCGTGGGCCCGGTCGAAGGCCGCGCCGCCGGTCCGTACGCCCTCGGTCAGCGCACCCCAGGCCCGCCACGTCACCGGGTCGCCCAGCAGCAGCACGCTGGCGCGGATCGACCGCGGGTGGCCGGCGCACAGCAGGCGGCCCGGCTCGGCCAGGGCGAAGCGGCCCGGCGCGGCCTCGTCGAGCAGTCCCAGCACCGTCAGGGCCCGGACCAGCCTGGTCAGCCCGTCCGGGTCGCAGTCGACCGCCCGGGCCAGCTCGCCCGCCGTCAGCGGCCCGTCAGCGAGCGCCTCCGGCACCCCGAGCCGGACGGCCGCGTAGATGATCTGCGAGGTGGCATGGCCGAACGCCATCCGGGAGAGGTTCCCGGACACCTTCGGATCGATCACGTCGTCAGTCCCTTCCCAGTGATACCGGTAGATGGCGCACCCCGTGCAGGAACAGCTCCGGCGTCCAGTCCAGCTCGGCCGGGTCGACGGCCAGGGCCAGCCGGGGGAAGCGCTGCACCAGGGCCCCGACGGCGGCCCGGGCCTGGAGCCGGGCCAGGGCCGCGCCGAGGCAGAAGTGGATGCCGTGGCCGAACCCGAGGTGGCGGTTCGGACTGCGGGTGAGGTCGAAGGCGTCCGGCTCGGCGAAGACGGCCGGGTCCCGGTTGGCCGCCAGCAGTACGGGCACCACGGTGTCGCCGCGCGGGACGACCACCCCGCCGATCTCCACGTCGGTGAGCGCGTACACCGGCCGGGTGTGTCCCACCGGGCCGTTGAAGCGGATCACCTCCTCGATCGCGGAGTCCAGCAGCGCGGGCCGCTCGCGCAGCCGGGCCAACTGGTCGGGGTGGCGCAGCAGTTCCAGGACGGCGTTGCCGATCAGGTTGACCGTCGTCTCGTCACCGGCGAGGAGCAGTTGGAACACCGTGGAGACCAGCTCGGCCCGGCTGATCCCGCCGCCGTCCTGCTCCGCGACGAGCCGGGAGAGCAGGTCCGCGCCCGGGCGGCGCCGCCGTTCGTCGATCCGCTCCTCGACGTACGCGATGAACTCGAATCCCGCGCGGCGCACCCGGACCGGGTCCCTGGTCCGGAGCATCTCGTCGCTCCACCGGCGCAGCGCGGCCAGGTCGTCGATCGGGAAGCCGACCAGTTCGGCGACGACCACGACCGGCAGCGGCAGGGCCAGTTCCGCGATGACGTCGACCACGTCCCCGGTGCCCCGGGCGGCGACCCGGGTTGCCGGCAGGAGCCCGTCCACGACCTGTTCGACGCGTCGCTGGACCGCCGCCACCGTGCGGGCGCCGAAGGCGGGGGCGATCAGGCGGCGCAGCCGGGTGTGGTCCGGGGGGTCGAGGTTGAAGACGTTGCGCCGCACCATCGCCAGCGGGTCGAATTCCCACTGCCGGTGGGCTGCGGCCAACTCGGCGGGGAGCCGGGTGAGTTGACGGCCGAGGTCCGGGTCGAGCAGGGTGCGCTGCACGTCCGCGTAGCGGGTCAGGTACCAGGACGCCCGGCCGCTCACCCGGTCCACCCGGCGGTGGACCGGCGCGAGTCGGCGCATCCGGTGCAGGAGCGGGTACGGGTCGGCGCGGTGCTCCGGGGCGTTCGGATCCAGATCGAGGGTCCCGGTCACAGCGACCCGCGAGGGTTCCGGGGGGCCCGCAGCAGCGCCCGCAGCAGGTTCGGCAGGTGCAGGCGCGTCCCCGACTCCTCGTGCGAGGCGCGGACGAGCCCACGGCCCAGCAACTGGCCGACGCCGTCGACGAGGTCGTTCCGCGGGAGGTTCAGGGCCGTGGCGGCCTCGGGTACGGTCGGCGCCCGGTCGCAGCGCGCCAGTTCCAGCAGGATCGCGCGGTGGGCGGCGTCCAGACGGTCGACCTCGCCCCCGAGCAGGCCGCCGATCGTTCCGGGAGCACCGGCGGACCGGGCCGGGACCGGCAGGTCGAGCAGGCTCGGCAGGGGCTCCTCCGCGAGTTGGCGCAGGCCCAGCACCCCGAACCGGCCGGCCGCGGCCTCCAGGGCGACCGGCAGGCCGTCCAGTCGTCGGCAGACCCGGGCCAGCGCGTCCGCGTCGGCGCGGCCGGGCGCGAACCCCGGCCGGACCTCTGAGAGCCGGTCCAGCAACAGCCGCACCGACGGCACGCCGGTCAGCGCGTCCGGTGACCCCGTCGCGTCCCACTCCGCCCCCGGCGCGGCCAGCGGTGGGAGCACCGTCGCCTGGACGCCCGCGACCTGCCAAGGCGTCCGGGAGGTGCTGACCACCCGGATGCCGGGGCAGTACGCCAGCAGTTCCTCCACCCCGGCCGGGGGGCCGGTGTCGGCGACCCCGTCGAGCACCAGCAGCGCCTCGTGGCGGCCGATCAGCCGGCAGACCGCGGAGACGTCCGCCGCCCCCGATTCGACGAGCAGGCGCAGCGACTTCGTCAACGGGCCGAACGCCGTGCCGCCGGCGCCGTGAGGCTGTGGGCCGGTCCCGATCCACAGCACCGGCCAGCCGCGGCGCGAGCCGAGCCGGGCGGCCAGCTCGGCGGCCACCCTCGACTTGCCCACGCCGGGGAGCCCGGAGACGGAGACCATGCGGCGATGGCCCGACTCCAGGGCCTGCGCCATCGCCCGCACCTCGGTGTCGCGCCCGAGCAGGGCGTTGACGGCCCGAGGCGCGGCGAGGACGGGGTCGGTTCCGTCCGGCTCTCCGCAGCGGCCGCCCGAACCCGAGCTGATGAAGAGGTCGCGCGCCAGGCCGTGCAGCCGCAAGGCGTCCGCGAGCAGGCGGACGGTCTGCATCCGCGCGTGGGCACGGCCCGATTCGAGGTCCCGGATCGTCCGGGGGCTGATGGTCGACAGATCGGCGAGCGTCCGCTGGGTGAGTCCGGCTTGGACCCGCTTGTGGCGGAGCAGTTCGGGGAACGGCGCTTCGGTCTCGGTACTGTGCACCATGGGCCAGGACGGTAGACGAGGCCCGTTCCGTGTGCGTCTCCGGTGCGTCGCCGGCCCGTCTGCGCTGCGTCGCCGATCCGTCTGCGCTGCGTCTGCGGTGCGTCTTCGCGGGCCGTCACCCCGAGTTCGGCGCCAGCTGGGCCCGCCGGTCCAGCAGCTCCAGGGAGATGCCCAGCAGCGCGGCGGCCAGCGGGTCGGAGGAGTCCATGACGGCGTGGTCCGACAGCCGGGCCACCAGCTCGCCCAGCCGCGGCGCGGCGTCCACCGTCCGCTCGCCGCGCCGGAGCAGGGCGAGGCTCAGGGCGGCCTGGGTGGCGAGCAGGCCCAGCAGCTCGATGTCGTCGAGCTCGCGGCTGGGGTCGTTCGCCGGCCGGACGTGGCGGTCCAGCACCTCGATCACGCCGATGCACTCCCCGTCCGCGATCAGCGGGGCGGCCAGGATGCTGGTGGGGACGTACCCGGTGGAAGCCGCGGCGTCGTGGGCGAACCGGTCGCTGTCGGCCACGTTGTCGGTGATCAGCGGCTGGCCGCTGGCCGCCACCCAGCCCGCGATGCCGGTGCCGGGCTCGAAGCGCTTGCCGACCAGGCCCTGTTCGCCCTCGCCCGCGACCGCCGCGAAGACCAGCTCACCGGTGTCGGGGCTCACCATGAAGACCGAGGACGCGGCGGCGCCGTAGACGTAACGGGCCACCGACACGACGGACTGCAGCAGTTGACGCTCGGTCGCCCCGCTGACGGGATCGGGTGGCAAGGGCTTCATTCTCTGCCTCCTGGGGCCGATAGGTTTGCGGCGCAGTGGTACAGCACGGTCTTGAGCTGGAACGGCGTGAGCCAGGGGTGCTTGCTCAGCACGAGGGCCGCGATCCCGGCGATGTGCGGCGCGGCGAAGCTGTTGCCGGTGCTGCGGACGGTACCGCCGCCCGGCCGTGCCACCGGGACGCGCACCCCTCGGGCGCGGAACTCCACCGGCGGCGCGGAGTTGTAGTAGAACCGCATGCTGTCCGGCTCGGCGTGGCTGGCGACCGAGATCACCGAGGCGAAGTTCCACGGGAAGCTCTCGATCGGCAGGTTGTGCGCCGCCGCCACGATCGTCGTGCGGCGGAAGTAGGCGCGGTCGCACAGTTCGCTGAGGCGGCCGCGGAACTCCAGCCTGCTCGTCGACAGGCTCATGCTGATCACGTCGAAGCCCTCCTCGATCGCGAAGGCGAGCCCGGCGACCAGTGCGGCGGCGCTGCCGGACCTCCCGTCGCCGAGGACCTTCAGCGAACTGAGCGAGACCCGCGGCGCGATCGCGCGGATGATCCCCGCGCACGCGGTGCCGTGCCCGGCGTCGTCGTTCGGCTCGCACTCCGCCACCCGCGGCGCCCGGCCCTCGGCCGTCACCACCTGCCACGCCCGCTCGACCGACCCGACCAGCGGATGGGTCGCGTCCACGCCGCTGTCCAGCACGCAGACCCGGATGCCCTCACCGCTCGCGCCCGCCCAGGCCCACCGGGAGTCGATCCCGTCGAACAGGCTGGTCGGCAGGGGCTCGCCGAGGTCACCGTCGGACGGCATGCTCCAGGCGGGCATGCCGGAGAAGTGCTGCGGCCGTTCACGCCGCCAGGGCGCGCCGTTCACGTCCAATTCCGCACCGTTTCCAGAGGTTGGGTCGCACCGGCGGCGGTGTAGCTGTCGACGGCCGCCACGGCCATGGCACGGGCCCCGGCCTCGTCGCCGAGCAGCCGGGCCGCGCGGGCCAGGTCGAAGCAGACCTCGCCGCGCAGGCACGGGTCGTCGACGCCGTCGAGCAGGGCCGGGATCTCGGCGAGCAGCGGATCGGCGCGGCCGCGCCCGGCGGCGATCAGCACCGCCGCCGAGAGGCACAGGATCCGCCCCCGGACGTCCATCTCCTCGCGCCGGTCGAGGAGCTCGGCGATCCGCTCGCCGGCCTCGTCCAGGCGGCCCCGCCGGGCGCACTCACGGGCCGCCTGTACCCGCATGCCCAGCGGGACCGACACGTAGCCGGCCGCCTCCAGGGCCTCGGCCGCTTGGCGGAAGTGCCGTTCGGCCCGGGCGTGGTCACCGCGCAGCGAACAGGCCAGCCCGGTCACCTGGTCGACCAGGACGCCTCCCATGGTCAGCCGGAGCTGTTCGACGACGGACCCGGCCTCGGCCAGCGCCGCGCGGGCCCCGGTGTCGTCCCCGGTCAGTGCCAGGCAACGGGCCCGCGCGGCCAGTGCGGGCAGGAGCAGGAACCGGTCGGCGGCGAAGCGCTCCACGAGCTCGGCGCAGCCCGCCAGTTTGCTGGGCACCGGGGTCGGCGACCACTGCCGGACCTCGCACAGGGCGACCAGGAGCCGGTCCTCCTCGTACGCGTCACCGGCGGCCCGGGCGTGCTTTAGCGCGGCGCTCGCCGCCTCCTCGGCGGCCCCGAAGCGGCCGCGTGACAGGTGGAGCAGCATTCGCAGCTGCTCGAACCGGCACCGGGCGAACCGGTCGGCCGTGTCGCCGGGGTCGGCCGTGCCGTCGGTGTGGGCTGTGTCGCCGGGGGCGCCTGTGTCGCCGTCGAGTTCGGCCCGCAGCTCCTCGACGCCCACCTCGGTGACCGTGCCCAGGCGCGCCGCCAGCAGGGAGCGCTGCACCAGGTAGAGCCGTCGCCCGGGGGCGTCGGGACCGTGCCGCAGGCCGTCCGCGACCACCTCCACCGCGCGCCCGGAGTGCCCCGCGAGCATCAGGGCGTCGCTGAGACGGATCGCCGCGACCTGCCGCCACCGGCCGGGCCCCCGCCCCGCCAGCACCAGCGCGCGTTCCAGCAGTTCGATCGCGCTCGGCAGGTCGCGTTGCCGCAGCGCCGCCGTCCCCTCGGCGAGCAGCGCCTCGGCCGCCCGCCGGGCCAGCTGCGGCAGCTCCGAGTCGTCCGGGCGCAGCCCGCCGAGCAGGTGTGCGGCGGCCTCGAAGTGGAAGCCGGGGCTGAAGCCGCGCTCGGCCAGGCGCCGGTGCCACGCGATGCGCTGCTGCTTCTCCAGCCGCCCGTACGCCACTTCGTGGACCGGCTGCTGGATGAAGCGGTAGCCGCCCTCGTCCGCGGTGGCGCGGAAAAGCTGCTGCCGCGCCAGTGCGTCGGCGGTCGCGGCCGGCGCCGTCTCGTCCGGCGTCGTCCCCTCCCGCACCGTTCCCTCCGGCGCCGTCTCGTCCAGCAGGGCGAGTTGCTCCAGGGTGAACGTGGGACCGATCACCGCGGCTGCGCCCAGCAGCCGCCGGGCGGGCGGTGGGAGCCGGTCGATCATCGCGCCCACCATGGCGGTGATGGTCGGCGGCACCTCGTCCACCGTCCGGCCGGTGCCCAGCCACTCCACCATCAGCCGGATGAACCGCGGATTGCCCGCGCTGTACAGGGCGACCCGGTCGGCCAGGCCGAGGTCGTGCAGCTGCACCTCACCGGGGCCGCGGCCCGAGGCCAGCGAGGCCACCAGCCGGGCACTGTCGACCGGGTCCAGCGCGCCGAGGTCGATCACCTGGTCGCCGCCGAGCCGGGGCCCGTCCGGCCCGCCGAACTCCGGCCGGGCCACGCAGAGCGTCAGCAGCGGGACGTCCCGCAGGGCGCCGGTCAGTTCGGCGATGAACTGCAGGAACGAAGGCCCCGCCCACTCCAGGTCGTCCCACACCACGACGAGCGGGCGGGTGGCCGCGGCGGCGGCGAGCAGCTCACGCGCGGCCCAGGACACCTCCTCCACCCCCGGGCCCGGTCCGGCGGTGGCGGGGCGCGCGGGCGAGGCCTCGCGCAGGCCGTCGAACACCCCGGCGATGCGCTGGTCGGTGCGCAGCAACTCCGCGCAGGCGGGCACCTGTCGCTCCAGCCCGTCCAGGACGTCGACGAGGGCCGCGTACGTGCCCTTCGCCCCGTAGGACGGACAGTTGCCGAACACGGCGACCGGCCCGGCCCCGGCCGCGACGAGCCCCTCGACGGTCTCCCTGACCAGGCGCGTCTTGCCGATGCCGGCCGGCCCCAGCACCGACACCACCGCCGGTCTCCGGTCCCCGGCCACCCGGTGGTAGATCCGGCGCAGCCGACGGCGTTCGGTACGGCGGTCCACCATGCGCGGCTCGTCGCCGATCCCGTCGACGGCGGCCTCGCCGGTCACGCACAGCGCGGCGACGGGTTCGGCCTTGCCCTTCAGCGTCAGCGGCGGCACCGGGTCCATCGCGTAGTGCGGGCCCGCCAGTTGGGCGACGGTCTCGTTGACGATGATCTCGCCGGCGACCGCCGAGGACTGCAGGCGCGCGGCGAGGTTGACCACGTCGCCGACGATCCGCAGACCGGCCCGGGCCGAGCGCGTCACCAGGGCCTCACCGGCGGCGATGCCGCAGTGGATCTCCACCGGTACGACGTCGGCGGCCGGTGCGCGCAGCCGGCCGACCCCGGTGCGGATCAGCACGGCCGTGCGCAGCGCCCGCAGCGCGTCGTCCTCCCGCGAGGTGTCCGCCCCGAAGACCGCCATGACGGCGTCGCCGATGAACTTCTCCACCGTTCCGCCGTGTTCCTCCACCGTGGTGCAGCAGATCTCGTAGTACTGCTCAAGGAGCTGCTGCAACGGCTCCGGATCGACGTGCTCGGCGAGCCGGGTCCAGCCGACGAGGTCGAGGAAGAGCACGACCACCAACCTGCGACTCATGCGTGGTCCTCCGGCCGGGCTCGGTCGTGGTGCGGGGTCGGTGACGCGGGTCGATGCGGGTCGTGGACAGGGGATCGTCGTGGACAGGGGTCAGAGCAGTTTCAGGTCGTGGGCCCACACCTCGGCGTCCGGCTCGGCCTCCGCCTGGGCGAGCCGGCGTTGGACCGATGCGACGACGGCCGTCTCCTCCTCGGTCAGACCGGCCAGCACCTCGCGCTGCGCGGCGCTCAACTGGTCGACCGGGAGCCCCGCTTCGCGCAGGCTGGTCAGCGGATCGAACATGACACCCATCCCCTTCACACATCCCTTTCACGAGGGCCGCACGGCGGCGGCCAGATGCCGATCGGCAGCAGTCGGTGGACGTAGCAGTAGGCCACCAGCTCCGCCCGGTTGCGGCAGTTGAACCGCCCGAGCAGGACGCTGATCTCCTCACCCACGGTGTGCCTGCTCAGCCGCAGCTCGCGGGCCACGCGGTCGGTCGTGTGCCCCCGCGCCAGCATGGCCACCAGCAGCAGGTCCCGGGCGGAGACCTCGACACCCCGTATCGCCGTCATCGGTGCGGTCTCCTCACGACGTCCGTAGGAACAACTCGCGGACCATCACGGCGGCCATGAACGAGACGCCGTGCCAACGCGCCCTGCGTTCGAACCAGAGCCAGTCACCGTCCGGATTGGCCTCCAGGAACACCGGCTCCCCGGTGTCGGGGACGAGCAGGTCGAACGCCCCGTAGCGCAGGTTCCACGCGGCGCACAGGGCGCGCACCGCGTCGGCGGCGGCCGGCGGGCACGAGACCCGCCGCACCGTGACGCTGCCGGGGTCCGTCATCAGGCTCGACGGATCCGGCTTGTCGACCTCGAAAGCGCAGATCCCGCCGCCGAGGTGGTACACCCGCAGCTCCCGGGCGCCGCCCAGGTACTCCTGGACGACGACCGGATGACCGACGACCGGACGACCGACGAGCGGATCGTCGGCGACCGGATGACCCCCCGGCACCGGGTCCGGACCGATGACCGACGGCAGCCACCTCGACCAGTTCCGCCGATCCGGCTCGAACAACCGGAAGTCCTGGGTCTTGACGATCACACTCGGCGTGCCCAGCCCGCGCGTGCCCGTCGGGACGTGGTTGGTGACGACCGTGCGGGGAGTCCGCACGCCCAGCCGCCGGGCCTGCGCCAGCTGACCCGGCCCGACGAGGGTGCTGCCGGGCAGGGCGGTGGTCGCCGTTGACGCCACCTGCTGGAGGAACCCGGACCAGGCCGCCGCCTGCAGCGGCGTCACCGAGCCCGCAGGCTCGGCCTGCGCCACGAGCGCGCAGGCCGCCGCGTGACGGACCCAGACGACCGCCGGCCTGACCCGCTGACCGGCGACGTCCAGCAGGCCGGTGTCCACGTCGAGTGCCATGGGCGTCGAGTGGAGGTCGGCCTGCCGGATCAGTATCGTCGGCGTTTCCAGCGGCCCCGTCAATATCTCGCGCACGATCTCCAATTCGCGGCCGCCCGCGCAATTCACCAGCACCACGGCGGCCTTTCCGTCGTGGTTCCCCGCATGTCCTGAACGGCTCACGTCAGGAATGCTAGCCACTCGGCCCGGGCGTGCCGCGGCAGATCGGCGGCAGCTCCAAGGCAGCTTCCGCAGTGGCCGGTTGCGTGTTCTCCGATCGGCGTAGGGTCCACCGGGAACACCTCGGCCGACCCGCCCGAAAGAGATCGACAAGAGATCAAGAAGAGATCGAGCGCGATGTGAGAAATGCGAAGGGAGGGATCGTGGCGAATGCTGTGGTGCACGCCGAAGAACTGACCAAGCGTTACCGGGGGAAAACGACACCGGCCGTCGACGGTATATCGTTCGACATCGCCGAGGGCGAGACCATCGGGCTGCTGGGCCCCAACGGTGCCGGAAAGACGACCCTGATGAAGATGATCTGCGGCGTCACCCCTCCCACCACCGGGAAGATCCGGGTCTTCGGCGCGGACCCGACCCGTGACCCGGTCGCCGCCAAGAGCGGCATCGGCGCGATGCACCAGTCCACCCCGTACGACGAGATGCTCTCGGCGCTGGACAACCTGCAGATCGCCGCCCGCTTCCGGGGCCTGTCCTGGCGTGCCGCCCGGCCCTGGGCGCTGGAGGTGGCCGAGTTCCTCGGTCTGAAGGACGCGCTCTCGCAGCTCGTCTTCCAGCTGTCCGGCGGCCAGCGCCAACGCCTGCAACTCGTACGGGCGTTGCTGACCATCCCGGCGCTCCTGATCCTCGACGAGCCCTCGGCCGGGCTGGACGTGGCCGGCCGGCACCAGATCGAGCGCTTCGTGCGGTGGCTGCGCGAGGAGAACGGCATGACCGTGATCTGGACCAGCCACATCATCGAGGAACTGGAGCGCAACGCCCAGCGCGTCCTGGTCGTCAACCGGGGCAAGGTCGTCCGCTTCGCCCAACCGAGCGAGCTCGTCCGGGAGTTCGGCGCCGCGCACGTGCTGGTGAAGGTGGACGACGCGGTCGGCGCGAAGGTCGTCAAGGAGTGGGCCGACGCGGCCGGGCTCACCGCCGCCGTCGACGACACCGAGGTGCGCATCGAGAACGCGCAGGTCCGGGACGTGCTGCCGCCACTGTCCCGACACTGCCAGGACTCCGGAGTGGCCGTCTCGGGAGTCTCCACCGTCACAGACTCACTGGAGCAGGTGTTCCTGCGCATGACCGGGAGCGAGGGCTGACACCGTGACCGTGCCCGTATTCGAGAACACCGCACCGGTCGCGACGAGGAGGACGGCCGACTTCACCGCGGTGTTCTACCGCGAGTACGCGCTCCTCGCCCGCAACCGGGTGAACCTCGTCCTCGGCCTGACCCCGATGCTCGTCTACCTGCTGCTGGTCAACACCTCGCTCGGCAACGTCGTCGGGGACATCACCTACCGCGGCGACCGGCTCCCGTTCTCGGTCTTCCTCCTGCCCATGGTGCTGGCGATGTCGGTGGTCAGCGCCTCCGGGACGACCGGCATGGCGATGTTCCAGGAGGAGATGAGCGGTGTGTCGACCCAGCTGTGGAGCTGGCCGCTGCGCCGGTCGCGCTTCCTGGCCGGCAAACTGCTCGCCGGGGTCACGCTGGTGCTGGCGCAGAGCCTGCTGGCCCTGGTTGTCGCCGCGATCCTCTTCGACTACCCGTTCGGCGTCGCTCAGTGGACCTGGCTGCTGGTGGCGCTGGTGCTGTCCTCGGTGGCCTTCAACGGGCTCTACCTGGCGGCGGCGATCCTGATCAGCGACTACCGCACCTTCATGGTGCTCACCAGCGTGTCCGTCCCGGTCCTGGTGTTCTCCGCCCCGTCGCTGTCCACCACGCAGCAGCTCCCCGAGGTGCTCCGCTGGATCTCCACGGTGAACCCGGTGACGTACGCGGTCAACGGGATGCGCGACGCCGCGATCTTCGGCCTCGGGAAGGCCTGGCCCGCGCTGGTGGTGCTGGCCGTTGTCGCCCTCGTCGCCAACGCCGTCGCCGGACGGGCGCTGCTGCGCCGTACCCAGAACCTCTGACCCGCAGGGAGTCCCATCACCGTGCAGAACGACGACGCAGCCGCCGCCATCGCGCGGACCGACAACCCGTCCCCGCACTGGGCGGCCTCGCAGCAGGACCGGGCGGTACTCAGGCTGCCGGGGACGAACCGGGCCCGGCCCCCGGAGGCCACGTGGGAGATGGCACGCCGGGCGGCGGAGCAGGTGGGCGTCACCCGGATCGCCGACATCACCCGGCTCGACACCATCGGCATCCCGACCTTCCAGGCCGTCCGGCCGCTGTCCCGCACCCTCGCCGTGTCCCAGGGCAAAGGGGTGACGGCCGAGCTGGCTCGGCTGTCGGCGGTGATGGAGTCCGTCGAGACCTGGCACGTCGAGCAGCCCGTGGAATCCGTCCTGACGGCCGCTCCCCGTGACGTCGGCAGGGCACTGGGCGGGGAACTGGGCTACGACGTCGCGGCGCTGGCGCCCTCGGATCCGAGCGTGCTGCACGACGGCCTGCCCCTGGAGTGGACGGCGGCCAGATCGCTGGTCGACGGTGCGCCCACCCTCGTCCCCGTGGACGTCGTGCGGCTCACCCTGGTGGAGCACGCGGGCTGGAACCCGCCCGCCTTCTTCGAGTCGACCAACGGCCTGGCCAGCGGCAACACCCTGGTGGAGGCCGCGCTCCACGCGCTCTGCGAGGTGATCGAGCGGGACGCGATGACGGCGGCCGTGAAGGCGGGCGGCGAGCTGGGCGTGCGCGTCGATCCGAGGACGTCCGGGTCTGCGGTGGCCGAGGAACTGTGCACGCTGATCGAACGCGCCGGCGTCACCCTGGAGGTCCGCCTGGTGCCGTCGCCCACCGGCCTGCCCTGCTTCCTCTCCTGGGTGGCCTGCCACGACTACCCGGCCGCGATGTTCGGCTTCGGCTGCCACGTCAACCCCTCGATCGCGCTGACCCGCGCCGTCACCGAAGCGGCGCAGGCCCGGCTCGCGTACATCTCCGGAGCCAGGGACGACCTTCAGGACGACTTCGACCAGGTGGACGTCGGCCGGCTGAGCCGCGACCGGGGCCCGGCCGCCGACCTCGGCGACCTGATCGACCGGCCCGTGGAGCGCGGCGGCCTGGTCGACGACCTCCGGTACGTCGTCCAGCGGGCGGCCGAGGCCTTCTCCAACCCGCCCCTCCTGGTCGATCTGACCCGGGAGGAGATCGGGGTCCCCGTCGTCAAGGTCGTGGCGCCCGGAAGCCGCGTCTGTCCGGAGGTGTTGTAGTGAGCGCATCCAGGGTGGTGGTCTACACCGGGCCGACGCTGTCCGCGGCCGAGGTCCACGCGGTGCTCCCGGACGCCGAGGTGCGCCCGCCCGCCGGGCGCGGTGACCTCCTCGCGGACCACTGGAGTCCGGGCGACGTCGCCGTCATCATCGACGGCTACTTCCGCGAACGCCGGTCCGTCGGCCACAAGGAGATCCTCCAGGTGATCACCGAGGGCGCCCACGTCCTCGGCGCGGCGAGCATGGGCGCGCTGCGGGCCGCCGAACTGGCCCCGTGCGGCATGCGGGGCATCGGCACCGTCTACGAGATGTACGCCTCCGGCGAGATCGACGGGGACGACGAGGTGGGCGTCCTGCACGGGCCCGCCGCGGTCGGGTACCCGGCGCAGACCGTGGCGCTGGTGAACCTGCGCCACGGCTGCCGGGAGGGCGCCGAGACGGATCTCGTTCCCGAGGCGGCCGGGCGGCGGATCGTGGCGGCCGCCAAGGCCCTGCCGTTCACCCACCGGGGGTGGAAGGACCTCGAACGGGCCGTGGGGGAGGAGGACCACGACGCGCTGCGGACGCTGGAGGAGATGATCGGCTCGGGCTTCTGGGACCTCAAGCGCAATGACGCGGTGTCGGCACTGCGCGCGATCCGCAGCGGTGGCACCACGGCACCCGGCCCGGCCGCCACGGAGGTGCCCGTCACCGGGATCAGCCGCACCCAGGCCCTGGCCCGCCGGACCCGGCGCGAGCACGCCCCCGGCCGGTGGATGTCCGACCTCGACGTCCTGGACGCGGTCCGGCTGTTCGAGGACGACTACCCGGGGCTGCACGAGGAGGTCCTCAGCGCTCTGCTCGACGACCTCGCCCGCGCCGAGGGCGCGACCACCGAGGCCTACGCGCGGGCCCGGCTGGGACTCGACGACCACGCGCCGCTGCCACCGGCGCTCACCCGCTGGTTCACGGCAGCGGAAGTGGACGGGCTCACCGCCGCGAACCGGAACCGGCTCCTCATGGTGCGGGTCTGGCCGGTATGGCAGTCGGTCGACTGGCGGCCGGCGGCCCTGGCCCGGCTGCGCGCGGACGAACGCTGGGACGAGTGGTGCGACCTGGTCGCCCGCGCGGACGCGGCCGCCGAGGAGGCCCGTCACCGCCTCATCGTCCCGCCGCCGGCGATGTGCGCCAGGCTCTTCCTGCGCCACTGGCGTCGGCCCGGCACCTCATCGGAGGTCGAAACGGCCCGTCGGGGCTTCTCCGGCCCGGACGAACTCGGCCACGCGGTCCGGCGGTTCTTCGCGTACGACGTCCGCCGCGCCCGGGAGGAGGCCGCCACGCGCTGAACGGGCGCGACCCCGGAAGGCAGGCCCGGTGCGCATCCTGACAACGCCCGGCGCGGGCAGCACAACCCCGAGAGGGCCCGGGCCACGCGGATCGCGCGGGCCCGGGCCCTGTCGGGTCACCCCGGTGGTCCCTGTCCGACCCCCGGGGTGAGGGGGGAGTGGTCAGG
>NZ_JBIWPN010000036.1:49555-76732 GCF_044768305.1 Kitasatospora sp. NPDC101155 | reverse complement strand
CTGACCCTCGATGAAGATCAGGATGATTGGAAGATCGCGAAGTGGGTCCCCTTTGATCCGCCGATCAGCGGTCAGTTTTCACCCGTCGCCGACAGATCTCCCAATTGGCGGCGAGGTCTTCGGCGATGCCGGCAGCAATGAGCGCTTCGGCCGGGGTGTGACCGGTTCCGACGAAGCGCCAGGCACCTTCGACCACGGTCTCGCTGGCCCAGTCGGTGTACAGGCCGCGGGCGTGTTCGGCACGGGCAGCTCTGAGCTGCCCATAGGTAGTGGAGTAGGCCCGCGTCTTGGTGAGGCAGTGCCCGCGGTAGCCGAGCATGTGGGCCCAGGCCCGGAGGCGCAGGTGTTGCAGTTCGGGCAGGCCGCCGAGTCGCCATGCGGTGGCGATGAGGGCCCGAACGTGCGGGCTGGCGCGCAGGGCCCGTATCTCCGCCAGGGACTCGATGCGGCGGTCGACAGCGCCGGCGGCCTCCACGCTCTTGCTCGTGTACTTGGCGACGTAGGCGGCTACAGCGTCGTCCGTGAGTCGTCCGCCCTGCCCGTGGGTTAGGGGATGGGCGTCGAGCTGGGTGCCGAAGCTGAACCGTCCTCCGCCGTAGGCTGCCGAGTCGGGGCAGGGCAGCGCCACGGCCGCAGCCGCCGAGTGGACTGTCTCCAGGAGGAGATCCCCCGTCGCCCAGGACGGAGGCGGGCCAGTGGGCCCATCGGGTCCATCGAGCCGGATGACGGCGTGGAAGTGGAGAGCGCCGCGCTTCTGGTACTCGGCGACCTTGGCGGCAGAGACCCGAACCAGGGTGCGCACTTCTGACCGGCCGAGGGCCGACTTCCGCCTTGTCCTCGCGCGTCGCCATCAGGTACAGGTCCGCCACCTCGTCCACGATGACGACGATGGGCATCTTGCGAAGTTTGGCCGGGAGGTCCCAGATCGAGCGGGCTCCGACCGAGCGGCACAACTGCATCCCTGCTTCCGTCTCGGCGACCAGTTCGGCCAGGAGCCGCGCCGCCTCTGCCCGGGTGGAGGCCAGGGCCGAGAGCCGGTCCTCGAACAGGGACAGCTCCATGCCGCCCTTGAGGTCGATGCCGAACAGGGCCACGTGTTGCGGGGCGAGTTCCTTCACCAGCGAGGCGATCAGGGTGGACTTGCCGGAGCGGGTCGCACCGACGATCAGCCAGTGCGGCGCCCGCCGGAAGTCGATCGCCCAGGCTCGGCCGTCCTCCAGCAGGCCGACCACAGCCCGCAGTGCGCGCCGTTTCAGCTGGTAGGGCACGACGGGTGCCCGGAGCGGGTCCCAGGCGAGCGCGGGCAGGGTGACGAACCCACGCTCGTCCGAGGACAACCGGACCGCGTGCACCCGCCAGGCGTGCGTGAGTGCTTCGACGGCGGAGAGGAAGTGCTCCGGCACCTGTCCGCGCGCCTTCCGGACCGGCTACCAACGAGCCTGCTCTCCAACCCGGAGATGATCGCCGCGTGCCGAGAGCGAGACTTCGCCGCCGTGTTCCGGCTGCTCAAGCTGGTCGGGATCTACCCCTCGCTCATCGCCCGAGCCTGCGACATGACACCGAGTCGAGTCGGCGAGGTCATGGCGGGCAAACGCAAGATCGAGAAGATCGATCTCATCGAGCGAATCGCAGATGGGCTGCACATCCCAGGGAACATGCTCGGGTTGGCTTCTCGGGAGTGGGAGCAGGAGGCACCAGCCCCACAGCTCCGGCGCCGATCGTTCGAGCCTTCCATCGGCGGGAAGGCGCTCAGTGCGCCGATGGACCCCGAGTTCTTCGTCAGCCATCTGCGCGGCGTCATGCCCGGCCACTACAAGGCCGCGAACCTGCTCGGCTCCCGCCACGCACTCGACGCGGTCACCCGGCACGTCCAGTTACTCGACCGCCTCCAGCAGAACGCCGGCGGCCGCGCCCGCGACGAACTCCTCACCATCGGTGCCCGTACGGCGGAGTTCCTGGGTTGGTTGAACCAGGACCTCGGAGACTTCGACCAGGCCCTCTTCTGGTCGGACCGCGCCATGGAGTGGGCGCAGGAGACCGGCGACGACGTCATGGCCGCTTACGTGCTCTTCCGAAAGAGCAACCAGGCCACCGCTCAACGCAGCACGCAGAAGACCGTCAGTCTTGCCCGCGCCGCTCAACGGTCGGCTGGCGCCACACTGCGCATCCGCGCTCTGGCCGCCCAGCAAGAGGCCCAGGGCCACGCACTCATGGGCAACCCGCGCTTCGCGCAAGCCAAGTTCGACGAGGCCCACGAACTCGCCGCCGAACCGGACGACTCGCACGCAGACGATGCCCTTGATCTCGCGTACTGCACACCGACCTACATCGAGATGCAGCGCGCGAACTGCCTGATCGAACTCGGCGATCCGCGAACGGCCGTGGACATGTTCGAGGCCGAGCTTCAGATCCTGCCGCCGATCTACCGCAACGACCAAGGCGTCTACCTCTCGCGGCTGGCGCGCGCCTATGCGGTGTCCGGTGAGCCGGAGCAGGCGGCCGCCGCGGCCGACCGGGCGCTGTCGATCGCCATCGACACCGAGTCCGCGCGGGCCATGTCCGAACTGTCCGCAGCAGGCAAGGCCCTCCGTCGGTGGAGCGCCGTACCCGAAGTAGCCACGTTCACCGGCCGTTTGACCCTGATGAGCAGCGGGAGCCCTCTCGACCGCTGATGACCTGATGAGAGAGGCTGGGCCCATGGACGCTCTGATCACGGCCGCCACTTCCGCAGACGAACGCCAGCGCGGCGCCAAGGTCGCCGTACTGCCGGTCGGCAGCTTCGAGCAGCACGGCGATCACCTGCCCCTGACCACCGACACCGTCGTCGCCAGCCTGATCGCCCAGCGGATCGCCACCGACTACGACCTGTTCCTCCTGCCACCCATCACGCTGTCCTGCTCGCACGAGCACGCCCACATGCCGGGCACCGTCAGCATCAGCGCCGCCACGCTCTACGCCGTGATCAACGACATATGGAAGTCCCTCCAAGCGTCCGGCGTCCCCGGCCTGCTGATCGTGAACGGGCACGGCGGGAACTACGTCCTCTCCAACGTGGTCCAGGAGGCCAACACCGAGGGCCCGCGCGTCGCCCTCTTCCCGGTCCGCGAGGACTGGCACCGGGCCCGCGAAGCCGCCGGCCTGGAGAGCAGCGGTGCCGAGGACATGCACGGCGGCGAGCTGGAGGTGTCCCTCCTCCTCCACGGCGCACCCCACCTTGTCCGCGGAGGCATCGAGCAGGACGACCACGACGCCCCTGAGCGCCCCCACCTCCTCACGCTGGGCATGGCCGGCTACACCCGGAACGGCATCATCGGCCGCCCGTCGCTCGGAACCGCCGAGAAGGGCAAGGCCATGCTGGAAAGCCTGTCCAAGTCGGCCGCCGCACACCTATCACTCATATGGGGTAGCTGACAGCTACCGGTTGCCACCCGAAGGTGGGCAAGTCCCTCAGCCAGCAACAGAGCCCACCTCTCAGGCGCACAAGAGCCCTCCCCGACTGAGCCGAGGAGGAACCACGCGTCGCGCTGAGCGTCAGCCCCCTCGATCGAGGACTTGATGCTGGGGCGCGCCGGGGCATCCTGAGGGGTGCTTTGACCAGCCTTGCCCGGCTTCCCTGGGGCGGAGGCAGGCCCACCCGAGTCGCAGCTCAGGCCTAGCTCACTCAGGACGAGTTCTACCGGGCCACCTATGGCTTCCTCCGAACATTCATATCGTTTACGTTTTCTACATTTGCATCAAGTAGCGCCAAGGCGTCTGATGTCTTTGGGCGCCCCTGCGGCTCCTTGCAAAGGGCTCGACTGATCAACCCTGCAAGGGGATCCTTTGCCCGCTTCAGCGGAGGTGGCTCATCAAGCAGTACCGCTGACATTGATGCTGCCAGTGTTTCTCGCCGAAATGGGGAGGAACCCTCAATGGCCTGGAAGAGCGTTGCCCCAAGGGAGAAGATGTCACTGCTCGGCAGGTCACTGCCGCCTCGTAGCCGTTCGGGAGCCATGTACTCCGGCGAACCGATGAATGTGCCCTCAGCGGTGATAACTGTGTCTCTCTCATGCCGTGCGATCCCAAAGTCGGCGAGGAGAGTAGTTCCATCCGTGGACAGCATGACATTGGCAGGCTTAACGTCGCGGTGGATTATGCCACTCTTGTGGGCCGCATCAAGCGCACGTAGCAGCGCCTTGGCGACTTCCACCACTTTGCTCGCAGGAAGCGGGCCGCGGTGGCGCGTGTACTGCTCCAACGAATAGCCGACAACCAACTGCATCACGATCCACGGGCGACCGTCGTGGGTCACGACGTCGTACACCGTGATGATGTTGGGGTGATCACGAAGTTTGGCCGAGTTCCGGGCCTCCCTTGTGCACGGGCTAAGAGCTGAGCGCGTTCGACCTCAGACTGTGCAGGAGGCAGCCATACTTCCTTGATCGCAACGTCCACGTCTAAATATTCGTCCCGAGCCTTCCACGCCCTGCCGAAGCCTCCAGCCCCGAGGTCGTACAGCAGGCGGTACTTGCCCCCGATCACCTCTCCGCGACCTGCCTCCTGAACCATCTCTCCCCTATGGCGGTTGAGGAACAGTCAAGCTTCGAGACTAGGCAGTGCATGTGCGATCGAGCTAGGTATCGGCATAACTGCTTAAAGATCGAAGTGCGGGCCGACTTCTGGTGCCGCGCGGTCGAGCCAAGACAGGAGGGTTGGACCAGACCTGGGAGGGCCCGGAGGCCAAGGAACCCATAATGCTGGTCCATGTCGCCGGCCAGGCCCCCGAGGCTCGTCTGCCCGCCACGAGCCCGGTGACAACAGAGGGCAGATGACCTTCTTGCGGGCCCTGGAGGAGGCCGCCACTTCGCTTGGGCGGTTACCGGCATGCGGAAGGCCGCTGCATCGCGATGCAGCGGCCTTCCAGCCGATCAGACCCACTCGATCGAGGACTCGATGCCCGGGGCGCTCCGGGCGGCGGGCAGAGGGGTCCTCTGGCCGCCTTGCCGGGCCTCCCCGGGGTGGGCGGGCCCGCCCGGGGCGCGCGTCATGCCAAGCGCGCCCAGGACGAGCTCCCGCTCACCCTCCGGAAGACTGTGAAGTAAGTCACACAGTTCGGCTACCGTGTCACTCATGCTGCGGGCTATTTCTGCTGGCCAGCGGCGTTGACGACCGTCAGCGGCAGCATCTTCTTGCCCGTCGGGCCGATTTGTATAGTCGTCTGCATCTGGGGGCACACGCCGCAGTCGAAGCACGGGGTCCAGCGGCAGTCGTCGACCTCGACCTCCTCCAGGGCGTCCTGCCAGTCCTCCCACAGCCAGTCCTTGTCGAGGCCGCTGTCCAGGTGGTCCCAGGGCAGCACCTCCTCGTAGGAGCGCTCACGGGTGGTGTACCAGTCGACGTCGACGCCGGTGCCGGCCAGGCCCTTGTCGGCGCAGGCCATCCAGCGGTCGTACGAGAAGTACTCGCGCCAGCCGTCGAAGCGGCCGCCGTCCTCGTAGACGGCACGGATGACGGCGCCGACCCGGCGGTCGCCGCGGGAGAGCAGGCCCTCGACGATGCCCGGCTTGCCGTCGTGGTAGCGGTAGCCGATGTTCTTGCCGTACTTGCGGTCGCCGCGGATCGAGTCGCGCAGCTTGGCCAGACGGGCGTCGGTGGCCTCGGCGGACAGCTGCGGGGCCCACTGGAACGGGGTGTGCGGCTTGGGCACGAACCCGCCGATGGAGACGGTGCAGCGGATGTCGTTCTGGCCGGTGACCTCGCGGCCCTTCTGGATGACGTTCTTCGCCATCTCGCCGATCTGGAGCACGTCCTCGTCGGTCTCGGTGGGCAGGCCGCACATGAAGTACAGCTTCACCTGGCGCCAGCCGTTGCCGTAGGCGGTGGCGACGGTGCGGATCAGGTCCTCCTCCGACACCATCTTGTTGATCACCTTGCGCATGCGCTCACTGCCGCCCTCGGGGGCGAAGGTGAGGCCCGAGCGGCGCCCGTTGCGGGACAGCTCGTTGGCGAGGTCGATGTTGAAGGCGTCGACGCGGGTGGACGGCAGCGACAGACCGATCTTGTCCTCGGTGTAGCGGTCGGCCAGGCCCTTGGCGATGTCGCCGATCTCGGTGTGGTCGGCGCTGGACAGCGACAGCAGGCCGACCTCCTCGAAGCCGGTCGCCTTCAGCCCGCGCTCGACCATCTCGCCGATGCCGGTGATGCTTCGCTCCCGCACGGGGCGCGTGATCATGCCGGCCTGGCAGAAGCGGCAGCCACGGGTGCAGCCGCGGAAGATCTCCACGGACATCCGCTCGTGCACCGTCTCCGCCAGCGGGACCAGCGGCTGCTTCGGGTACGGCCACTCGTCCAGGTCCATCACGGTGTGCTTGGAGACCCGCCACGGCACGCCCGGGGCGTTCGGCACGACGCGGCCGATCCGGCCGTCGGCCAGGTACTCCACGTCGTAGAACTTCGGGACGTACACGCCGCCGGTACGGGCCAGGCGCAGCAGCAGCTCGTCGCGCCCGCCGGGGCGGCCCTCGGCCTTCCAGGCGCGGATGATCTCGGTGATGTCGAGCACGGCCTGCTCGCCGTCGCCGACCACCGCGCAGTCCAGGAAGTCCGCGATCGGCTCCGGGTTGAAGGCCGCGTGGCCGCCGGCCAGGACGATCGGGTCCTCGTCGGTGCGGTCCTTGGCCTCCAGCGGGATGCCGGCCAGGTCGAGCGCGGTCAGCATGTTGGTGTAGCCGAGCTCGGTGGAGAACGACAGCCCGAAGACGTCGAAGGCCTTCACCGGGCGGTGGGCGTCCACGGTGAACTGCGGGACGCCGTGCTCACGCATCAGCGCCTCGAGGTCCGGCCAGACGCTGTAGGTGCGCTCGGCGAGCACGCCCTCGCGCTCGTTGAGCACCTCGTAGAGGATCATGACGCCCTGGTTGGGCAGCCCGACCTCGTAGGCGTCGGGGTACATCAGCGCCCAGCGGACGTCGCAGGCGTCCCAGTCCTTGACGGTCGAGTTGAGCTCGCCGCCGACGTACTGGATCGGCTTCTGGACGTGCGGGAGGAGGGCCTCCAGGCGTGGGAAGACCGATTCGACAGTCATGTACTAGGAACCCTTACGACGTGATTCGATGCCGCGAGCCGGCACGGGAGGGGTGACCCTCAAGGGTAGCCCAATCCGGGGAACGGCCCGTCTGCCCGGGACCCCGCCGGAACCGGACCCGGCCGGGCCGTCCCGAACCGGACCCGGCCGCCCCGCGGTGCGCTCCGGCGCGATCAGCCCCGTCCACAGCCGCCCGTACCCGCCCCGGCACGCACGGTGCGCGCCCGCCGCCCGGCGCCGTCCGCCGTTGACACGCCCGGACGGCCCGTGCGGTACTGACAGGGCCCTACCCAAGGCCCTGCACCCCTTCCGGAGACGGGAGTTGGGTCGTACGCTCGGCCAACGCCGACTCCCCCGGCGGCCCGTCTCGCCCAGCACGACCTCCCCAGTCCCCCGCGAGGCCCCCTCCCCCGGCCCCGCAGAGCCCGTCCCCGGCCCGCAGGCCGCGTCCAGTGGTGCGGCACGCCCGCGCCCCGGCGGCCGTACGACCGGTCGCAAGGAGAACCATGACCGACACCGGTCGGCGGGTCCGGCCCCTGCGGATCCTCGACACCGGGCCGGCCCGCTACCCCACGCAGGCCCAGGCCGAATCCGCGGCCCGACGGCTCGCCCTGCGCCGCCCGGACCGCTGCCGGCTGCGCGAGGTCGGCCGCTCCCGGGCCGGGCGTCCGCTGCTGCTGCTCTCGGTCGACCGCGGCCCGCGCGCCGTCCTGGCGGTGGGCGGGCCGCACCCCAACGAGCCGGTCGGCACCGCCGCCGCGGTCCGTCTCGCCGAGGTCCTGCTGGAGCGCCCCGCCCGGCCCGGCCTGTCCTGGCACCTGCTGCTCTGCCTGGACCCGGACGGTGCCGCGCTGAACGCCGGCTGGCTGGACGGCCCGCTGACCATGGCCCGCCACTACGAGCACTTCTTCCGGCCCTCCTTCGAGGAGCAGCCCGAACTGCTGCCCGCGCCCGGCTCGGGCCGCCCGCCGATGCCGGAGAGCCTGGCGCTGACCGGGCTGATCGACGAGTTGCGCCCGTTCCTGCAGTGCTCGCTGCACGGGGTGGACTTCGGCGGCGCGTTCGTCCAGCTGACCAGCCCGGTGCCGGGCCTGTCCGAACGCTTCGCCCGCTCCGCAGAGCGGGCCGGCCTCCCGCTCGACGTGGACTCCTACGACGCCATCGGCTGGGCCAGCCCCGCCCCCGGCACCTACCTGATGCCGGGGCGCGGCAGCGAGGGCACCTCGCGGGCGCTGCCGGACGAGCCCGAGCTGTCCACCTGGTCCTACGCGGCCCGGTACGGCGCGGTCACCGCCGTCCTGGAGGTCCCGATGTGGGCGGTGGACGCGGTCGGCGACGCCCGCCCGCACCCGGCCGGGCCGCAGGCCGTCGGCGAGGCCGCCCGCGAGCTGACCACGCGCACCGCGGAGCTCAGCACGCTGCTCGCCCGGGTCCCGGCGCAGGCCCGGGAGGCGCACGGCGCGCTGGTGCGCACCGCCGAGTTCAACCTGGCGGTCGCCCCGCGGGTCGCCGACGAGTGGCTGGAGCTGTGGTGCCCACGCCCACTCAGCGCCTCCCGGGCGACCACCGCCGGGCTGGTCGCCGCCCGGCTGCCGCTGCGGGTCGCCTCGATCCTGCTGCGCCTGCTCGCGGACGCCCGCGGCCCGGACGCCGACGCCGCCCGGGAGCGCGCCCGCGCCGTGGTCGCCGACAGCCTGGACCGGCTGCGCCACCGCTTCGGCGCCCGCTGGGTCCCGGTGCAGGAGCAGCTGGCCCACCAGACCCGGGCGATGCTCACCGCCGCCGACTGCCTGCTCCACTCGATCTGACGTATCGTCAACTAGCTTCCACGGCAAGGAAAGGGCCGATCCGGGACGAACCCGGACCGGCCCCGACAGCAAGCGGGCTCAGGCCGCTATCGGCCGCTGGCTGCGCACCGCCTGGAGCAGCCCGACCCCGATCCAGACCGCGAACATCGAGGAGCCGCCGTAGGAGACGAAGGGCAGCGGGATGCCAGCGACCGGCATGATGCCCAGGCACATCCCGATGTTCTCGAAGGCCTGGAAGGAGAACCAGGCGATGACCCCGGCCGCCACGATCGTCCCGTACAGGTCGGTTGCCTGGCGGGCGATCCGGCAGGCGCGCCACAGGATCACGCCGACCAGTCCGATTATCGCGAGCGCGCCGACGAAGCCCAGTTCCTCACCGGCGACGGTGAACACGAAGTCGGTCTGCTGCTCCGGCACGAACTGCCCGACGGTCTGCGTCCCGTGGAACAGCCCCTTGCCGGTCAGTCCGCCCGAGCCGATCGCGATCCGGGCCTGCGCGGTGTTGTAGCCGACGCCGTTCGGGTCGAGCTGCGGGTTGGCGAAGGCGGCGAAGCGGTCGATCTGGTACTGGCTCAGCAGTCCTAGCTTCCAGATCGCGATGCTGCCGCCGACGCCGACCGCGAGGATGCCGAGCACCCAGCGGGTGGCCGCGCCGGAGCCGAGCAGGATGCCGAGCACGATCGCGGACATCACCATGGTCGACCCGGCGTCCGGCATCAGCAGCACCAGGCCCATCGGCAGGCCGGCCCAGATCAGGCCGCGGAACACCGCGCGGTGCGAGGGGAACTCCCGCTCCCCCGCGTCCACCTGGTCCGACAGCACGACCGCCATCGACAGCACGATCCCGAGTTTCGCGAACTCGGCGGGCTGGATCGAGAAGCCGCCGCCGAGCTGGATCCACGAGTGCGCGCCGTTGACGGTCGAGCCGATCGGGCTGAGCGTCGCCATCAGCAGCAGGATCACGGCGACGTAGACGAACGGCACCAGGGTGCGGACGCGCCGGGCTCCTATCGCTATCACCACGGCGCACAGCACCAGGCCGATCACGAAGTTGGTCAGGTGCCGGTAGAGGAAGTACTGCGGGTCCCCGTGGGTGAGGTTGTCGCGCCCACGGGTGGCCGACCAGACCAGCAACGAGCTGCCGAGCGAGAGGGCCAGCGCGGCCAGCAGCAGTATCCAGTCCAGCCGCCACAGCGGCGAGTCCTTGGCCAGGGCCTTGGAGACCCCGGTGCGCTGCGGGCTCAACCGCAGCTGCCGGTACGAGCCATAGGAGCTCATGCCCGTCCCCTTCCCGCGCGGTTCGGTTCGAGCGCGGCATCGGCCACGGTGTACGACACGGGGCTGTCGGACGGCGGCGCCGGATCGAGCCAGGCCGTCGCGGGAGCCGCGTCCGCCTGGGCGAACTGGGTGAACCGAACGGGCTGCGCGGCCTGGACGGGCTGCACGGCCTGGACGGACTGCGCCGGGCCGGCGGCCGGCAGCACCGGGGCCGGGGCGACCGCGCCCGGCGCCGGGTCGACCGTGTACGAGGCCGGCTTGATGATCGCGGTGCCGTCCGGGTTGAACTTCGGCAGCTCGCCCTGCGGCGTCGGCAGCAGCGCCTTGCTGTTGTCGATGTTGCCCTTGTCGTCCACGCCGTACAGCGCCTGGTAGATCCGGCGGATGGCATCACCGGAACCGCCGGAGCCGGTGCCGCCCTGGCTGATCGTCATGACGATCGCGTAGTCCTTGCTGTACGTGTCCAGCCACGACGTGGTCTGCTTGCCCTCGACCTCGGCGGTGCCGGTCTTGGCGTGCAGCGCGATCTTGTCCTGCGGCCAGCCGTTGAACTTCCAGGCGGCGGTACCGCTGGTGATGACGCCCGCGGTGGCCTGGTCGATGTAGCTGAGCAGCTTCTGGTCGCCGGGGAACTTGGCGTCCTCGTGCGGGGCGATCTCGCGGACGAGGTCCCCGCTCGGGCTTATCACCGCCTTGGCGATGGTCGGCCGGTAGAAGGTCCCGCCGTTGGCCAGCGCCGAGTAGATACGGGCCATCTGGACCGGGGTGACGAGCGTGTCGCCCTGGCCGATCGCGTAGTTGACGGCGTCACCGGCGCGCATCTGGTAGCCGTCGACGCAGTTCTCCCGGGCGATCTGGTCGGAGAAGCTGTTGCCGCCCTTCTGTGCCTGCGCGCACCAGGCGTCCTTGTTGTTGTCGTAGAAGGACTGCTTCCACTGCCGGTCCGGCACCCGGCCGGGGACCTCGGCCGGCAGGTCGACGCCGGTCTTGGCGCCGAGGCCGAACTGGTGGGCGGCCTTGAAGAACCAGTCACCCGGGTCCTTCTTCGGCTTGATGCCGCCGTCCTTCATCCACTGGTCGTACGCCAGGCCGTAGAAGACGGTGTCGCAGGAGACCTCCAGCGCCTTCTCCAGGGAGATGGAGCCGAAGTTCTCGCTCTCGAAGTTCTTGAACTCGCGGCCGCCGATGGTCATGGCCTTCGGGCACGAGTAGGTCCCGTCCAGCGAGTAGCCGGCCTCCACGGCGGCGGTGGTGGAGATGACCTTGAAGGTCGAGCCGGGGGCGGACTGACCCTGTATGGCCCGGTTCAGCAGCGGGAAGTTGGAGTCCTTGCTGGTCAGCGACTGGTAGTCCTTGCCGCTGATGCCGCCCACCCAGAGGTTCGGGTCGTAGGTCGGGGCGCTCGCCATCGCGATGATCCGCCCGGTGTGCACGTCCATCACGACGGCGGCGCCGGAGTCGGCCTCGTAGTTGCGGTTGGTGACCTTGTCGAAGGTGTTCCGGGCGTCGGCCATGGCCTGCGCCAGGTTGTCCTCGACCACCTTCTGCACCCGGGCGTCGATGCTGGTGACCAGGTTGTTGCCGGTCTGCGGGGCGACGGTGCCGGCGGTGCCGATCACCCGGCCGAGGTTGTCCACCGCCAGCTTGGTGATGCCGGCGGTGCCGCGCAGGTCGCGGTCGTACACCGACTCCAGGCCGGCCCGGCCGATCTGGTCGGCCGGCAGGTAACGGTCCAGGCCGCTCTTGTCGGCGGTCTTGCTGACCTCGTCGTCGGTGACCGGCGAGAGGTAGCCGAGCACCTGGGCCAGGTTGGCGCCCTCGGCGCCGGTGTAGCGGCGCACGGAGGTGGGCTGCGCGGTGATCCCGGGGAAGTCCTCGCGGCGCTCCATTATCTGCATCGCCTGCTGGGTGGTCGCCTCCTTGGTGACCGGGATCGGCTGGTACGGCGATCCGTTCCAGCAGGGCTGCGGGGTCTTGGCGTCGCAGAGCCGGACCTTCTCCTGCACGTCCTTGGCCGGCATGCCGAGCACCTCGGCGAGGCGGCCCAGCACCGCCTTGCCGCCGTCCTTCTGCTGCAGCAGCGAGGTACGGCTGACGGACACCACCAGCCGGGCCTCGTTGCCGGCCAGGATCCGTCCGGAGGCGTCCAGGATCTCGCCGCGGACGGCCGGCTCGACCACCTCGCGGATGTGGTTGCCGGTCGCCTTGGCGGTGTACTCCTTGGCGTTGCGGATCTGCAGGTACCACAGCCGCCCGCCGAGGGTGGCGAGCAGCGACAGCACCAGGATCTGCAGCACCACCAGACGGATCGTCACCCGCCGGGTTCGGCCGGTCTCGGGGATGTTGCTCACGTCTCGTGCGCTCCAGGATGCGGGAAAGTCGGGAGTTCGGGGGCCTGGGCGGGCCGGTTACGGGCGCCGGGCGAAGCCGGGCCCGCGCCGCTTCTTGTACTTCGGGCTGGTCGAGACCGCACGGGTGGTGCGGTAGCGGGCCAGCGCGCCGAGGCCCGGGCCGTCGTCGTCGCTGGCGGCGGCCACCGGGTCGCGGCCGAAGCGGCGGCCGAGCAGCATCACCAGCGGCACCACGAACGGGGCCAGCAGCAGGTCGTACAGCAGGGCGCTGATCACCAGGTTGCCGAGGCCGACGTGCCGGGCCGCGGTGTCGCCGACCAGGGCGCCGACGGTCGCGTACAGCAAGGTGGAGGCGATCGAGGCGGCGCCGACCACCAGCAGCGCGCTGGAGACCGAACGCTGGCGGCCGTGGTCGGGGCGCAGCAGCCCGGCGGCGTAGCCCATCAGACAGAGCACCAGGGCGTAGCGGCCGACGGCGTGGTCGGAGGGCGGCGCGAGGTCGGCGAGCAGGCCGGCCGCGAAGCCGACCAGGCAGCCGCCCCTCGGCCCGTAGACCATGGCCAGGCCGACCACGACGAGCAGCAGTATGTCCGGGGTGGCACCCGGGAGCTGGAGCCGGCCGAACACGCTGACCTGGAGGATCAGGCCGAGGAGGATCAGTACGGCGGAGACGGGGATGCGGGCGAGGCGCATGGCTCAGTTCCCCCCATTGGGCTTGGCCGGCGGGGTGGCGGGCGCGGTGGGCTGCGGCTGGGCGGGCACGGCCGGGGCCTGGCTCTGCCCGGGGGTGGGGGCCGGCGGCAGGACGGCGTCGCGCGGGTCGGTGCGCGGCGGCACGACCACCACGCCGACCAGGTCCAGCCGGGTGAACTGGACGAAGGGCTCGACCAGGATGGTCTTGGTCAGCTGGCCGGCGTTGGCCTGGACCTCGGTGACCTTGCCGACCGGGACGCCGGGCACGAACGGACGGCCGCTCTGCGAGCCGAAGGTGACCAGCCGGTCGCCGGCCTTGACCTGCGCCTTGCCGTTGAGCAGCGAGACCTTCATCGGGCTGTCGCCGCCGCCGGAGGCGAAGCCGATCTCGCCGCTGCCCTCCAGCCGGGTGCCGGCCGAGAAGCCGGGGTCGGAGGCGAGCAGCACGGTGGCGGTGGTCCGGGCGACGGTGGTGATCCGGCCGACCAGGCCCTGACCGTTGATCACCGTCATGTCGCGGGTGAGGCCGTCGTCGCTGCCGGCGTCGATGGTGATGGTCCAGGAGAAGCCCTGGGCCGGGCCGATCGCGATGACCTGGGCGGCCTTGACGGTGTATCCGCCGGCGCCGGCGGTGCGCAGCAGATCGTCCAGCTGCTTGGTGCGACCGCTCGCCATGTCGGAGGAGGCGAGCTTCTGCCGCAGTTCGGTGTTCTCGCGGGCGAGCTGGTCGGTGCGGCCGTTGTGGGTGGCGGCGTCGCGGAAGGCGCTGACGGTGTTGGCCACCGGGTCGACGACGGTGGCGGCGCCGCGCTCGACCGGGCCGAGGATGCTGGCGGCCGCGTGCCGGGCCGGGCCGAGCGGGGAGTCCGCACCGCCCTTGATGTCCACGGTGATGAGCGCGAAGGCGACGGCCACCAGCAGGATGAGCAGCAGCCGGCTCTCTCGTGTATCCCTCACGGTGCTGGTACTGCCCCTTCGTACCTGGCGGCCGCCCGGGGCTGTGGGGCCCGGGCGGCGGCCCGTTCAGTTGAGTGTCGGATGTCTCGTCGTGGTGCTAACGGCGCGGCTGGGCGTCCAGTACCTGCTGGAGCGCCTCGAACTCCTCGACGCACTTGCCGGAGCCGAGCGCGACGGAGTCGAGCGGGTTCTCGGCGATGTGGATCGGCATGCCGGTCTCGCGGCGCAGCCGCTCGTCCAGGCCGCGCAGCAGGGCGCCGCCGCCGGTGAGCACGATGCCGCGGTCCATGACGTCGCCGGCCAGCTCGGGCGGGCACTGGTCGAGGGTGGTCTTGACCGCGTCGATGATCGAGTTGACCGGCTCGTCGATGGCCTCGCGGACCTCGGCGGCGGAGATGACCACGGTCTTGGGCAGGCCGCTGACCAGGTCGCGGCCGCGGATCTCGGCGTGCTCGTCCTTCTCGCCCTCCAGGCCGAAGGCACTGCCGATGCTCATCTTGATCTGCTCGGCGCTGCGCTCGCCGAGGAGGAGCGAGTACTCCTTCTTGATGTGCTGGACGATCGCGTTGTCCAGCTCGTCGCCGGCCACCCGGATGGACTGGGCGGTGACGATGCCGCCGAGGGAGATCACGGCGACCTCGGTGGTGCCGCCGCCGATGTCGACGACCATGTTGCCGGTGGCCTCGTGGACGGGCAGGCCGGCACCGATCGCGGCGGCCATCGGCTCCTCGATGATGTGCACCTGGCGCGCGCCGGCCTGCGAGGAGGCCTCGATGACGGCGCGGCGCTCGACGCCGGTGATGCCGGAGGGCACGCAGACCACGACGCGCGGGCGGGCGAGGTAGCGACGGCGGTGGATCTTGAGGATGAAGTAGCGCAGCATCCGCTCGGTGATCTCGAAGTCGGCGATCACGCCGTCCTTGAGCGGGCGGATGGCGACGATGTTGCCGGGCGTGCGGCCGATCATCTTCTTGGCCTCGACGCCGACCGCGAGGATGCCACCGGTGTTGGTGTTGACCGCGACGACGGACGGCTCGTTGAGGACGATCCCCTTGCCCCTGACGTACACCAGCGTGTTGGCAGTTCCGAGGTCGATCGCCAAGTCGCGGCCGATGAACGACAGGTTGCTCGCCATGGGGTGTGGGTGCCTTCCCGGGCTCGGAGTTCATGGGGTGTGGACGGATGCAGCGCCCACGCTTGGGCGGAGACCAGCTGAGCTGCCTTACCGGGCCCTTGAGTCGCGTCCATCGTAGTCACGCCGCGCGGAACGGACATCGACGTGGGGGCACACCGTCCATTGTCCGGAGCGTGATCGCTTCTCCGAGCATTGGGACGCCGTGTCGGCGTCCCCAGTTCCCTATTTCACGATAAGAATGCCCCGGCCGGGCCAATGGTCCCGACCGGGGCAGTCCCAAGGTCCTGCGGGCCCTGACACGGTGCCCGCCCGGGCGGATCGTCCGGCCTTCCCGGGCGTTTCGCCCGGCTCGGATCAGGCGTGCGCCGGGAAGAAGATCTTGATCTCGCGCTCGGCGGACTCCGGGGAGTCGGAGGCGTGGATCAGGTTCTCGCGGGTGATGGTCGCGTAGTCGCCGCGGATGGTGCCGGCCCCGGCCTCCAGCGGGTTGGTGGCGCCGGCCAGCATGCGGATGCCCTTCACGACCTCCTCGCCCTCGACGATCATCGCGATCGACGGGCCGGAGGTCATGAACTCCAGCAGCGGCTCGTAGAACGGGCGGCCGACGTGCTCCTCGTAGTGCTGCTCCAGCGTCGCCCGGTCGAAGGTGCGCAGCTCCATGGCAGCGAGCTGCCAGCCGGCCTTGCGCTCGATGCGGCTGATGATCTCGCCGGCCAGGCCGCGGCGGACGGCGTCGGGCTTGAGCAGGACGAGAGTGCGCTGGGACACGGTGCGTCTCCTGGGGATTTGGTACGGCATGCGGTATGGGGCAGAGGTTACCTTGCGTGAACGACCTGCCGGTTCCGCTGGTCCGTGCGATCCCCGCGGGCGCGGGGCCTACCCCACCCTGATCGGCGAGGCGCTGCTGATCATCGGACCATCCCGGCGAACGCCGGGCCCACAGCTGTCAGTCAGGCTGCCGCTGCCTCGGCGGCCGCGCGGGCGGCCTTGAAGTCGTCCACCTTGCGGCCGTAGTGCACCGAGCACCACCACAGGCCGGTGAAGACCACGCCGAGGCCGAACATGGTCGGCAGGATGAAGCCGCTGGCGATCAGGCCGACCTGCAGCACCCAACCGATCTGCACCGCGCCCGGGCGGTTGATCATGCCGCAGAGCGCGAGGCACAGGGCCATCACAATCCCCGTAACGATCCAGACCGTGGCGGTGGAAACGCTGGAGAGCCGCATCGCGACCAGCCCGGCGAACATCGCCAACAGCGCCTCGCCGATCAGCGTCGAGGAGCAGAGCGTCCTCATGTCACTTCCTCCCGAGCAGCAGGCGGGCCTCGCCCACCGTGATGACCGAACCGGTGACCAGCACCCCGGCGCCGCCGAGGTCGCCCTCCTCCTCGGCCAGGGTGACGGCGGCGGCGATGGCGTCGTCGAGCCCGGGCTCGACCTGGACGCGGTCCTCGCCGAAGACCTCGACGGCCAGGGCCGCGAGCGCGTCCACGTCCATCGCGCGGTGGGTGGAGTTCTGGGTGATGACGACCTCGGCCAGGATCGGCTCGAAGGCCTCCAGCACGCCGGCCACGTCCTTGTCCCCGGAGGTGCCGATCACGCCGACCAGGCGGGTGAAGCCGAAGGACTCGGAGATCGCGGCGACGGTGGCCTGGGCGCCGTGCGGGTTGTGCGCGGCGTCGAGGATGATCGTGGGGCTGCGGCGGACGATCTCCAGGCGGCCCGGCGAGGAGACTCCGGAGAAGGCCTGGCGGATCTTGTCCACGTCCAGCTGCCCGCCGCGGGTGCCGCCGACGCCGAAGAAGGCCTCGACCGCGGCCAGCGCCAGCGCCGCGTTGTGCGCCTGGTACTCGCCGTGCAGCGGGATGAAGACGTCCTCGTACTCCTCGCCGCCGAGCCCGCGCAGCGTCACCAGCTGGCCGCCGACGGCGAGTTCACGGCGGATCACACCGAACTCCATGCCCTCGCGGGCGACCGTGGCGTCCACCTCGACGGCCCGGCGCAGGATGATCTGGGCGGCGTCCAGCTGCTGCTGGGCGACCACGGCGACGGCGCCGGACTTGATGATCCCGGACTTCTCGACCGCGATCTCGCCGGTGGTCTCGCCGAGCTTGTCGGTGTGGTCCAGCCCGATCGGGGTGATCACGGCGACGGCGGCGTCGATGACGTTGGTGGCGTCCCAGGAGCCGCCCATGCCGACCTCGACCACCGCGACGTCCACCGGGGCGTCGGCGAAGGCGGCGTAGGCCATGCCGGTCAGCACCTCGAAGAAGGACATCGGCACCGGCTGCGCCGCGTCGACCATCTGCACGTAGGGCTCGATGTCGCGGTAGACCTCGACGAACCGCTCGGGGCTGATCGGGGCGCCGTCCAGGCTGATCCGCTCGGTGACGGTCTCCACGTGCGGGCTGGTGTAGCGGCCGGTGCGCAGCTCGAAGGTGTTGAGCAGCTGCTCGATCATCCGGGCGGTGGAGGTCTTGCCGTTGGTCCCGGTGATGTGGATGGAGGGGAAGGATCGCTGGGGCTGGCCCAGGATGTCCATCAGCGCCTCGATCCGGTCGAGCGAGGGCTCCAGCTTGTTCTCCGGCCAGCGCTTGGACAGCTCCAGCTCGACGTCGCGCAGGGCGTCGCCGGTGCCGCCGTCGGCGGGGCGGAGGGTGTACGGGTTCGGGTCGGCCTTGTCGCTCACGACCACAGTCTACGGAGCGATGGCGGTCCGTCCCCACAGGGTGAGAGCGGGGGTGGCGGCGGGGGCGGCGGCCGGGGTGAGAACGGCCACTTTGCCCGGCTTTGCCCTGCACTCCCAGTTCACCCCCTTTACTATTGCTTTAGCAAGTTTGAACAGCAATGAAGCATCGATTCGCAACCCACAGGAGCTGACAGCCTTTGATCATGAGGAGTGCCGCGCCATGCCCGACGCCCTGCACGGCTGGATCGTGCTCCGCCAGGAGGAGATCGTCTGGGTCGCCGGACTGATCTCCCTGGCACTCGTCTGCTACATGGCCTTCGTCTTCGGACGCTTCCTCGTGTACTGGGCCGGCTCCCGCCACGCCTTCGAGCACAACAAGCCCGCCGAGCCCGGCGACCCGTCCGCCTTCCAGTGGCACCTGGTCATCCCGTGCCGCGACGAGGAGGCCGTGGTCACCCAGACCCTGGAGGGCCTGCGGGCCGGCGCGCCCGACGCCCACCTGTGGGTGATCGACGACGACAGCGAGGACGCCACCCGCGATCTCGTGCTCGCCGCCGCGGCCCGCGACCCGCGCATCCACCTCGTCCAGCGCCGCCGCCCGCACGCCCGGATCGGCAAGGGCGCCGCCCTCAACGCCGCCTACCGCGAGATCTCCGCCTGGCTGCCCGAGTCCACCGACCGCTCCCGGGTGGTGATCGGCGTGGTCGACGCCGACGGCCGGCTCGACCCGGGCACCCTCGGCCAGGTCTGCAACCCCAAGGCGATCGGCCGCCCCGACACCGGCGCCGTCCAGATCGGCGTGCGGATGCGCAACGCCGACGACGAGCGCCCGCTGCCCGGCCGCGGCCGCACCGCCAACGCCTTCGCCCGCGCCCTGGTCCGGATGCAGGACGTCGAGTTCCAGGCCAACAACGCCGGCATGCAGCTGCTGCGCCGCCGCACCGGCAGCGTCGGCCTCGGCGGCAACGGCCAGTTCGTCCGGCTGGCCGCCCTCGACTCGCTCACCGCCGAGGAGGGCCGGGTCGGCCGCCCCTGGCCCGAGCGCGCCCTGCTGGAGGACTACGAGTCCGGCCTCGACCTGCGCCTGGCCGGCTGGCGGCTCACCCACGTCACCGAGGCCCAGGTCTCCCAGGAGGCCCTGGTCTCGCTGCGCCGCTTCCTCACCCAGCGCACCCGCTGGGCCCAGGGCAACATGCAGTGCCTGCGCTACACCGGCCGGGTGCTGCGCTCCCCGCACTACACCCGGTCCGGCAAGGCCGAGGTGATGTACACCTTCCTGCAGCCCGTGGTCTGCGTGCTGCTGGTGCTGCTCTTCCCGCTCTCGCTCGGGATCACCGCCGCCGGGCTGGTGCTCTTCCCCGCCGAGACCGCCGAGTTCCAGCTCCGGTTCGGCCCGTGGATGCTGCTCGCCTTCGCGCTCGCCACCCTGCCGATGGTGTTCTGGGGCCTCGCCTACCGCAAGCACGTCCACACCGACCGCAGCCGGCTCACCGGGCTGCTCTGGGGCGTCCTGGTCTGGCTCTACGCCTACCACCTCTTCGTCGTCGCCCTGCGTGCCGCCGTACGGCTGCTGCTCGGCCGCAACGGCTGGGCCAAGACCCGGCGCAACGCCGAGAAGGTCGCCGTCGGCGCCCCCACGGCGCTCGAATCCTGACGCCCCCGCCCCCGCGCCTCCTCCCCCACGCCTTCCGCCCCCGCCGGTCACCGGAGTCCTCCCCATGCGCATGTGCCTGTCCCCGTCCAGCGTCGCCGTCGTCCTCGGCACCCGTCCCGAGCTGGTCAAGCTCGCCCCGCTGATCCACGAACTCGGCGACGCCACCCGGCTGGTGCACACCGGCCAGCACTGGGACGAGGCGATGTCCGGCCGCTTCCTGCGCGACCTCGACCTGCCCCGGCCCGAGCTGCTCACCGGCGTCGGCGGCCGCCCCCGGGCCGGCCAGATCGCCCAGTCCCTCGGCCAGCTGGACGCCGCCTTCGCCGAGGACCGCCCCGCCGCCGTGGTCGTCCAGGGCGACACCAACGCCACCCTCGCCGGGGCGCTGGCCGCCAACGCCCGGGAGATCCCGCTGGTGCACGTGGAGGCCGGGCTGCGCAGCTACGACCGGGCGATGCCCGAGGAGCACAACCGGGTGATGGTCGACCACGTCTCCGACCTGCTCTGCGCCGCCACCGAGGACAACGTCGCCAACCTGCGCGCCGAGTCGCTCGACCCGGACCGGATCGAGCTCACCGGCAACACCGTGGTCGAGGTGGTCCGCCGCCGGCTGCCGGACGAGGCCGCCCGCGCCGCGCTGCTCGCCGCCCACGGGCTGCGCCCGGACGCGTACGTGCTGGCCACCGTGCACCGCCCGGAGAACACCGACACCGCCGAGGCGCTCGGCGCCGTGCTCGCCGAGCTGGACCGGATCGCCCGGGCCGGCACCCCGGTGCTGTTCCCGATGCACCCGCGGACCCGGGCCGCCGTCGAACGCTTCGGGCTGGACGGCCTGCTGGAGCACCTCGCCGTCACCGGACCGGTCGGCTACGGCGACTTCCTGGGCCTGGCGAGCCGCGCCGCGCTGCTGGTCTCCGACTCCGGCGGCGTGCAGGAGGAGTGCACCGTGCTCGGCCGTCCGCTGCTGGTGGTGCGCCGCTCCACCGAACGCCCGGAGGCGATGGCGGCCGGCTTCGCCGCGCTGGTGCAGCCCGGCGAGGAACTGGGCGAGCTGGCCTGCGCCTGGCTGTCCGACACCCCCGAGCGGCTGGCCCGGCTGGCCGCCACCCCGAGCCCGTACGGTGACGGCCTCGCCTCGGCCCGGATCGCCGCGCTGACCGCCGAGCTGGCCACCGGGTCGGCCGGGCGCAGCGAGGCCCTGGCACTGCCACTGGCCGCGTAGGGCCTCTTGGCGACCGGACCGGCCCGCTCCACCTTGCGAGTCAAGTCTCCTTTGCCGAAAGCGACTTGAGCCGGTCGACCAACTGGGCCGCCAGCGCGGGAAATCCGGCTGCCGACGCCGTCGGCGCGCCCTTCGGCTCGGGACGCAGGGCCCGGGCCCGTCGGGGGATCAGACCCCGGCCCGAGCCTCCGGGACGTGCGGGGCGCCGCCGTGGCGACGGCGCAACTCGGCGGTGATCTCGGCCAGTTCGCCCTCGGGCAGCAGCGGCAGCATCATCGCGACGCCCTGCAGCAGGCCGCCGAGCAGGAAAGTGGTGTCCGCCGTCGCGGCGACCAGTCCGCGGACCTCGGCCACCTCGCCGGCGGCGACCGCCTCGATCAGCTGGGCGGCGGTCGCGGTCTCCTCGTCCACCTGGACGGCAGCGGTGTCCTCCGGGGCCCGCCGGGCCATCGACCGAAGCACCCGGTCGCCGACCTCGGGGGCGTACGCCTTGCGGACGGCTTCGGCGGCGATCCAGGTGAGCAGCGTGGTCACCTCCCGCTCGACGTTCTCCTCGAACAGCAGGTCCAGTTCGTGGTCGAACGCGAGCTGGTTCCCGTGCCGGAAGGCGAGCAGCAGCGTCGCCGCCCTGGCCTTGGCCTCCTCGACCGCCGCGGCAGGCAGCTCCTCGGCCAACTCCTCGGTCACCACCACGCCATGCCCTCCCGTCCGTCGTTCACCAGGAACGCTCAGCAGAAACGCCCTTCGGAAACTCCGTGCACACCGTACACATCCGACCTGCAAACTTCCGCGAACGCGCGCGGGCAAGACCGGAATCAATTCGCTCGGAATAGGACCTCACCCGGTCCAGGATGAATATTCGCCGGAAGGGAGCAATGTCTCTGCTCTATTAGGCGTAGCGAAAACCGTGTCCGGAGAAGCGCTCCCGGAAAACGCCCGAGGGGCCGCACCCCGCGTGTCGCGGAGTGCGGCCCCTCGAAGGGCGATCAGGCTCAGCCCTGCGGCAGCGCCGCGAGCTGGGCGGTGATCCGGGCGATGTCGGCCTCGGCGGCCTCCTGGCGGCCCCGGATCTTGGCGACCACCTCGTCCGGCGCCTTGGCCAGGAAGGCCTCGTTGCCGAGCTTGGCGGCGGTCTGGGCCTTCTCCTTCTCGGCGGCCGCGAGATCCTTGGCGAGGCGCTTGCGCTCGGCCGCGACGTCGATGGTGCCGGAGAGGTCCAGCGAGACGGTGGCACCGGCCACCGGCAGCGAGGCGGTGGCCGCGAAGCCCTCCTCGGGCGCGGTCAGCCGCAGCAGCGAGCGGATCGCGTCCTCGTGGGCGGCCAGCGCGGTGCCGCCCAGTTCCAGCTGCGCCGGGACCCGCTGGCCCGGCTTGAGGCCCTGGTCCGTGCGGAACCGGCGGACCTCGGTGACCACCTGCTGCAGCGTGGCGATCTCGGCCTCGGCCGCGGCGTCGCGGAAGCCGCTGTCGGTCGGCCAGTCGGCGATGACGACGGACTCCGCACCGGTGAGCGTGGTCCACAGCGTCTCGGTGACGAAGGGCACGATCGGGTGCAGCAGCCGCAGCGTGACGTCCAGGACCTCGCCGAGCACCCGGCGCGCGGCGTCGGCCTGCGGGCCGCCCTTGGCCAGGGTGGTCTTGGAGAGCTCGACGTACCAGTCGAAGACCTCGTCCCAGGCGAAGTGGTAGAGCGCCTCGGAGAGCTTGGAGAACTGGTAGTCCTCGTACAGCCCGTCCACCTCGGCGACGGTGCTGTTGAGGCGCGACAGGATCCAGCGGTCGCTCGCGGTCAGCTCCTCCGGCGCGGGCAGCGGGCCCTCGACGGTGGCGCCGTTCATCAGCGCGAAGCGGGTGGCGTTCCAGATCTTGTTGGCGAAGTTGCGGGCCGCCTGGACCCAGTCCTCGCCGATCGGCACGTCGACGCCGGGGTTGGCACCGCGCGCGAGCGTGAAGCGCAGCGCGTCGGAGCCGTACTTGTCCATCCAGTCCAGCGGGTTGACCACGTTGCCGAAGGACTTCGACATCTTCTTGCCGTTCTGGTCACGGACCATGCCGTGCAGCGCGATGGTGTGGAACGGCGGGGTGCCGTCCATCGCGTAGAGACCGAACATCATCATCCGGGCGACCCAGAAGAACAGGATGTCGTAGCCGGTGACCAGGACGGAGTTCGGGTAGAACTTCGCGAGGCTCTCGGTCTGCTCCGGCCAGCCGAGCGTGGAGAACGGCCACAGGCCGGAGGAGAACCAGGTGTCCAGGACATCGATGTCCTGGTGCCAGCCCTCGCCGGTGGGCGGCTGCTCGTCGGGGCCGACGCAGACGACCTCGCCGTTCGGGCCGTACCAGACCGGGATGCGGTGACCCCACCACAGCTGGCGCGAGATGCACCAGTCGTGCAGGTTGTCGACCCAGTCGAAGTACCGCTTCTCCATCTCCTGCGGGTGGATCTTGACCTTGCCGTCGCGGACCGCGTCACCGGCGGCCTGGGCGAGCGGGCCGACCTTGACCCACCACTGCATGGACAGCCGCGGCTCGATGGTGGTCTTGCAGCGCGAGCAGTGGCCCACCGAGTGGACGTACGGGCGCTTCTCGGCGACGATCCGGCCCTCGGCGCGCAGCGCGGCGACGATCGCCGAGCGGGCCTCCAGGCGGTCCAGGCCGAGGAAGGGGCCGTGCGCGGTGATGACGGCGTGCTCGTCCATCACGGCGATGTTCGGCAGGTTGTGCCGCTGGCCGATCTCGAAGTCGTTCGGGTCGTGCGCGGGCGTCACCTTGACGGCGCCGGTGCCGAACTCCGGGTCGACGTGGGCGTCGGCGACGATCGGGATGCGGCGGCCGGTCAGCGGCAGCTCGATCTCGGTACCGATCAGGTGCTTGTAGCGCTCGTCCTCCGGGTGGACGGCGACCGCGGTGTCGCCCAGCATCGTCTCGGCGCGGGTGGTGGCGACGACGATGGAGTCCTCGCCCTCGCCGTAGCGGATCGAGACCAGCTCGCCGTCGTCGTCCTGGTACTCCACCTCGATGTCCGAGATGGCGGTCAGGCAGCGCGGGCACCAGTTGATGATGCGCTCGGCACGGTAGATCAGCTCGTCGTCGAAGAGCTTCTTGAAGATGGTCTGGACAGCCTGGGACAGGCCCTCGTCCATGGTGAACCGCTCACGGGACCAGTCCACGCCGTCGCCGAGGCGGCGCATCTGGCCGGAGATCTGGCCGCCGGACTCCGCCTTCCACTTCCAGACGCGCTCGACGAAGGCCTCGCGGCCCAGGTCGTGGCGGGACTTACCCTCCTTGGCGAGCTCGCGCTCGACCACGTTCTGGGTGGCGATGCCGGCGTGGTCCATGCCGGGCTGCCACAGCGCCTCGTAGCCCTGCATCCGCTTGCGGCGGACCAGCGCGTCGATCAGCGTGTGCTCGAAGGCGTGGCCCAGGTGCAGGCTGCCGGTGACGTTCGGCGGGGGGATGACGATGGTGAACGGGGGCTTGTCGCTCTTCGCGTCCGCGGTGAAGTAACCACGCTCTACCCAGCGCTCGTACAGCTCGCCCTCTACGTCCGCGGGGGTGTAGGTCGTCGGGAGGGTTGCCGCATCGTCCCCGGTGGTGCTCACGGGGCGCTGGTTCGTCGTGTCGGTCACGACGCACAGTTTACGTAACCACGGGCGCTGGTTACGAACCGCTTTCGGTCCGTGGACTCGCCCCGCCCGAACGCTCCCGTAACGGGCACCGTGCGGTAGCGTGCCCGGGCACTTGTCCGGGTGTCCGGGCGTGCACGGAACTACCCAACACCACGATCGGCCGCGGGTGCGGCGGGGGAGCACGAGGACAGATGTACGGCCAGGGACAGCAGTATCCGCAGGGTCAGCCTTACGGCGGTCAGCCTTATGGCGGCCCGCCGCCCCAGCAGCCCTACGGCGCCCCGCAGCCCCAGTACGGATACCCGCCGCAGCAGCAGCCCTACGGCGCCCCGCAGCAGCCGTACGGCGTGCCGCCGCAGGCGCCCTACGGGCAGCCGGGCTACCCGACGCAGCCGCAGAAGGGCAGGGGCGGTCTGGTGATCGGCCTGGTGATCGGCGCCCTGGTGCTGGGCGGCGGCGGTTTCGCGGCCTGGAAGTTCCTCGGCGGCAGCGACGCGGGCGGCCAGTACAAGCTCACCGCCCCGCAGACGCTGCTGGACGGCTACGTCCAGAAGTCGGCGAAGGAGCAGCCCGCCGACATGAGCAACCCCCAGGCGGCGAAGTTCGGCAAGGATCTGACCGGGCTGGGCGCCAGCTACAGCAAGGGCGCCGACATCAAGAACATGGACTCGCTGTCGATCATCGGCATCTACGGGGACCTCAACGACCCGGACCAGATCATCGCCGACTCGAAGAAGGACAGCGGCGGGCTGACCTGGACCACGCCGATGACCGACTACCCCGCGCAGGACAGCCACGCCTCCGCGGGCAAGCTCAGCTGCGGCGTGGCCAGCGTCATCGCGGGCAAGCCCGGGCCGACGATCTGCGTGTGGGCGGACAAGTCCACCTTCGGCCGGGTCACCTTCACCCACCTCAGCCTGGGCAGCACCGGCGGTGACACCAACCAGGGCATCACCCCGGACCAGGCCGCGGAGAAGACCCGGGCGATCCGCGACGCCATGAAGGTCGCCAAGTAACACGCGCGCGTCATGCGAAGGGGCCCCGCACCGGATCCGGTGCGGGGCCCCTTCGCATGACTGTCGTCGGGTCAGGCGCTCTTCTCGCGGCGCTCGCGCTTGATCATGTCGCGCGGGACGAGGGTGGGGATGGCGTGCTTGGAGACCACGTCCCCGGTGACCACCACACGGGCGACGTCCTGGCGCGAGGGGACCTCGTACATCACGGACATCAGCACCTCCTCCATGATGGCCCGCAGACCGCGCGCGCCGGTGCCGCGCAGGATCGCCTGGTCGGCGATCGCCTCCAGCGCGTCCCGGGAGAACTCCAGCTCCACGCCGTCCAGTTCGAAGAGCTTGCGGTACTGCTTGACCAGCGCGTTCTTCGGCTCGGTGAGGATCTGCAGCAGCGCCTCGCGGTCGAGGTTGTGCACGCTGGTGATCACCGGCAGACGGCCGATGAACTCGGGGATCATGCCGAACTTCACCAGGTCCTCGGGCATCACCTGGCGGAAGTGGTCGCTGGCGTCCGACTCACGCTTGGAGCGGATGTTGGCACCGAAGCCGATACCCTTGGCACCCGCGCGGCCCTCGATGATCCGCTCCAGGCCGGCGAACGCGCCGCCGACGATGAACAGCACGTTGGTGGTGTCGATCTGGATGAACTCCTGGTGCGGGTGCTTGCGCCCGCCCTGCGGCGGCACCGAGGCGGTGGTGCCCTCCAGGATCTTCAGCAGCGCCTGCTGCACGCCCTCGCCGGAGACGTCGCGGGTGATCGACGGGTTCTCGCTCTTGCGGGCGACCTTGTCGATCTCGTCGATGTAGATGATCCCGGTCTCGGCCTTCTTGACGTCGTAGTCGGCCGCCTGGATCAGCTTGAGCAGGATGTTCTCGACGTCCTCGCCGACGTAGCCGGCTTCGGTCAGCGCGGTGGCGTCCGCGATCGCGAAGGGCACGTTCAGCATCCGGGCCAGGGTCTGCGCCAGCAGGGTCTTGCCGGAGCCGGTGGGGCCCAGCAGCAGGATGTTCGACTTGGCCAGCTCGATGGCGTCCTCGCGGCCGTTGCCGCCACTACGCCCGGCCTCACCGGCCTGGACCCGCTTGTAGTGGTTGTAGACGGCCACCGACAGCGCCTTCTTGGCGAGGTCCTGCCCGACCACGTACTGGTCCAGGAACTCGTAGATCTCGCGCGGCTTCGGCAGTTCCTCGAAGCGGACCTCGGAGGTCTCGGCGAGTTCCTCCTCGATGATCTCGTTGCACAGGTCGATGCACTCGTCGCAGATGTAGACGCCTGGGCCGGCGATCAGCTTCTTCACCTGCTTCTGCGACTTGCCGCAGAACGAGCACTTGAGCAGGTCGCCACCGTCTCCGATGCGTGCCACGAGGTGCTTCCCCTTCGCCAGGGGCCCCGCAGGGGTTCCGGGGCCTGGTGCTGTGGACCGTCCGCGCCGACGGCGCTCGGTCTCGCTATCCGACGGTACTCTGCCGGGCCGGTGATTCCGTCCTCTTCGCCGGGTCTGCCCTACGCCCTGGGCGAATTGATACCGAACAGATGCCGTGCCAGAGCCCGCCGACGGGTCGGGGGGGGGGGGGCGCCCCGGGGGGGGGGGCCCCCCCCCCGGGGGGGGGGGCGGGGGGGGGGGGGGGGCGCGGGGGGGGGGGGGGGGGGGGCCCCACCCCCCCCCCCGCGGCGCGCCCGGCGGG
>NZ_JBIWPN010000036.1:5152-49545 GCF_044768305.1 Kitasatospora sp. NPDC101155 | reverse complement strand
GCTGCCCCTCCCCCGGGGGCCTCCCCCCCCCCCCCCGCGGGGGGCCCCCCCCCCCCCCGGGGGGGGGGGGGGGGCCGGGGGCGGGGGGGCCCCCCCCCCCCCGACGGTGCCGGCCTCAGGAGGTCAGCGAGGTCTTGCGGGTGGAGATGATCTGGTCCACCAGGCCGTACTCGGCGGCCTCCTCGGCGGTGAGGATCTTGTCGCGCTCGATGTCCTCGCGCACCTGCTCCACCGACTTGTTGGAGTGCTTGGAGAGCATCTGCTCCAGCTGCTCGCGCATCCGGAAGATCTCCTTGGCCTGGATCTCCAGGTCGGACACCTGGCCGCGGCCGGTCTCGGTGTACGGCTGGTGGATCAGGATGCGGGCGTTCGGCAGCGCCATCCGCTTGCCGGGGGTACCGGCGGCGAGCAGCACGGCCGCGGCGGAGGCCGCCTGGCCCATGCAGACGGTGGTGATGTCCGGCTTGACGTACTGCATGGTGTCGTAGATGGCCGTCAGGGCCGTGAACGAGCCGCCGGGCGAGTTGATGTACATCTGGATCTCGCGGTCCGGGTCCATCGACTCCAGGCACAGCAGCTGCGCCATGATGTCGTTCGCCGAGACGTCGTCGACCTGCGAGCCGAGGAAGATGATGCGCTCCTCGAACAGCTTGGCGTACGGGTCGTACTCGCGGATGCCCTGCGTGGTGCGCTCGACGAAGCGCGGGACGATGTAGCGGCCCTCGGCGCGCATGTCCTCGACGCGGGCCTTGGCGGCCGACAGGCTGGGGATGTTCATGGGGGTTCTTGTCCTCCGGGGCGTTGTGGCTGTGGTCTCGTGGGCCGGGCCGAGGCTCAGGCGCCCGTGCCGCCGCCGCCGGGGACGTCCGCGGCGCTGTGCATGATCGCGTCGATCAGGCCGTACTCCAGGGCCTCCTCCGGGGTGAACCACCGGTCGCGGTCGGAGTCCCGGGTGATCTGCTCGAAGGACTGGCCGCTGTGGAAGGCGATCAGCTCGGACATCCGCTTCTTGGTGCGGAGCAGCTGCTCGGCCTGGATGCGGATGTCGGTGGCGGAGCCGCCGAGGCCCGCGGAGGGCTGGTGCATCAGGATGTTGGCGTTCGGCAGCGAGAAGCGCTTGCCCTTGGCGCCGGCGGTCAGCAGGAACTGGCCCATCGAGGCGGCCATGCCCATCGCGATGGTGACGACGTCGTTCTTGATGTACTGCATGGTGTCGTAGATCGCCATGCCGGCCGAGATCGAGCCGCCCGGGGAGTTGATGTAGAGGAAGATGTCCTTCTCGGGGTCCGCGGCCAGCAGCAGCAGCTGCGCGGTGATCTTGTTGGCGATGTCGTCGTCGACCTGCTGGCCGAGGAAGATGATCCGCTCGCCCAGCAGCCGGTTGTAGACCTGGTCGCCAAGGCCGCCGAGCACGTCACCAGCGGCGGCGTGCGGCGCCATCGGGCCAGGCATCTGCATCTGCGGGAACGTCACTTAGCCACCTGCTCAGTCGATTTGGACGGTCGCTCGACGGCCGTCACGATGTCGCACAGCTTCCGGGTATCACGTCGTGATTGTCGCTGTCCAAGGACCCTAACGCGCAGGCCGGGCCGCAGAATCCCTCACGCAGAACTGTTCGCTGTGAGCGCAGGGTCGCGGCGGCGCGCGGGCGGGACGACAGCGGGCCCGGACACCGTACGGCGTCCGGGCCCGCTGGGCTGCCTCAGGGGGCTACCGGGGCTCAGGCCTCGGTGTTCTCCTCGGCTGCGGCCTCGACGGCCTCAACGGCGGCCTCGACGGTCTCGCCCGTCTCGTCCTCGTCGTCGAAGTTGATCTCGTTGCCCTCGGTGTCGACGACCTTGGCGGCCTCGACCACGGTGGCCAGCGCCTTGCCGCGGGCGACCTCGCCGACCAGCAGCGGAACCTGGCCGCCCTGGACGACCTGCTGGGCGAACTGGTCCGGGGTGAGGCCCGAGCCGGCGGCGCGGCGGATGAGGTGCTCGGTCAGCTCCTCCTGGTTAACACCCAGCTCCTCGTTGGCGACGATCTGGTCCAGGACGAACTGGGTCTTGATGCCCTTCTTCGCCTGCTCCTCGATCTCCGCGTCCCACTCCTCGCGGGTCTTGCCCTGGGTCTCCAGGTAGGTGTCGATGTTCAGACCCATCGGCTCCAGCTGGTGGTGCTCGACGTTGTGCTTGCGGGTCTCGATCTCGTCCTTGAGGAGCTTCTCGGGGTACTCGATCTCAACCAGCGCGAGCAGCGCGTCCAGCACCTTCTCCTGGGCCTGGGTGGCCTGGTCGTACTCCTTCATGCGCTCCAGGCGCTTGCGGGAGTCGGCGCGCAGGTCCTCCAGGGTGTCGAACTCGCTGGCCAGCTGGGCGAACTCGTCGTCCAGCTCCGGCAGCTCCTTCTCCTGGACGGCCGTGACGGTGACGGTGACCTCGGAGGTCTTGCCGGCCTGGGTGCCGCCCTTGAGCTCGGTCTCGAAGGTCTTCTCCTCGCCGGCGGACAGGCCGACGACGGCCTCGTCGATGCCGTCGATGAGGCGGCCCGAGCCGATCTCGTAGCTGACACCGGTGGCGGTGCCGTCCTCCGGCACCTCGCCGTCGACCTTGGCGATCAGGTCCACGACCACGATGTCGCCGGCGGCCGCGGCGCGCTCGACGTCCTTGACCGAGGAGAAGCGCTCGCGCAGCTGCTCCAGCGACTTCTCGATGTCCTCGTCGGAGACGGCGATCGGGTCGACGGTCACCTCGATGGAGGAGAACTCCGGCAGGGTGATCTCGGGGCGGATGTCCACCTCGGCGGTGAACTTCAGGTCGCCACCGTCGGCGATCTTCTCGACACCCTCGATGTTGGTGATGTCGGGCTGGCCGAGGACCTCGATCTTGCCCTCGTCGACGGCCTGCGTGTAGAAGCGCGGCAGGGCGTCGTTGACGGCCTCCTCCAGCACGGCGCCACGGCCGAAACGCTGGTCGATGACGCGAGCCGGGATCTTGCCCTTACGGAAGCCCGGAACCGTGACCTGCTGGTTGATCTTCTTGTACGCCGCGTCGAGGCTGGGCTTGAGCTCCTCGAAGGGCACCTCGACGGTGAGTCGAACCCGGGTCGGGTTCAGAGTCTCGACGGCGCTCTTCACGGTTAGGTCTCCTATGGGCTTGCGGTCAGGTTGTCTCCGCCCGCCCCCGCACGCCCGGCCGGAGCCGGTACGGGTGGGTCGGACGAGACGGGCGATGGGCGGTTGGAGCTGCATCTCCCGTGTGGGTGGACGGTGAGCTTGACTCCTCGCCCTCGTGCGGTTGACCTGGGTGGACGCCACAGGGACTACCGCCGCCAGCGCACCATCCTACCGGTACCACGAAAGGCGGACGCCAGACGCCACCGTACCGCCCCGACAGAACAGGGCCCCGCCCCGATGGGCGAGACCCTGCCGCACTCACTGTCGGGGTGACCGGATTCGAACCGACGGCCTTCCGCTCCCAAAGCGGACGCGCTACCAAACTGCGCCACACCCCGTGGTGCCGAGAGGAAGCGTACACGCCGGGCCTGCACGGCTCGCCGACTATTTCGGGGCGGGGCGCAAGCGGGTTCGTGACGAATACGGTGTGCACGGGAGCGGCCGGACCAGGTACGCTGTCTCCCGAACTTCCGGCCGGAGACGGCTCGGGGGGTCGCGCGGGCGTAGCTCAATGGTAGAGCCCTAGTCTTCCAAACTAGTCACGCGAGTTCGATTCTCGTCGCCCGCTCTTCCGGTCCGGCCCCGGTGCGCCCAGCGCACCGGGGCCGTCGACGTTTTCGGCGTGTCCGGGGTTCCCGGCGGGATCAGAGCCCGAGCCGGGCGGCCCGGGCGGCGGCCCGGTCGAGCAGCAGGTGAACGTCACCCTCCCGGGTGGTGGGGCGGTCGTTGTACTCGTCCGGGGAGCGCGCCGGGTGCCCGGTGGCGTGCAGCACCTCCATCAGCTGGGCCCGGGCGGTGCGCACGGTCGCCGGGGTGCCGTAGCCGTACGCCAGGACGGCGGCCTGGGCGCCGAGCAGGCAGACCCGGCCGGAGTGGTCCCACATCGCGCCCTGCAGCCAGCCGTGGGCGCCGATGAAGCGGGAGGCGAGCCGCAGGTGGTCGGCGGCGCTGACCGGAACGGGCCGGGCGGGGCGGCGCAGCGCCCGGTCGAGCAGGGTGGCCCGGGGCGCCGGGTGGTCGGCGTTCCAGGGGCGCAGGGTGCTGCCGTACCGGCAGACGTACGGCGCCGGGGTACGCGCGGGGGCGGGGAGCGAGGCGAGGTAGGCCTCGATCTCGGCGACCAGGCCGGGGCCGTCCGGGCCCGCCGGCAGCCCCGGCAGGGGCACCGGGAGTGGCGGAAGGGGCGTCAGGTCGGTGCGGGGCATGCGGGCTCTCCAGGCGGGCGGCCTTCAGGTTCCGCTCCCCAAAGTGGGGCATTCAGAACATTTCCGCGACCGGAGGCCGGGCCTGCGCGAACGGTTTCCCGGTTGGCGGTCGGGCCGATAGCCTCGGCGGCGTTCGAGCTCAGTTCGAGCGCGGCCGCAGCCGGCGCGCTCCCTAGGTGGAGGAGTCCCGGTGCGTCCGCAGGAGCGACTGGCCGTCATACAGCGCTGCGTGGTCCGGGAGATGGCGCGACTGGGTCAGGAGTTCCATCCGGACGGCGAGGTGGTGCGCGGCCCGGGCACCACGGCGGTGGCGGTGCGCGAGCACCCCGGGGACGACGGCGCCGGGCACGTGGACCTCGGCTTCGTGCTGCAGCTGGGCCGGGCGGACGCGCCGGTGGTGTGGGACTGCGCGGCGGGCCTCGGCAAGACCGAGGAGGAGAAGCTCGCGAACGCGGTGAAGATGTGGGCGACCACCACCGCCTCGGTACTGGTCGAGCTGGCCGAGGGCCGCGGGGTGCACGCCGACCACGCCGATCTGCCCGAACTCCCGGGCTGGCACGCGGTGCAGGGGCCGGCGGCGGTGTTCGGCTTCGGCAACGAGCACCTGGCGGCGTGGCTCGCCGAGCACCGGGTACTGCCGGCGCTGGCGCCGGCGCTGCGGACGGAGCTGGCCGGGCCGGGCCCGGTGGGGGTGAAGCTCTTCCTGGGCGGGAAGGCGGGCGACGACGTCGCCGAGGTCCGGGTGGGCGGCGAGGCGTCGGAGGCGGCCTCTGCGGCGCTGCGCGCGCTGGACTGGCCGCGGGGCGAACGGCTGTGCTGGGCGCGGTTGTTCGTGCTGTTGACAGCGGAGCGGGCAGCACCGGTCACGGCCGCGCCGGCGGGTGCCGCGGCACCCGCACCCGTACGCGTCCCGGCCCCGGCGGCGATGCGCCCCCGGGGTCTGTTCGCCCGCTGGCGGGAGGCCCGACGGGCCGGCCGGTGACCGTGACGCGCCCGCTCGCCCCCTTCGGCTCGGGGCCGGCACGGCGCGAGAGGTCCGGCGGCCCGGGCCGGGTCAGCCGCCGGTGATGCTGGAGATGCTGTGCGCCAGGTTGGACAGCAGGGAGTTGATCGAGCCCGCCATGGTCGTCTCGTGCAGCATGAAGCCGAACAGGGCGGCGACGATGCCATGGGCGATCTTCATCTGCTTGTTCCGGATGAAGATGATGCACAGGATCGCGAACAGGACCAGCGCGGAGACGGAGAGTGCCACCCGGACTCACTTCCTCGTTTCATAGCGTGGTGCCGCCGCCCGGCGGCACCTGTGAAGCCGGACCCCGGCCTGTCCGACGGTCCCGAGGCGGAATCGCGGACCGTCCGGCGCAGTGCCGGTGAGGGAGCCCACGCTGGAGCGCTGCCTGTCGTGCCGCACGTGTCGCCCCCCATCCCCCGAATCCTGAACAGTCCCGCCCGGACTCAGTGTGGTCGACCGTGCCGATTGCGTAAAGGTCTGACAGTCAGCCCAACGCCGACATCCTGCGATGCGAGACGAGTTTCCGCCGACCGGGACGATATCGGAGCCGCCCTGACGAATCGTCGGCGGGGCGTGCTGAGCGGCCGGGAACGCGCGGAGACGGGGAGCGGAAGCCGCTGATCCGGTCAGCCGACGGGGCGCCCGATATGGCCGAAGATCAGCTGCCAGGCTTGACAGCGACGCTGCCGGTGGCATGTGTCACCGGCGTGCCGTCAGTCGCGCCAGAGCAGCAGGACCGCGCGGTCGTCGTTGATGTCCCGGGCCACCGTCTCGATCAGCGCGGCCGCGGCCCCCGCGCCGCTGCCCGGGCCGCCGCCGGGGACCAGCCGGTCCGCCTCCCCCATCAGCCGGTCCATGCCCTCGGCGAGGTCCCGGCCCGGCGCCTCCACCATGCCGTCGGTGCACAGCATCAGCACGTCGCCGCGGTTCAGCCGGCCGCGCACGCCCTCGAACTTGGCGCCGTCGTAGATCCCGAGCAGCGGGCCCTCGGCCTGCTTGACCTCCCAGCGCCCGGCGCCGGCCAGTCGCTGCATGCCCGGCAGGTGCCCGGCCGAGAGCAGTTCGTACTCGCCGGTGTCCAGGTCCAGCACCAGGTGGACGGCGGTGGCGAAGCCCTCCTCCCAGGACTGGCGCAGCAGGTAGCCGTTGGCTGCGGGCAGGAAGTCGTGCGCGGGCAGCGAGCCGACCAGGCCGCCGAAGGCGCCGGAGAGCAGCAGCGCCCGGGAGCCGGCGTCCATGCCCTTGCCGGAGACGTCCGCGAGGACCACCTCCAGCAGCCGCTGCCCGGGGCCGGTGCGGGCGGCCACCACGAAGTCCCCGGAGAAGGACTGCCCGCCGGCCGGGCGCAGCGCCATGTCGGCGTGCCAGCCGTCCGGCAGCCGGGGCACCCGGCTCTGCACCCGCAACCGCTCGCGCAGGTCGAACAGCATGGTGGAGCCGCCCCACCAGGGAACGCCGACCCGGGCCCGGAACTGGGCCAGCAGCAGGCCGCCCACTCCGGCGGCACCGACCACCAGGGCGGCGCCCGGGGTCACTCCGTAGACGTAGGCCTCCGGGTTCTCGCTGGCGACCCGCTGGCCGGTGTGGATCACGGACTCGGCGGACAGCCCGAGGGCCGCCAGCGCGTAGAGCACCACCAGGCTGCCGGGGCGCAGCAGCAGCGCGCCGGCCAGGATCGGCAGGACCAGGGCGGTGGGCGGGGCCCAGTCGGGGATCCAGACGTTGAGCAGGATCAGCAGCGGGACGAGCAGGGCCAGCGCGCAGAGCACCGGCCAGTCGGCGGCGCCGCCGCGGAAGTAGTCGACTCCGGCCGTGCGCAGCCTTCGGCGGACCCGGCGGAGCCTCTTGCGCAGCCGGGCCGTCACGGGCTCGGACGCCGGGGCGGCGCCGGGCCTCGTCGCAGTCGTCTGGGGCGGTGCGCCCGGCGGTCTGCCAGCCATGGGGCCCGACCCTATCCACGGGTGCGGCCCGGCGTCGACGGCCCGGGGGCGGGCGGCGATGTCGACGCGCGGGGGGTTCAGCGGGTTTCGGCCGATCGGAGCGGTGCCGGGCGCGCCGTCAGGAGGCGTGCGCCGGTTGGGCGTACGGAGCCTGCGGATGGTGTGCGCGCCCCGCGTGCGGCGGTGTGCGTGCGCCGGGGCCTGTGGCCGATCCCACAGGTCCGGGGGCCGGGGCGGATCTCTCGGATCTTCGCCGCCCCCCGGGCGGAAACGGCGGCGGCCGGTCGCACCCGGGGGTGCGGCCGGCCGTCGTGGGCGGGTGGGTGGCGGGATCAGCCCTGCGGGTGGTGGGCCGGGATCGGCGGGAGTTCGCCGGTGGTCTCGTACTCGCTCAGCATCTCGATCCGGCGGGTGTGCCGCGGCTCGCCGCTGTAGGGGGTGTTGAGGAAGACCTCGACGAACTTGGTGGCCTCCTCCTGCGTGTGCATGCGGCCGCCGATGGAGATCACGTTGGCGTTGTTGTGCTGACGGCCGAGCTCGGCGGTCTGCGCGCTCCAGGCCAGCGCCGCACGGACGCCCTTGACCTTGTTGGCGGCGATCGCCTCGCCGTTGCCCGAGCCGCCGATCACGATGCCCAGGGCCTCCGCGTCGGCGGCGGTGCGCTCGGCGGCGCGCAGGCAGAACGGCGGGTAGTCGTCCTCGGCGTCGTAGATGTGCGGCCCGCAGTCGACCGGCTCGTGGCCGGCCTCCTTCAGCCACTCCACCAGGTGGTTCTTCAGTTCGTATCCGGCATGGTCGGAGCCCAGGTACACGCGCATGCCATGAGTGTGGCATGCGCGAGCGCCCGGGCCCGACAACGGGGGCGTCAGCGCTTGCCGAGCAGCTTCCAGGCCAGCGGCAGGGCGGCGGCGGCGAAGGCCGCCTTGAGCGCGTCGCCGACCAGGTACGGGTAGAGGCCGAGCTCGGCGGCGCGGGCGAGCGACACGTGCAGGGTGAAGGCCAGGTACGGGACCCCGACCGCGTAGATGGCGAGGCTGCCGAGAACCATGGTGACGGCGGTGTTCACCGGGGTGCGGTCGGCGCCGCGGCGGGCCAGCGCGCCGGTCAGGGCGGCGGCCAGGACGAAGCCGAGCACGTAGCCGAAGGAGGGCATGGCCCAGCCGGAGGTGCCCTCGGCGAACCAGGGCATGCCCGCCATGCCGGCCAGCAGGTAGAGGGCGAGCGAGGCGACGCCGCGGCGGGCGCCGAGCGCGGTGCCGACCAGCAGGGCGGCGAAGGTCTGACCGGTGACCGGCACCGGCGAGCCGGGGACGTTGACCGACAGCTGGGCGGCCATACCGGTCAGCGCGGCGCCGCCGACCACCAGGGCGAGGTCACGGGCCTGCGTGCCGAGGCGGGTGGAGGCGGCGGGCAGCAGGTCGGCGAGGACGGCGCGGCGCGCTATCGGGGTGGTGGCAGTGGCCATCGGGGGATCCTCCGTACGGGTCCAGGTGAGTGAACACCTGTGAACCTACGCGGTGATCCACTGCGCCGCCGCCACGGTTTCGGACAAAGCCCCGCCCTCGGGCGTTGTCGGAACCGACCCGAAACGACGCTCCGCGATCGGTTGATCACGCCGGGGTGCGGCCCGGTCCGCATGGTGGGCCGGAAGCGGACATTCTTGGCATGACCGGAGGGGTCCCCGGATATTGGACAGCTCATGCCGCATTCCGCACAGTCTGGATCCACCCCTATGGCCCCCACCTCCACGCCCACGGCGTCCGGGACCACCGACGCCGCCCAGCCGGACTCCGGCCCGACGTCCGGCCAGCAGCTCAGCCACGGGCTCAAGCAGCGCCACCTGTCGATGATCGCCCTCGGTGGCGTCATCGGCGCCGGCCTGTTCGTCGGCTCGGGCGCCGGTATCGCGGCCGCCGGTCCGGCGATCATCCTCGCCTTCACCCTCTCCGGCCTGCTGGTCATGCTGATCATGCGGATGCTCGGGGAGATGTCCGCCGCCCGTCCGGCCTCCGGCTCGTTCTCGGTGCACGCCGAGAAGGAGATCGGCTCCTGGGCCGGGATCACGGCCGGCTGGATGTACTGGGTGATGCTCTGCTGCGGCGTCGCCGCCGAGGCCACCGCGGCCGGGAAGATCGTCAACGGCTGGATTCCCGGTGTCTCCGCCTGGGTCTGGGTCGGCCTGTTCATGGTCTTCTTCTGCGTCAGCAACCTGACCGCGGTGAAGAACTTCGGCGAGTTCGAGTTCTGGTTCGCCACCATCAAGGTCGCCGCGATCGTCGCCTTCCTGGTCCTCGGCGCGCTCGGCGTCGCCGGGGTGATCGGCCCCGGCGCCCCCGGCACGAGCAACCTCACCGGACACGGCGGCTTCCTGCCCAACGGCATCAGCGGGCTGATCGTCGGCCTGCTCGCCTCGGTGTTCGCCTACGGCGGCCTGGAGACGGTGACCATCGCCGCGGCCGAGTCCGACGACCCCAAGAAGAACGTCGCCAACGCGGTGCGCACGGCGGTGTGGCGGATCGCGATCTTCTACATCGGCTCGATGGCCCTGGTGGTCACCCTGGTCTCCTGGAAGGACCCGGCGGTCGTCGCCGACGGCCCCTACGTCACGGTGCTGCGCCACCTCGGGGTGCCCGCGGCCGGGGCGATCATGGAGGCGGTGGTGCTGATCGCGCTGCTGTCCGCCATGAACGCCAACATCTACGGCGCCTCCCGGATGGCGTACTCGCTGGTCGGCCGCGGCCAGGGCCCCAAGGCGCTGGCCAAGGTCAGCGGCGGGGTGCCGCGCCGGGCCGTGCTGGCCTCCTGCCTGTTCGGCTTCGGCGCCGTGCTGGCCGCCAAGTTCTGGCCCGCCACCGTGTTCACCTGGCTGATGAACACCACCGGCGTGGCGATCCTGGTGGTCTGGCTGTTCATCTGCATCGTCCAGCTGCGGATGCGCCGCCGGCTGGAGCGCGAGGCGCCCGAGCTGCTCACCGTGAAGATGTGGGGCTACCCGTACCTGACGTGGATCGCGATGGCCGCCGTGGTCGGCATCCTCGCGCTGATGACCACCACCGAGGGCAACCGCCAGCAGCTGTACGCCGCCGGGGTGCTGGTCGCACTGCTGAGCGGAGCCGGCCTGCTCAAGCAGCGCCGGGACGCGGCCGCGCGCTGAGCCCCGGACACCCGGAAGGGCCAGGTACCGAGCCTTGGTACCTGGCCCTTCCGCGTACCGGACGGACCTACTCGAAGGACGGGCCCGCCGTACGGGTGCGCTTGATCTCGTAGAAGCCCGGGGTGGAGGCCACCAGCAGGGTGCCGTCCCAGAGCCGGGCCGCGGCCTCGCCCTTCGGGGCCGGGGTGACGACCGGGCCGAAGAAGGCCACCCGCTCGCCGTCCGCGCCCTCGACCGCGATCACCGGGGTGCCGACGTCCTCGCCGACCAGGGTGATGCCCTCCTTGTGCGAGGCGCGCAGGGCCTCGTCGTACGCGTCGGTGTCGGCCGCGTCTGCCAGCTCGGCGGGCAGGCCGGCGGCCACCAGGGCGGCCTGGACGGTCTCCCGGTTCTGCGGCAGGCCCTGGTTGTGGAAGCGCAGGCCCAGCTCGGTGTAGAGCCGACCCAGTACCTCCTCGCCGTGCTGCTGGGCGGCCGCGATGCAGACCCGCACCGCGCCCCAGGCGTTGTCCAGCAGCTGGCGGTACTCCTGCGGCAGGTCGCGGTGCTCGTTGAGCACCGACAGGCTCATCACGTGCCAGTTCACGTCGACCGGGCGCAGCTGCTGGACCTCGACCAGCCAGCGGGACGTCATCCACGCCCACGGGCAGGCCGGGTCGAACCAGAAGTCGGCGGTCTTGCGCTCAGCGGCAGTCGTCACTGGGTCTCGTCCTTCGTGCGGTGATCCGAGGCGGCGGGGCCCCCATCCATGACAACGGGGCGCCACCCAGCCCCAACACCCCTCCGGCGCCGGTGATTCCGGCCCCGACCCGACGGCCTGTGCAATGGTACCGGCCAGGGCGGGCGTGAAAGGATGCCCCTGCGCGCGGCGCACACCGCGCACGGGACATCCACAGACGCACCACCGTGCGAGCCGGACAAAGGAGTACCGCCGTGCCGGGCAAGAACCTGAGCCGCGACGAAGCACAGCAGCGAGCCGGCATCCTGGCCGTGGACGGCTACCGGGTCCGGCTGGACGTGACCTCGGCCCCCGACCCGGCCGCCGCCACCTTCCGCTCCACCACCACCGTCGCCTTCCGCTGCTCCCAGCCCGGCGCCGCCACCTTCCTCGACCTGCTCGCCCCGGCCGTCCGCTCGATCACCCTCAACGGCCGCACCCTGGACCCGGCGACCGCCTACGACGGCGCCCGGGTGCACGTCGACGGCCTGGCCGCGGAGAACGTCCTCACCGTCGAGGCCGACTGCGCCTACAGCCGCACCGGCGAGGGCCTGCACCGCTTCGTCGACCCGGCGGACGGCGAGACCTACCTCTACACCCACTACGAGCCGGCCGACGCCCGCCGGGTGTTCGCGAACTTCGAACAGCCCGACCTGAAGGCCCCGTTCAGCTTCACGGTGACCGCCCCGGCCGCCTGGGACGTGTGGTCCAACGCCGTGCACGAGAGCGTGACCGAGGAAGGCGCCGCCCGCACCTGGGAGTTCGCGCCGACCAAGCCGATCTCCACCTACCTCACCGCCGTGGTGGCCGGCCCGTACCACGTCGCCCGCGACCACTACAGCCGCGAACTCGCCGACGGCACCACCCTGGAGATCCCGCTCTCCACGATGTGCCGCAAGTCGCTCGCGCCGTACTTCGACGCGGAGGAGATCCTCGGCGTCACCAAGCTCGGACTCGACTTCTTCCACGAGGAGTTCGACTTCCCGTACCCCTTCGGCAAGTACGACCAGGCCTTTGTCCCCGAATACAACATCGGCGCGATGGAGAACCCGGGCTGCGTGACCTTCAAGGAGGAGTTCGTCTTCCGCTCGAAGGTCACCGACGCCGCCTACGAGGCCCGCGCCAACGTCGTCCTGCACGAGATGGCGCACATGTGGTTCGGCGACCTGGTCACCCCGCGCTGGTGGGACGACCTGTGGCTGAAGGAGTCCTTCGCCGACTTCATGGGCTCCTACGGCCTGATCGGCGCCCGCACCCGGTACTCCTCCGCCTGGGTCACCTTCGCCAACCAGCGCAAGGCCTGGGCCTACCGGCAGGACCAGTTCCCCACCACCCACCCGATCACCGCCGACATCCGCGACCTGGAGGACGCCAAGCTCAACTTCGACGGCATCACCTACGCCAAGGGCGCCTCCGTCCTCAAGCAGTTGGTCGCGTACGTCGGTTCGGAGGCCTTCTTCGAGGGCGCCCGCCGCTACTTCAAGCGGCACGCCTTCGGCAACACCGAACTGGCCGACCTGCTGGGCGTGCTGGAGGAGACCAGCGGGCGCGACCTGAAGAGCTGGGCCGCCGCCTGGCTGCAGACCGCCGGGGTCAACGCGCTCACCCCGCAGGTCACCACCGACGCCGAGGGCCGGATCACCGAGCTGGCCGTGCTCCAGGACGGCGAGGTACTGCGCCCGCACCGGATCGCGGTCGGCCTGTACGACCGGGACGCCGACGGCGCCCTGGTGCGCACCGAGCGGATCGAGCTGGACGTCACCGGCGCCCGTACGGTCGTCACCGAGGCGGCCGGCCGCCCGCGCCCGGCCCTGGTCCTGCTCAACGACGAGGACCTGACCTACTGCAAGATCCGCTTCGACTCCGAGTCGCTGGAGGCCCTGCGCACCGGCCTCGGCGACATCCGCGACGAGCTGGCCCGCGCGCTCGCCTGGTCCGCCGTCTGGAACCTCACCCGCGACGGCCTGATGCCGGCCCGCGACTACGTCGCCCTGGTGCTGCGCTTCGCCGGCCAGGAGGGCAACATCGGCGTGCTGCAGTCGCTGCACGCCCAGGCCAAGACCGCCGTCGACCTGTACGCCGCCCCCGAGTGGCGCGCCGAGGGTGCCCGGCAGCTCGCCGACGGCGCCCTGCGCGAGCTGCGCGAGGCCGTCCCCGGCAGCGACCACCAGCTGGCCTGGGCCCGCTTCCTGGCCCAGACCGCGGGCGGCGCCGAGCACCTCGGCCTGGTCCGCGGCCTGCTGACCGGCAGCGCCCGGATCGACGGGCTGGAGGTCGACCAGGAGCTGCGCTGGTCGCTGTGGCTGGCGCTGGCCGCCGCCGGGCAGGCCGCCGACGAGGAGCTCGCCGAGGAGCTGGCCGCCGACAACACCGCAGGCGGCAAGCGCCAGTACACCCAGTGCCTGGCCGCCCGGCCCACCCCGGAGGCCAAGGCCGCCGCCTGGTCGGCCGTGCTCGACTCGGACGAGCTGCCGAGCGCCCTGGTCGAGGCCAACACGGCGGGCTTCTCGATCCCGGCCCAGCGCGACCTGACCGTCCTCTACGCGGCGCCGTACTTCAAGCTGCTGGAGAAGGTCTGGGCCGAGCGGACCATCGAGATCGCGATGCGGATCGTCGGCGGCTTCTTCCCGATCGCCCAGACCGGCGAGCAGACCCTGGCCGAGGCCGACGCCTGGCTGTCCGGCCACCCGAAGGCGGCGCCGGCACTGCGCCGCCTGGTGCTGGAGCGCCGGGACGACCTGGCCCGCGCGCTGCGGGCGCAGGCCTGCGACCGCGCCTGATCCACGGGTGACGAAGGGCCCGCCGTGCTCGGCACGGCGGGCCCTTCGGCGTGGGCCACGGCAGCGTCGGCTCCGCTCGGTCAGCTCCGCTCGGTCCGCGTCGCCGGCCCCTTCGCAGGCGGGGAGAGCGCGAAGAGGCCGGACCGCGGGGTGCGGTCCGGCCTCCCTGAGGCGCTCGGGCTCAGTCGCTGTGCCCGATCAGCCGATGAGCGAGCGCAGCACGTACTGCAGGATGCCGCCGTTGCGGTAGTAGTCCGCCTCACCGGGGGTGTCGATGCGGACGACCGCGTCGAACTCCTTGTCACCGGCCTTGACCTTGACGGTCTTGGGGGTGCGGCCCTCGTTGAGCTCGGTCACGCCGGTGATGGAGAAGGTCTCCTCGCCGGTCAGGCCGAGGGAGTCGGCGTTCTCGCCCTCCGGGAACTGCAGCGGCAGGACGCCCATGCCGATCAGGTTCGAGCGGTGGATGCGCTCGTAGGACTCGGCGATGACGGCCTTGACGCCGAGCAGCGCGGTGCCCTTGGCGGCCCAGTCGCGGGACGAGCCGGAGCCGTACTCCTTGCCGGCCAGGACGACCAGCGGGGTGCCGGCGGCCTGGTAGTTCTGCGAGGCGTCGTAGATGAACGACACCGGGCCGTCGGCCTGGGTGAAGTCGCGGGTGTAGCCGCCCTCGGTGCCCGGCGCGATCTGGTTGCGCAGACGGATGTTGGCGAAGGTGCCGCGGATCATGACCTCGTGGTTGCCACGGCGCGAGCCGTAGGAGTTGAAGTCACGCTTCTCGACACCGTTGGCGGTCAGGTACTGCGCCGCCGGGGTGCCCGGCTTGATGTTGCCGGCCGGGGAGATGTGGTCGGTGGTGACCGAGTCGCCCAGCTTGGCCAGGACGCGGGCACCGGCGATGTCGGTAACCGGGCTCGGGGTCTTGGCCATGCCCTCGAAGTACGGGGGCTTGCGGACGTAGGTGGACTCGGCGTCCCACTCGAAGGTGTTGCCGGTCGGGACCGGGAGCGACTGCCAGCGGTAGTCACCGGCGAAGACGTCCTGGTAGCCCTTGTCGAACATGTCCTGGTCGATGGAGCCGGCGACGACGTCGGCGACCTCCTGCTCCGACGGCCAGATGTCGGAGAGGAAGACGTCGTTGCCGTCGGCGTCCTTGCCCAGGGCGTCCTTGGTGATGTCGACGTTCATGTTGCCGGCGAGGGCGTAGGCGACCACCAGCGGCGGGGAGGCCAGGTAGTTCATCTTGACGTCGGGGTTGATCCGGCCCTCGAAGTTGCGGTTGCCGGAGAGCACCGAGACGACCGCGAGGTCGGACTCGTTGACGGCGGCCGAGACCTCCTCGGGCAGCGGGCCCGAGTTGCCGATGCAGGTGACGCAGCCGTAGCCGACCAGGTTGAAGCCCAGCTTCTCCATGTACGGGAGCAGGCCGGCCTTCTCGTAGTAGTCCATGACGACCTTGGAGCCCGGCGCCAGGGTGGTCTTGACCCAGGGCTTGACCTGCAGGCCACGCTCCACGGCCTTCTTCGCCAGCAGGGCGGCGCCCAGCATGACGGAGGGGTTGGAGGTGTTGGTGCAGGAGGTGATCGAGGCGATCACGACCGCGCCGTTGTCGATCTCGTAGGTCGAGCCGTCGGGGGCGGTGACGGCGGTCGGCTTCGAGGCCTCGGCGGAGTAGGTCGGCAGCGCCTCGGCGAACTTCTGGGCGGCCTCGGCCAGGATCACGCGGTCCTGCGGGCGCTTCGGGCCGGAGATCGACGGGACGACGGTGGAGACGTCCAGCTCCAGGTACTCGGAGTAGACCGGCTCGACCGACGGGTCGTGCCAGAGGCCCTGCTCCTTGGCGTACGCCTCGACCAGGGCGAGCTGCTGCTCGTCGCGGCCGGTGAGCTTCAGGTAGTTGACGGTCTCGGTGTCGATCGGGAAGATCGCGCAGGTCGAGCCGAACTCCGGCGACATGTTGCCGATGGTGGCGCGGTTAGCCAGCGGGATGGCGCCGATGCCGTCGCCGTAGAACTCGACGAACTTGCCGACCACACCGTGCTTGCGCAGCATCTCGGTGATGGTGAGCACCAGGTCGGTGGCGGTGGTGCCGGCCGGCAGCTGGCCGGTCAGCTTGAAGCCGACCACGCGCGGGATCAGCATGGAGACCGGCTGGCCCAGCATCGCGGCCTCGGCCTCGATGCCGCCGACGCCCCAGCCCAGCACGCCCAGGCCGTTGACCATGGTGGTGTGCGAGTCGGTGCCGACGCAGGTGTCCGGGTAGGCCTGGCCGCCGCGGACCATGACGGTGCGGGCCAGGTGCTCGATGTTCACCTGGTGGACGATGCCGGTGCCCGGCGGGACGACCTTGAACTCGTCGAAGGCGGTCTGGCCCCAGCGCAGGAACTGGTAGCGCTCCTTGTTGCGGCCGTACTCGATCTCGACGTTCTGGGTGAACGCGTCCTTGGTGCCGAACTTGTCGGCGATGACGGAGTGGTCGATGACCAGCTCGGCCGGGGCCAGCGGGTTGATCTTGTCCGGGTCGCCGCCCAGCTCCTTGACGGCCTCACGCATGGTGGCGAGGTCGACCACGCACGGCACACCGGTGAAGTCCTGCATGATCACGCGGGCCGGGGTGAACTGGATCTCCTGGCTCGGCTGGGCGTCGGCGTCCCAGTTGCCGAGGGCGCGGATGTGGTCGGCGGTGATGTTCGCGCCGTCCTCCGTGCGGAGCAGGTTCTCCAGCAGCACCTTGAGGCTGTAGGGCAGCCGCTCGGAACCCTCGACGGCGGAGAGCTTGAAGATCTCGTACGACTCGTCGCCCACCTGCAGCGAGCTGCGGGCGTCGAAGCTGTTCGCGGACACGACTGACTCCTTCTGGGTGCTTCGTGCTTAATCCGGCCGTCACGCGGTGGTGAGGTCACCCTTACTTGGGCCGACCTTGCCCGCATCGCCGGTGAGCGCCTCTCGGCAAGTATCTTGATGTCGAGATATATCGTAAGGGGCAGTTATCTCGATGTCGAGATAAACCATAGTGCATGCCGCCGCCATCACCACCGCAGGCATGCCCCGGGGCGCGACGGCGCAGGTCAGCGGCCGTCCGGGCCGCGGCGCTTGCGCTCCAGCCGGATCAGCCAGACCGCTCCCGCCACGACGGCGGCGGCCACCAACAGCACCACCACCAGCTCACCACCCGAGCCGCCGGTCGGCGAGGGGGCGATGTCCGCCAGCAGGGTCGTCGTGCTCATTCCTTCTCCTTCTCCTTCTCATCCGCCCGGTCCGTGCCCAGGCCCAGGACAAGCATCAGCAGCACCGGGAACTCCAGATAGGCGTGGTAACTGGCCAGCGCCGCGTACACCGAGCGACCCTGGGCGTAATCCACGGCGAACAACAGGGCCAGCAGCGCGCCCGCGCCCGCCCCCAGCGCCCAGGCCCGCACCCCGCGCAAGGACGGCACCCGGGCTTCGAAGCGCTCCGCCGCCTCGGGCGCGTACCGCGGCAGGAACCACACCCAGACCACGTAGTGCATCGTCTGCAGGAAGGCGAACACCGCCAGGAACCGCAGACCGCCCTCCGGGCTCAGCCAGGCCGGCGGGGTGTAGGCGGCGGCCAACCTGTCCGTCCAGCCGCCGGGGCGCTGGGACAGCACTCCGTCCAACAGCCCGCTCAGCAGCAGCGCCGGAACCAGCAGCACCCAACCGAACTGCAGCGCCAGGAACGCCGCGCGCCCCCGCGCCAGTCGGCGCGACCACTCGGCCAGGAACAGCAGCGGCACCACGTTGTGCAGATGTGCCAGCACCACGAAGTGGTACGCCGGGAAGGCCAGCGAGGCGGCGCCCGCACCCGCCAGGCCGACGGCGCTCACCACCAGCAGCCGCGGCCGGCCGCGCAGCCCGTACCGGCAGGCCGCCGCCAACAAGCCGTAGGCGAGCAGGATCTCCGCCGACTGGGACAGCCGGGAGGGCGGCAGCAGGCGGCACACCACGATCCCGGTCACCAGCGCCAGCAGCAGCCGCAGCAGCGGACCGGCCAGCACCGCGGCGAAGCGGCCGGCCACGTAGCGCAGCTCCAGCACGTTGTGCAGCAGACCGAAGGCGGCCAGCCCCAGCACCGCCAGACCGGTCGGCGCGCGCAGGGCCAGCGCCAGCGCCAGGACGGCCGACAGTGCGAAGCCCGCGAACGGCGCGGCGGACAGCCTGGCCGTCGGGCCGGGCGCGGGCCAGGCGCCGACTCCGGCGCCCGCTCGGATCCCCGTGGTCGCCATGCTCCCCCTCCCCGTGGCACGATCCCCGCCGTGCGCTACCCGGTGGCCCTCGCCCTCACCCTGCTGACCGAGACACCCGTCTACACCGCCGCCCTCACCCGGATCGGGCGGGTGCGCCCGGCACGGGCCGCCGCGGCCGGCGTGCTGGTCAACCTGGTGACGCATCCGCTGCTCTGGTGGACCCTCCGGCACTGGACCGACGGACCCGCCGCAGCGTACTGGACGGGCTTCACGCTCAGCGAGACGTCGGTCGTCGTGGTCGAGGCGCTGCTGCTGTGCCCGATCACCGGACTGCGCCCGCGCGACCCGCTGCCCTGGATCGCCTCCCTCACCGCCAACGCGGCCTCGCTGCTGGCGGGGCTGCTGCTCGGGACCTGACCGCCGACGGCCCGTAACGCGGTCTCCGGGCTCGGGCGTCTAACCGTGCGCAGAGGGCGCGCCGTGCGCAGATGGTGCGGAGCCCACCACGTCACGGGGTTCGAGGGGACAGCAGTGATCAGGAAGACGCGACGGGCCGAGGAGAGCGCGGAGTTCGAGAGCTTCGCGCAAAGCCGGGGGCAGCGACTCTTCCGCACCGCCGTACTGCTCTGCGGCGACTGGCACCTCGCCGAGGACCTCACCCAGGTCACCCTGGCCAAGCTCTACGCCTCCTGGTCCAAGGTCCGCCGGGCCGAGAACCAGGACGCGTACGCCCGCAGCACTCTCGTCCGCTCCTACCTCTCCCACCGCCGGCTGCGCCGCACCGGCGAACGACCCGCCCTCGGCGAACTGCCGGAGGGCGTCTGTCCCGAGGGCGACCCGGCGCTGCGCGTCACCCTGCTCACCGCCCTCGCCGAACTCGCGCCCCGGGACCGGGCCGTACTCGTCCTGCGCTACTGGGAGGACCGCAGCGTCGAGGAGACCGCCGCCGAACTCGGCCTGAGCCCCGGGGCGGTGCGCAGCCAGGCCCTGCGCGCCCTCGGCCGGCTGCGCACGGTCCTCGGCCCGGACGCGGCCGAGCAGCTCGCCCGCTCCTGAGACGTCTCCCCCCACCAGGTGTCTGAAAGGAACCCGACCATGAACGAACCGGACGCGGACGGCCGGAAGCTGTCCACCACCTTCGAACAGGCGATGGACGGCGTCGGCCTGGACCTGGGCCCGCTGGTCGCCGACGCGGCCGCACGGGGCCGCTCGATCCGGCGCCGGCGCCGGCTGACGGTCGCCGGCACCGTGACGGCGGTGGTCGCGCTGGCGATCGGCGGCACCGTCGCCCTGCGGACGGACGGCGGCAGCACGACCGCGGTCGCGGTGGCCGCCGCCTCCCCGACCGTGTCACCGACGCCCAGCCAGCGGTTCCCGCAGCCGCTCCAGCGGCCGGACGACGGTCCCGAGCAGCTGCTGCCGGGCACCGGCCCGCACACCGGCGAGGTCGCCATGACCGGCCATGCCGCGCTCGCCGCCCTCGCCAAGGCGCTGCCCTCGGCCGGGCGGACCTCCGACTACGCCGGCCACTCCGCACTGCTCAGGCCCACCAAGAACGCGGACCCCGAGGGCGTACTGGTCCTGGCCGACATGCTGTACGACGACGGCTCCGGCCCGGCCAGCGTCCGACTCCGGGTCGAGGGCAACCTCGGCGCCCACCTGCGGGCCGACTCCAACCCCAGCTACGACGACCTGTTCAGCTGCGCGAAGCTGAACAAGGGTGGCCAGTACCGCTACTGCTCCGACAGCGTGCTGCCGGACGGTACCCGTCTGCTGCTCATCGAACGGGCGACGGGCGACGTCCTCGAACGCGAGGTCACCCTGCTGCGGCCCGACCTGGCCAGGGTGTCGGTCGTGGCCGCCAACACGGCGGAGGTCGCGGGACAGGCCAAGGTCCAGGTGGTCCGGGAGGGACTGCCGCTCAGCCTCGACCAGCTCAAGGCCGCCGCAATGGCGACCAGCCTGCAGGAGTGGATCACCCCCGAGGAGGCGCGGCAGGCCGAGCAGACGATCCGGCCGTTCCACGACAACTCGCCCGAGCGGGACCTGCCCTCCGGCTCCGCGACCCCGAAGCCCGGCTCCGCCGGGTGAGGCCCCGCCGGGTACGGTGGCCGGTGTGGTGACAGACCGAGGGGGCCCGCGATGATCGTGGTGGACGCATCCGCGCTGGTGCTGGCGCTCGCCGACCAGGGCCCGCGCGGAGACCGCGCCCGGGCCGAACTCGCCGCCGACGGCGAGTGGTTGGCGCCCGAGCACATCGTCATCGAGGTGATGCAGTCGCTGCGCGGGCTCTACCTGGCCAAGGAACTGACCGCCGGGCGGGTCGCCGAACTCACCGGGGAGCTCGCGGCGGTGGCGATCCGCAAGATCGAGGTGGCGCCGCTGCTCGGCCGGATCTGGGAGCTCAAGGACAACCTCACGCCGGACGACGCCGCGTACGTCGCGGTCGCCGAGCAGTACGGGGTGCCGCTGGTCACCGCCGACCTGCGGCTGATGCGGGCCAGTGGGCCGCGCTGCGAGATCCGGGGGATCCGGCGGGACGCGGACTGAGGGTGTCCTCGGAGCGAGGCGCGAGGCGGGCCGAGGGTGTCCTCGGTGCTCCGGCCGCGTTAGCAGGGTGACCGTCGCCCCGCCCGTGGAAGGCCCGTCCCGATGCCCGCTCCGTTCACCGCCGCCCTGCTGCCGCTGGCCCTGCTCGCCCCCGCCACCTCCCCGGTCTCCGTCCTGGACGCGCACTTCGACCCGGCGACGGCCTTCGTCCCGCCGGCCGCGATCAGCTACGCGGACGACCTGGTGCCGTACGGCTCGCACGCCCGGGTGGTCACCGACCGGTCGGTGCCCGGGCGGACGGTGGTCACCCTGACGGTGACCGGGCTCGCCCCCGACCACGAGTTCCCGGTGCACCTGCACACCGGCAGCTGCGAGGCGGACCCGGCCGCCTCCGGGCCGCACTACCAGAACGCGGTCGACCCGGTGCAGCCGTCCACCGACCCGGCGTACGCCAACGACCGCAACGAGCTGCGGCTGGCGCTGCGCACCGACGGGCGGGGCGAGGGCACCGCCTCGGCCGCGGTGGACTGGCAGCCGCGGCCGGGCGAGGCGCGCTCGCTGGTGCTGCACGCGGGCACCCCGGCCGGGCCGCACGCGGCGGGCGACCGGGTGGCCTGCGTCCGGCTGGAGAAGTAACCGGCCCCCCGGGGGCGGCCGGTCCGTTCGTTCAGGAGCCCAGGGTGGCGACCAGGACCGCCTTGATGGTGTGCAGGCGGTTCTCGGCCTGGTCGAACACGATGGAGTGCGCCGACTCGAACAGCTCGTCGGTGCACTCCAGCTCGGTCATGCCGGTCGCCTCGTACATCTGCCGTCCGACCACGGTGCCGAGGTCGTGGAACGCGGGCAGGCAGTGCAGGAACTTCACGTCCGGGTTGCCGGTCGCCCGGACGGTGTCCATCGACACCTGGTACGGCTTGAGCAGCTCGATCCGCTCCGCCCAGACCTCCTTGGGCTCGCCCATCGACACCCAGACGTCGGTGTAGAGGAAGTCGGCGCCGGCCACGCCCTCGGCCACGTCCTCGGTCAGGGTGATCCGCGCGCCGGTCTCCTCGGCCAGCTGCTGGGCGGCCTTCCGCACGTCCTCGGCCGGCCAGAGGGCGCGCGGGGCGACGATCCGGATGTCCATGCCGAGCAGAGCGCCGGTCACCAGCAGCGAGTTGCCCATGTTGGAGCGGGCGTCGCCCAGGTAGGCGAGTGCGACCTCGGTGAGCGGCTTGGCGGTGTGCTCGGTGACGGTGAGCACGTCGGCCAGCATCTGGGTGGGGTGCCACTCGTCGGTCAGGCCGTTCCAGACCGGGACGCCGGCGTACTCGGCCAGCTCCTCGACGACCTCCTGGCCGTGGCCGCGGTACTCGATTCCGTCGAACATCCGGCCCAGCACCCGGGCGGTGTCCTTCACCGACTCCTTGTGGCCGATCTGCGAGCCGGCCGGGTCCAGGTAGGTGGTGGTGGCGCCCTGGTCGTGGGCGGCGACCTCGAAGGCGCAGCGGGTGCGGGTGGAGGTCTTCTCGAAGATCAGCGCGATGTTCTTGCCGCGCAGCCGGGGCTGCTCGGTGCCCGCATACTTGGCCGCCTTGAGCCCGGCGGCGAGGTCCACCAGGAAGCGGAACTCCTGGGGCGTGAAGTCGAGCTCCTTGAGGAAGTGCCTGTTCCGGAGGTTGAAGGCCATACCGGGCTCCTGGGGTGACGGGACTACGGGGAAGGCGGCAAGCGTATACGACAGGTGGAATTTCTATACAGAATGACGGTGAACGAAGGGGAGCCCGGGTCGGACTCCCCCCTCACCGGCCGTGCCGGAGGTCCTCGCCGCCGGCCTGCCGACCCCCGCTACAGGCGCGGATCGACCGGCTCGGACTCCAGCGCCAGCACCGCGAACACCGGCTCGTGCACCCGCCACAGCGGCTCACCGGCCGCCAGCCGGTCCAGCGCCTCCAGGCCCAGCGCGTACTCGCGCAGCGCCAGCGAACGCTTGTGGCCCAGCGAGCGCCGGCGCAGCCGGTCCAGGTGCACGGTGTAGTCCGGGCCGTAGATGATCCGCAGGTACTCCCGCCCGCGCACCTTCACACCCGGCTGCACCAGCCCGCCCGGACGGCCCTCGCCGCGCACCGTCCGCGCCACCGAGGCCAGCGGCTTGACCACCATGCCCTCACCGCCGGCGCCGGTCAGCTCCTCCCACCAGGCGGTGGCGGCGGCCATCGAGGCCTCGTCCTCGGTGTCCACCAGGACTCGGCCGGTGCGGTGCAGCATCGGCTCCTTCCCGGCCGCGTTCCCGGCGCCGGCGTTCCGCTCGTCGGCGTTCTGCTCGTCGGCGTCCACCAGGCGGTCGATCCAGGCCAGGTGCTCGTCGTGCGGGCGCACCGCGAGGTTCGCCCCCTCGGCGGCCAGCAGCTGGAACGGAGCGAGCCGGATACCCGACAGCCCCTCGGTCGGCCAGCAGTAGCGCCGGTAGGCCTCGGTGAACGCCGTCGCGTCGGCGGCACGCCGGCGCTGGCGATCGGTCAGCTCCGCGAGGTCCAGCCCACGCCCGGCGGCCCGCTCCAACGCGGACAGCACCTCGGGCAGGGCGGCTCCGGCCGCCGCGCCGACCGCCGCGTACTGACGGCGCAACAGCTCCACCGCCTTCAGGGACCAGGGCATCAGCTCGGCGTCCAGCAGCAGCCAGTCGGTGCCCAGTTCCTCGAACAGCCCGGCGCGTTCGGCGGCCTCGCGGACCCGTCCGAGCACGGCTCCGGTCAGCTCCCCGTCGTTGAGGAAGGCCCGGCCGGTCCGGGTCCAGATCGCACCCGGCCCCGCCACCCCGAAGCGCCGCTCCAGCGCGGCATCGTCCCGGGCGACCAGCAGCACCGCGCGCGAGCCCATGTGCTTCTCCTCGCAGACCAGGTGCCGGACGCCGTCCGCGCGGTAGGCGAGGAAGGCCTCCTCCGGGTGCTCCAGGTAGCCGTCCCGGCGGGAGGTCGGGCTCGGCGCCATGGTCGGCGGCAGGTAGGTGAGCAGCCTGGGGTCCAGCGCGAAGCGGCTCATCACCTCCAGCGCGGCCGCCGCGTTCTCCTCCCGGACGGCGACCCGCCCGTGCAGGCCGGTCTCCACGGTCCGGCGCCCGGCCACGTCGGCGAGGTCCAGCGGACGGCCCTCGCGGGCGCCCGGCGCGTCGGTGAGCAGCGGACGCACCGGCGTGTACCACTCCTGCTCGGCCTCGACGCTCACCAGCTCGCGCTCGGGGTAGCGCAGCGCGGTCAGGCTGCCGCCGAAGACGCAGCCGGTGTCCAGACAGATGGTGTTGTTGACGAAGCTCGCGCTCGGCACCGGGGTGTGGCCGTAGACCACCAGCGCCCGGCCCCGGTACTCCTCGGCCCAGGGGTAGCGCACCGGCAGACCGTACTCGTCGGTCTCGCCGGTGGTCTCCCCGTACAGGGCGTGCGAGCGGACCCGGCCGGAGTTGCGGCCGTGGTACTTCTCCGGCAGACCGGCGTGGCAGACCACCAGGGCGCCACCGTCCAGCAGGTAGTGGCTGACCAGGCCGCGCATGAAGGCGCGTACCTCGGCCCGGAACTCCTCGCTCTCCCCGGCCAGCTGGTCCAGCGACTCCTGGAGGCCGTGCGAGACGGTGACCTTCTTGCCGTCCATCGCCCGGCCGAGCTTGTTCTCGTGGTTGCCGGGCACGCAGATCGCGTGACCGGCCGCCACCATGCCCATCACCAGGCGCAGCACGCCCGGGGTGTCGGGGCCGCGGTCGACCAGGTCGCCGACGAAGACGGCGGTGCGGCCCGCGGGGTGGGCGGCGTCCACCGGGCGGCCCTCGGCGTCCCGGGTGAGGGTGTAGCCGAGGCGGGTGAGCAGGGTCTCCAGCTCGGAGCGGCAGCCGTGGATGTCGCCGACGATGTCGAACGGGCCGGTGAGGTGGCGCAGGTCGTTGTAGCGCTTCTCCAGCTCGATCTCGGCGGCCGCCACCTCGGCCTCACCACGCAGGATGTGCACCTTGCGGAAGCCCTCGCGCTCCAGGTCGCGCAGCGAACGGCGCAGCTCGCGGTTCTGCCGCGGGACGACGTGGGCGGCCAGCTGACGGTCCGGGCGGGAGCGGTTGCGCTCGGCGCACACGCCGGGCGGGACGTCCAGCACGATCGCGATCGGCAGCACGTCGTGCTCGCGGGCGATCCTGACCAGCTGCTTACGGGCCTCCGGCTGGACGTTGGTGGCGTCCACGACGGTGAGCCGGCCGGCCGCGAGGCGCTTGCCGACGATGTAGTGCAGGAGGTCGAAGGCCTCGGCGGAGGCCGACTGATCGTTCTCGTCGTCGGCGACCAGGCCACGGCAGAAGTCGGAGGACACCACCTGGGTGGGCAGGAAGTGGCGGCGGGCGAAGCTGGACTTGCCCGCGCCGCTGGTGCCGATCAGGACGACCAGGGAGACGTCGGTGACGGGGAGGCGGCGGGGGGTGGTGGTGCTCCCGGTTTCGTCGTTGGTCATCGGAGTCCGCCTCCTTCGGGCGTCATGGTGGTGGTCGTCGTGGTGACGGTCGGCGTGGTGGTGGTCGTAGTGGTGGTGGTCGTAGTGGTGTTCGCGGCCGTGGTGTTGGTGGCCGTGGTGGTCCGGTCGGTGCCGGAGCCGGAGCGGAACAGGGCGAGTTGGGTCGGGGCGCCGACCTCCTCGTCCTCGGGACCGACCGGGCGCAGCTCGACCGTGTAGCCGTACGCGGCCGCGACCTTCTCGGCCCAGGCGCGGAACTCGGCGCGGGACCACTCGAAGCGGTGGTCCGCGTGCCGGACGCTGCCCGCCGGGAGGCTCTCCCAGCGGATGTTGTACTCCACATTGGGCGTGGTGACCACGACGGCCTTCGGGCGGGCGGCGCCGAACACCGCGTACTCCAGGGCGGGCAGCCGCGGCAGGTCCAGGTGTTCGATCACCTCACACAGCACCGCCGCGTCGTAGCCCTTCAGCCGGGCGTCGGTGTAGGTCAGCGCGCCCTGCGCCAGCGTCACCCGGGCTGACTGCCGCTCGGGCAGGCGTTCCAGGCGCAGCTTGCGGCTCGCCGCCTGCAGCGCCCGCGCGGAGACGTCCACACCGAGGATGTCAGTGAACCGGGCGTCCTTCAGCAGCTCGCCGATCAGCTCGCCCTGGCCGCAGCCGAGGTCGGCGACCCGGGCCGCGCCGGTCTCGCCGAGGGCGGCGAGGATCGCGGCGCGGCGCTGCTCGGCGAGGGAAGGCGGCCGGGGCTCCCGCCGCTCGCCGTACCCGCTGTTCTCGGCGTACCCGCTGGTCTCGGTGGTCTCGGCAGTCTCGGTGGTCTGGGCCGTCCCGGCGCGCTCCTCCTCCGGCCGGTCGTCGACCGCGTTGTCGATCTCCTCGACCTCGCGGTCGTCCGCCTCGGCCAGCCGGGCCAGCTCCAAGCGCTCCATCGCCGCCCGGGTCAGCGACCAGCGCCGGGACAGGTAGCGGCGGGCGATCAGGCCGCGCTCCGGGTGGACGGCCAGCCAGCCCTCGCCGGCGGCGAGCAGCTTGTCCACCTCGTCCGGGGCGACCCAGTAGTGCTTGGCACCGTCCAGCACCGGCAGCAGCACGTACAGCTGCTGGAGCGCGTCGGCGAGCCGTACGGACTCCGAGGAGAGCGCGATCCGCACGTAGCGGGACTCACCCCACTCCGGGAAGGCCTCGTCCAGCGGGATCGCGGTCGCCGCGACCCGCCAGCCCAGCGGTTCGAACAGCCGGGCCACCATGGCCGGGCCGCCGCCCTCGCCCGCGCCGTTCGCGGGCACGGCGGGCAGCTCGATCCGCAGTGGGCGGGCCTGCCCCGGCAGTTCGGGGCGGGCCGGGCAGGCGCCCTTCATCGCGGACCGGAACACCGTCCGCAGCGCCACCGCGAGCAGCGAGGACGCGGCGTACGGGCGGTCGTTGACGTACTGCGCGAGGGCGAAGTCGGGCGAGCCGCCGCGGCCCCTGCCGTCGCCCCGACCCTTGCGGACGAGCGCGATCGGGTCGATGTCCAGCAGCAGCGCCGCCGTGCAGACCTCGTCCCCCGCCTCGGGGTAGAAGACGTGGGCCTCGCCGTGCGACGTCGTGAACCGCTGGACCTTGCCGGGATGCTTGTGCAGCAGGAACCCGAGATCCGTGGCCGGGTTCTCGGCGCTGCCGGTGGTGGAGATCGACATGAACACCCGCCGAAGTATTGCCCAGCACACGGCCCCCGAGCACCGGGTTTTCCCTCCGCACGGCCCGCCGACCTGCGGCTCCGCCCGGCACGTCCGCACGGTGGGCGTGTTCGGCAGTAGGGCCCCGCATTGGTTAACGTGCACGGTGTGACTGCTGAATCCACCTCCCTTCCGAACGGCGCCGTGGCCACCGGCCTGGCCACCATCGCCGCCGACGGCACCGTCCTCGACACCTGGTTCCCCGCCCCCGTCCTGGCCGCCGAGCCCGGCCCGGCCGGCACCGTCCGCCTGACCGCCGAGCAGGCCGAGGCCGAGCTCGGCGCCGGCGCCGCCGACGCCCTGCGCGCCGACGCCCGCCGCGGCGTCGAGGTGGTCGCCGTGCGCACCACCATCGCCTCGCTGGACGAGAAGCCGCTCGACACCCACGACGTGTACCTGCGCCTGCACCTGCTCAGCCACCGCCTGGTCAAGCCGCACGGCCAGAACCTGGACGGCATCTTCGGTCTGCTCGCCAACGTCGCGTGGACCAGCATCGGCCCCGTCCCGGTGGACAAGGTCGAGCAAGCCCGCCTCGCCGTCCGCGCCCAGGGCGGCCAGCTGGCCGTCTACGGGATCGACAAGTTCCCGCGGATGACCGACTACGTCGCCCCGACCGGTGTGCGCATCGCCCACGCCGACCGCGTCCGGCTCGGCGCACACCTGGCGTCCGGCACCACCGTGATGCACGAGGGCTTCGTCAACTTCAACGCCGGCACCCTCGGCACCTCGATGGTCGAGGGCCGGATCAGCGCGGGCGTCGTGGTCGGCGACCACAGCGACATCGGCGGCGGCGCCTCGATCATGGGCACCCTGTCCGGCGGCGGCAAGCAGGTCGTCTCGGTCGGCGAGCGCTGCCTGCTCGGCGCCAACGCGGGCATCGGCATCTCGCTGGGCAGCGACTGCGTGGTCGAGGCCGGTCTGTACGTCACCGCCGGCACCCGGGTCACCACCCCGGACGGCACGGTGGCCAAGGCCGTCGAACTGTCCGGCCAGGACAACCTGCTGTTCCGCCGCAACTCGCAGACCGGCGCGGTCGAGGTCATCGCCCGCTCCGGCTCCTGGGGCGGTCTGAACGCGGACCTGCACGCCCACAACTGACCTTCGGGCAGTGGCCCTCGGGGTCCGGCGCTGGATGCGCCGGGCCCCTTCGGCGTTCTACGGGGTTGCGGCCGGTACGGACCGCCGCGCCCTACGGCCGACGGTGGCGCCCCGGCGCCTTCCGCTGCCGCGGCGCCGAGTAGGGCGGCCACCGCACCCCGTCGCCCTCGATCCCGTGCAGGATCCGCTGGGCGGCGGCGTAGTCCTCGGCCACCGTCTCCGCCAGCCACTGGTAGCCGTCCCACCGCACGATCAGCCGCGGCTCGCGCGGCGCCACGTGGGCGCCCCGCTGTTGCTCGTCCGCGAGCCGCACGGCCCTCAACTGCCCGACCGGCCGCAGTCGTTGCTCCCGCCTCGCGGCCCACGACGCCAGCGGTTCGCCCTCGTCCATCGTCCCAGTCTGGCCTCCTCACCCCGTTGATCGGCACCCTCGTCACTCGACCGGGGGACGCACCGGCCCCGGTGCCCGAAGCTCTCCGCTCCCTCCCGGTGTCCACCGCGGTCTATCGCACCATCAGCGGCTCCTCAGCACGGCGAGCTGCTGGGTCGCCCTGGTCATCGCGACGTAGCGGTCGACCGCTCCCTCGACGCCCTCACCGAACGCCTCCGGGTCGACCAGGACGACCAGGTCGAATTCGAGCCCCTTGGCCAGCTGCGGGGTGAGCGAACGGACCCTCGGCCGCTCCCGGAAGCCCGGGGCGCCTATGACGCAGGCGACCCCTTCGGCGTGCTCGGCGAGCCAGGTGTCGAGCACCTCGTCCAGCTCCGCCACCGCCCCGTGCCGGACCGGGATGCCGCTGCTGCGCACCGAGGTCGGCACGTTGGCGTCCGGCAGGGCCGCCCGGATGGCCGGCTCGGCCTCCGCCATGACCTCCTCCGGCGTCCGGTAGTTGATGCTCAGCGAGGCCAGGGTGGTGCGGTCGAGCCCGACCCGCCCGAGCCGCTCCTGCCAGGACTCGGTGAAGCCCTGCCTGGCCTGGGCGCGGTCCCCGACGATGGTGAAGCTCCGGGACGGGCAGCGCAGCAGCAGCATCTGCCACTCCGCGTCGGTGAGTTCCTGGGCCTCGTCCACGACGATGTGCGCGAACGGGCCGGCCAGTGGCTCCGCGTCGGCGCCGGGCAGCGCGGCCTCGTCGATCAGGGTGTCCTGGAGGTCCCGGCCGCGCAGCATGGTCACCGCGCCCTCGCCGTCGTCGTCGGCCTGGAGGAGGTCGCCGATCACGTCGGCCATCCGCGCCCGCTCGGCGGCCGCCGAGGCCTGGTGGCGGTTCCGGCGCAGAATGGCCTCGCGGTCCCCGAGCCGCTGGCGGGCCGCGTCCAGGAGCGGCAGGTCGGAGACCGTCCAGGCGTTCGGGGCGTGCTTGCGCTGGAGCGTGCGGACCTCCTCGGGGGCGAGGTGGGGGGCGCACATCCGCAGGTAGGCGGGCACCGACCAGAGGTCGCCGACCAGGTCGGTCGCGTCGAGCAGCGGCCAGGCACGGTTCAGCGTCTCGACCAGCTCCCGGTCCTGCCGCAGCGAGCGCCGGAACAGCTCGGGCGAGACCTCCTCCTCGTCCTGCTCCAGCTTGTCCATCAGGATCGAGGCCAGCTCGTCCCAGATCTGCTCGCGCGCCTCGTTGTGCGGGGTGCCCGGATCCGGGGCATCGAAGGCCTCGACCCAGTCCTCGGCGCTCAGCCAGAGGTCGGACCAGTAGGTGGTGACCGCCATCCCCTCGGTGGGCGGCTCCTCGTAGAACCGGACGGCCTTCTCGATCGCCTTCACCATGTCGACGGAGGACTTCAGCCGGGCCACCTCCGGGTCGGCCTCCGGCGCCGCGCCCGCGCCCTCGGGGAGCAAGTCCCGCACGGTACAGGTCCGCACCCCCTCCTCGCCGAGGCTGGGCAGGACGTCGGCGACATAGGCCAGGTACGGCTGGTGCGGGCCGACGAACAGCACGCCGCCGCGCCGGTGGCCGAGGCGGGGGTCGGAGTACAGGAGGTAGGCGGAGCGGTGCAGCGCGACGACGGTCTTGCCGGTACCGGGGCCGCCGTCGACCACCAGGGCGCCGCGCGAGCCGGCCCGGACGATGGCGTCCTGGTCGGCCTGGATGGTACCGAGCACGTCCCGCATCCGGGCCGAGCGGTTGGTGCCCAGGCTGGCGATGAAGGCGGACTGGTCGTCCAGCGCGGCGTGCCCCTCCAGTCCCTCGGCGGTGAACACCTCGTCCCAGTAGTCGGCGATCCGCCCGCGGGTCCAGCGGTACCGGCGGCGGCTCACCAGACCCATCGGGTCGGCGTGGGTGGCCGCGAAGAACGGCTCGGCCGCGGGCGAGCGCCAGTCGACCAGCAGTCGGCGTCCCTCGCTGTCGGTGAGCCCGAGCCGGCCGATGTGCACCGGCTCCTCGTCGTCCGCGGCGACGATGCGCCCGAGGCACAGGTCCAGGCCGTAACGGCGCAGCGCGCGCAGTCGGCCGCTCAGCCGGTGGACCTCGATGTCCCGGTCCATCGCCGCCTGCCCGGCACCGCCCGGGGCCCGGCGCACCGCGTCGAGCTGGTCGGACAGTTCGGCGATCGCCCGCTCCAGGCTCTCCGCGATGTCCGCGAAGTGTCGCTCGTCGCCCCCGATCAGCGCCGGGTCGGCCTTGGCGGAAAGGCGCTCGGGAAGGTCGAAAGCACTGGTGGTCAGGGGATTCATGGCATCAGCTCCGATCTGAGGTCGCCGATTCTGCGCCATCACCGGGGCCTTGCCGCAAGACCCCCGGTGCGCTATATGTTGAGAGTGGCAAGGGGTGGGTTCTCCCCCTTTCCCCTCTTCCTCCCGCTCCTTCGGCAGTCGCTCTCGGCTCCTTTCTCCGTCGCCCCCCGTCGCGCCCTGCGCTCCCCCTCGACCCGGCCCCTAGCCGAGGCTGCGGCGCGGCGGCAACCCCGGCTCACCCGAGAGGCCTACGGCGTACTGGAGTTGGACCGCATCGGGTGGTACGCGGTGACCGCCCGCCGGAACGGTTCGTTGGTCGCTGCGGCACACGGCACCACCGATCCGAAGAGGTCCCCGTCATGTCCGAACCCTCTGCCACGCCGCAGTTCCCGAGCAGCCCGACAGGCTCGGCCGCCGGCGACTCGGCCGGGCCCGCGACCCCCAAGAGCCTGCTGGAGCAGATGCAGGAACTGCTCGCCTCGGTGACCGCGGACCTCGCCGAGCTGCAGTCCGGCACCCGTGGCACCGCCCCGGCCGCCGCCTACCCGGCCGGCACGGACACCTCCGACGCCCCGGCCGCGCCGGGCACCCGGTAGTCCGGCGCCCACTCCTCCTCCGTCGGCCCGCCCTCGCCCGGCGGGCCGAGCCGGACCACGAGCAACGGCGAACCGTGACCGGCCCGTTCCGGCTCCGCGCCACCGAGCGCCGTATGCTCCGCTCCTCCGCCCCGGTCGACCGCCTCCCGCAACCGGGCGGTCACGTCCTTGCACTCCGACATCGCGTCGACACCGTCGATGCACGTCCAGTAGAGACTCTCGGTGTCGGCTCCGCAGGCCAGCACCACGAGCGTCTCCCCGACCTCCCCCAGCAGTTCGTCCAGCGCTCCCAACATCGGCGCCAGTTCGCCGAGTTCGGTGAGCCGACCGGCCCGCCCGCCGCTCACCGGGATGCCGCCGGCGACGGACCTGTCCAGGCAGACCGCCGCGTGCGCCCCCGCCTCGGAGAGCTGCTGGCCGAGCCCGGCCAGCTCCTCGTCCTCCGACTCCGCCAGCCTGGCACCCACCGCCTCGGTCAGCAGCGCGGCCTGCCGCGCCTCGGCCAGCACATCCGGCACGTGTCTGGCCTCGGCCAGGGCGTGCCGGGCCGTTCTGATCAGTCGCAGCGCCTCCATGGGCCCCGCTCCTTCCGCTCGCTGTCGCCGTCGCCCCCGACCGCCGCACCAGGGCGGTCGAGTGGTCACGGCGAAAGCGTGCGGGGAAGCGGGTCGACCCGCATCCACCCATTCCGAAGCTGTGGAAAACCCCGGGGTTGTGGATAACTTCCGTCCCTCACAGGGGTGATCAGCCCACGTCAGGGTTGACGTCAGCCGCCCCTCCGGGCACCGGGAAGCGGTGCTCGTTGCGTTCGATCTTGGCCGCGAGCGCCTCCAGCGGGTCCACCCCGACCGCGGTGCAGAACTGCACCAGGTACGCGAGCACGTCCGCGACCTCGTCGCGCACCCGGTGGGCCCGCTCCGGGTCGGACATCACCGCGGCCGCCTGCTCGGGCGTGAGCCACTGGAAGATCTCCAGCAGCTCCCCCGCCTCCACGCTCAGCGCCGCCGCCAGGTTCTTCGGCGTGTGGTACGGCTCCCAGCGCCGCGCCGCCGCGAAGTCCACCAGCCGCTGCCGAAGGCCCTCCAAGGTCAGCTCCGTCGGCACGCCCCGCTCCCCCGGCCCCGTCTCTCGCTCGTTCACGCCCCCAGGTCTACCGCATCCGCGCCCCCCACCACCTCCGGGGCGCCCCCGTCCCGGTCCCCGTCCCCCCACGCCCACTGCACCGGCACCCGGGCCGCCTCCGGCCGCAGCACCGTGAACCCCGACCCCGGATCGCGCCGGCACTCCACCAGCGCCACCGCCCCCGGCCGCTCCTCGCCCGCCCCGAACGCCTCCCGCGCCGCCGTCGGCTCCTGCAGCGCGGCCACCACCCTCAACTGGTTGCGCCCCGCCATGTCCCGCGCCAGCCGCAGCAGCGAGGCGGTCTGCTCGGTGGCGAGCCCGGCCCCGAGGTCCTCGGCGAGCACGGTGAGCTGCCGGTGCGCCCAGGGCACCTCGGCGGCCACGTCGAGGTCGAGCACCCCGGCCCCGGTCAGCAGCACCGCCGCGAAGGCGAGGTGGCGCAGCATGCCGTCGGAGGCCTGGTCGGCCCCGGTGCGTCCGAGCACGCCCTCGTCGAAGACGGCGAGCACCCCCCGCACGCCCCCGCTCTCGCGCTCCGCGAGGGTGAGCCCGAGCAGCGGGTGCGGCGCGGCGGCCTGGACGGCCCGCAGCAGCTGCCCGTACCGGCGCGGGCACTCGTTGCTGAGCCGGTTGATCAGGGCCGAGATGTTGGCGGCGTTGCTGCGCAGCCGGGCCTGCGGATCGGCCTTGGCCCAGCCACGCATCAGCGCCGGGACGGGGTGCAGCGGGAAGACCTCGCGCAGCGCGGTGAGCAGGTCCTCGACGGCGGCGAGGACCAGCCGCTCGCCGTGCGAGGAGCCGGCCACCCTCAGCGGCAGCTGCGCGGTGATCATGGTGCCGCTGGGGAGCGGCGCCCGGATGTCACCCTGCCGGGTGTCGTTGTGCCAGCAGACGTTGACGCGCCGGCTGCGCACGTCCTGCTCGCTGGTGTCCACCAGCGTCCGGCCGTCGAGGCTGAGCGACTCCCGGGCGATCCGGACCGGGCCGTCGGTGCGGATCACCAGGTCGAGCCGGATCCGGCCGCGCGGCGAGCGGACGGTGCAGCCCAGGATGACGGCGTCCCGCCCGTGCGGCACGCACCCGTCCAGGCCGCCGCGCACGGGTGCGGCGAGCGGGCCGGTGCGGTCCGGCAGCCCGTCCAGGGAGTCGGCGATCTCCTCGCCGAGGGCGAGCCGGGACAGCACGGCCAGCGCGTCGAGGGCGTTGGACTTGCCCACCCCGGCCGGCCCGTACAGCACGGTGAGCGGCGCGAGCGGCAGGACGGCGCGCCGGTACGACTTGAAGGCGGTGAGCCGAAGCTCCTCAAGGGTGGGACGTGGCACGGGCGGCCGGTCGGGCCACGGAGCACCCGGTCGCAGATGGGCCGGCCCGGCGGGCGCGGCGGCGTCGCGGTTCACCCGTCGGACGTTAGCCGCAGCCCGATCGGGAGAAACGTGCCTGCTCAGCAGATTCATCCCAACGTGCGGCCACGCCCCGACACGGTGACCCGGCCAGGGCTCAGGGCCGCCGGTACCCGGCCACCGTCACCGAGGCGGTCACCTCGACCGGGTCCGGCAGGCCCGCCAGGGCGGCGGCGAGCCGGTCCGGGTCGGTGTGCCAGGCGCTCGGGCCCATGCCGACGACGGTACGGACGTCCTGCGGGGCGAGGCGCAGGGTGAACTCGACCTCCCGCTGCTCCACCGGCGTCAGATGGGGTCCGAGCTTCTCGTCGATCCGGCGCTGCTTGTCCTCGTCCACCGACAGCAGCCCGAGCGCGGCCACCAGTTCGCGCAGGTGGCGGGCGGTGGGCGAGACCAGGAGCAGGGTGCCGCCAGGGCGCAGCACCCGGCGGATCTCGGGTCCGTTGCGCGGGGCGAACACGTTGAGCATCAGGTCGGCGGAGGCGTCCCGCAGCGGCAGCGGGCGCCAGGCGTCGCAGACCACGGCGCCGATCCTGGAGTGGGCCTTGGCGGCGCGGCGCAGCGCGTACTTGGAGATGTCGAGCGCGGCGCCGACCCGGCCGGGCAGGGCGTCGAGGACGTGGGCCAGGTAGTGGCCGGTGCCGGCGCCGAGGTCGGCCACCAGGCCCCCCGGGGCGACGGCCGGGGCGGCCGGGGCGGCCGGGGCGGCGGAAGCGGCCTCGGCGAGGGCGTCGGCGATCGGCCGGTAGTGGCCGGCGGCGAGGAAGTCGGCGCGGGCGGCGACCATCTCGGCGGTGTCGCCGGTGCCGGTGTGGGCGTCGCCGGCGAGGAGGCTGACGTAGCCCTGCTTGGCGAGGTCGAAGCTGTGCCCGGCGGGGCAGCGCAGGCTGCGCTCGTGCCGGGTGAGGGCCTGCGCGCAATGGGGGCAGGCCAGGTAGGGCTCGATGTCCTGCAGCAACGTTCCGTCTTCTCTCGCCGTTCGCCCCGGCTGTTCGGGGGCGCCAGCCAGCCTAACGACCCCGGCCCGCCGAAACCCGACCCCGCTCCGGTGCCGCCCGCCCCGCAGCCAGCCGCAACGCCAGCCCGGCGAGCGCCTCCGGCGCGCCCGGCCGCCCGCGCACCCCCGGGAACGCGTTGACGTCCACGATGACCGGCTCCGCCGCCCCGTCCAGCAGGTCGACCCCGTACACGTCGAGCCCGAACACCTCCCCCACCCGTAGCGCCAGCGCGGCCAGCCCGGCGGACGGCTCCCACTCCCCCGCCGCCCCGGGCCCACCCTCGTCCGGGGAGAGTTCGGAGCGCCGCCGAGCCGCGAACACCCGCCCGTCGACCACCCACAGCTTCTGGTCCCAGCCGCTCCCCGGCAGGTACGGCTGGGTGACCACCTCCTCCTGCGGCCAGCGCTCGACGAGGTCCCGCAGCCGGGCCGCACCGTCGACCCGCGCGACCAGGTCGTGCCGTCGGCTGTGCCGGCTCTTGACCACGAACGGGTAAGCCGGAGGCGCGAGTTCGCCCAATCGCCCGGCTGCCACGGTCGCCGCGAACGGCAGCCCGGCGTCCCGGGCGAGTTGCGCCATCCGCACCCGGTCCTGGCAGAGCTCCGTCGCCGCCGCCGAGTTGACCACGACCGCACCCCGCCGCTCCAACTCCCGCGCCAGCGAAAGCGCTTGCGGCGTACGAGCCTTGAGCAGATAGACATCGGCAAGCGCCCCCACCCCGCCGCCGGGCGGAACGACCTCCACCCCGCCGCCGGGCGGAACGACCTCCACCTCGCACCCGCGCCGCACCAGCACCTCGGCGGCGGCCACGAGCACCGGGTGCCCCGGATCTCGCGCGATCAGCCCGACCCTCACAGCAAGTCACCGTCCACGAGCCCCAGCCGGCCGTACGGGGCACCACCCGCCGGCACCAGCGCGGGCGCCGACACGGCCGTCCCGCTGCGCGCGAGCCGCAGCACCGCTCGGGCGACCCGGGCCACCGCGTCCGGCACCTGCCGGAAGCTCGGGAAGTCGTTGACGTCCACCACCACCGGCCCGTCCGGCCCGAGCAGCACGTCGAGCCCGTACAGGTCCAGCCCGAACACCTCGCCCACCTGTGCCGCGATCCGCGCCACGCTCGCCGGCAGCGGCACCTGCCGTTCGCGAACGCCCTGACCGGGGTGCAGCGGGGAGGAACGTTCCGTCGCGAAGAACTCGCCGTCGACGCAGTACACCTTCAGGTCCGTCCCGGAGTTGGGCACGTACGGCTGCGCGATCAGCAGCCCCTCGCCCGCGAGTTCGGACCCGAGGCCGGGCAGGTCGTCGGGCCCGGCCACCAGCCGGACGCCCCGCCCCGAGCTGCCGTCGGCCGGCTTGACGACCAGCGGGTACTCGGCGGCCGGGATCTCGGTGAGCCGCTCCCAGCGGGCGGCCGCGTAGGTGACCGGGACGGGCAGGCCGCGGGTACGGGCGATGACCGAGGCGAGCGCCTTGTCCCGGACGCCGCGGATCGAGCGCACGTCGTTGACGGTGGTCAGGCCCACGGCGGCGGCCGCCTCCAGCAGGGTGAGCCCGGGCCCGCCGGAGACGGTCTTGAGCACCCAGGCGTCGTGGCTGCCGGCCCGCACCGCCTCGGAGACCACCATCAGCGAGTCCCCGGGGCGCAGCACGTCCACCCGGTGCCCCCACGCGGTGAGTTGCCGCGCCACGTCGAGCGGCATCCCGTCCCGCCGGTAGTGCTCCTCCACCAGAAAGCAGAGCCTCATGGGCCTGTCTTCCCCCTTGCATCGCCGAGTGCGGACGTCCGCCGTCCCCCTCGGCAGAGCTGTGAAGGGTTCAGCATGCCCGACGTGTACGCACAAGATCACCGCGAGCCGGTAAGCGTTCGGCAACAATCCACGACCCGCCGCCCGGGCACCCGCACAAAGCGGTGGCGGACCGTCAACACCCCTGCTTGGATGCACGCCGTGACTTCCGTTGATCATGTTCCCGACGACCGCGCCCTGCTCGACGAGATCGAGCGCTACTACGACACCGCGCCCCGCAGTGCCGCCGACGCCGAGGACTTCGGCCCGCTGACCCTGTTCGTCCGCAGGGGCGACACCGGCTGGCCGTACTACGCCCGCCCGACCCTCGGCCACGACGGCCCGGCCGCCACCGCCGAGGACGTGCGCAAGGTGCTGGAGCGGCAGCGGGAGTTGGGCGCGCCGGAGGCCTTCGAGTGGGTCGCCGAGCAGAACCCCGGGCTGCGCGCGGCCGTGGAGGCGGCCGGGCTGACGGTGCACGAGCACCCGCTGCTGGTGCTGGGCCCGCAGGACGAGCCGGCCCCGGCGCCCGGCCTCCCCGGGCGGGTGGAGGTGCGGCTAGTGGGTGCGGACGCCCCCGAGCTGGCCGACGCGGTCGCCGTCCCGCACGTGGCCTTCGGCAACCCGGGCACCGCCACCGGCTCCGCGGGAGCGGCCGAACTGGCCGAGAACGCGGCGAAGTTGACGGCCGACGGCGGAGTGGCGCGGATCGCCCGGCGACTCACCGACGGCGTGACCGTGCTGGCCGCCGCCCTGGACGGCGCCGAGGTGCTGTGCGCGGGCCAGCACAACCCGGTGGGCCCGGTCACCGAGGTGGTCGGGGTCGGGACGCTCCCGTCCGCGCGCCGGCGCGGCCTGGGTCTGGCCGTCACCGCGGCCCTGGTGGCGCACGCGCGCGCCAACGGCGTGCGGACGGTGTTCCTGTCCGCCTCCGACGAGGACGTCGCCCGGATCTACCGCCGGGCCGGCTTCCGCCCGTTCGCGACGGCCCTCATCGCGGAGCCCTGAGCCGCAGCGGCGAGGACGGCGGTCAACCGGTCAACCGGTCAACCGACCTGGCGGCCGACCAGTCGGGCGGCCAAGCGGTCAAACAGCCCCACGACCGAACAGCCCCACGGCCCAAAGGCCCGGCAATCAGTCGTCGTCCTCGTCCTCGTCGTCCGCCCCGCTGACACCCTCTCCCTCAGCCTCGTCCACCACCCAGGCCGCCAGCCGCTCCGCGACCCCGGACACCCCGAGCCTCCCCTCCCGGATGGCCCGGGACAGGCTGCGCACCTCGCGGGCGGTGGTGGCGACGGTGCAGCCGCTGGCGACGAGGTAGGCGTAGGCGACGGCGGTCGCGTAGAGCTCGTTGGTCCTCTCCAGGGCCGGCACCCGGATCAGCTGGTGCATCAGCGCGGCGGCGCGGTCCTGCGGTTCGGGGTAGACGGAGATGTCGAAGATCTCGGCCTGGTGCCGGGTGACGGCCGCGAGCAGCGAGCCGTAGTCGGTGACCTGCGGGTCACCGGGCGTGTACTGCTCGGCGGTCATGAGCAGCCACGAGAGGTCGACCTCCAGTTTCAACGGCGCACGTCCTGGATCTCGCCCGGCTCCCCGAACTCGGCGAGGAACGCCGTCTCGTACTCCTTCATGAACTGCGCGGCCGCGTCGACGAAGGCCCGCCCCGACTCACCCATGTCCTGCTGGACCAGGCGCTCGATGTACTGGTTCATGCTGATCCCCTGCTGCTCCGCCCGTTCCCGGGCCATCTCCGCGGTCGTGGCGTCCACTCGGACGTTCAGCTGCTTCTTGCCCATGCCGTTCAAGCTAGCGCCGAAGTGCTAGCACAACAAGGGCGCACGCACACCGCCCGCACACCTGCCGCACGCCCCCGCGCAACCTTCTGTCATCGAAGCCGTCACCGAAGCCGCCACCGGACCCGCCGGAGGCGGCCCAGCTCCCATACCCGCCCCGCCGCCACCCCATCCCCACCGGGACGAGTGAGACTTGAAGAGTCCTTCACCATTCGGGACCCTGAACTCTCCTGAGCGTTCCCCCCGAGCGGCACCGACCGGTCTGGAGGCCGGCAATGACAGCCATATTCGACCAGGAGCTGCGCGAGCAGCTCGCCCAGGCCCGCCGGGACCTCGCGGAGGCCCAGGCCCAAGGGGACGCCGACGGCGTCCAGGCATATGAGGGCAGGATCGCCGGGCTCCTGCGGCTCGCCGCCCAGCACGGCATCGACCTTCCGCACAGCGCCGACGAAGAGGAGCACAACGAGTAGCCGCGCCCCGAAACGCCGAGGAGGCGGCACCCGTGCCGGACGGGTGCCGCCTCCTCGACAACGGGGTCACTCCCCGGCCGGCTCCAGGATCGCCACGCACTCGAAGTGGTGCGTCATCGGGAACAGGTCGAAGGCCCGCAGCGACACCGGGCGGTAGCCGCCCTCGCGGAAGAACTTCAGGTCCCGGGCGAGCGCCGCCGGGTCGCAGGCCACGTACGCGATCCGGCGCGCCTCCAGGCCCACCAGGTGGGCGACCGTCTCGCGGCCGGCACCCGAGCGCGGCGGGTCCAGGACGATCAGGTCGGTGGCGGTGATGCCGGTGCGCGGCAGCAGCGTCTCGACCCGGTCGCACTCGATCCGCACGTTGTCCAGCGCGGCCAGGTTGTGCCGGGCGTCGACCACGGCCTGCTTGGCCGACTCGATGCCGAGCACCGCGCCGTCCTCGCCGACCCGGTCGGCCAGCGCGCCCGCGAACAGGCCGACGCCGCAGTACAGGTCGAGCGCGTTCTCGCCCCACTGCGGGTCCAGCCCGTCCAGCACCGCGTCGACCAGGGTGTCCGGCGCCTCCGGGTGGATCTGCCAGAAGCCGCCGTTGCTGACCCGCCAGGTCCGCCCGGCCGCCCGCTCGCGGACGAAACTGCGCCCGTGCACCCGGTGCAGGTCACCCTGCTCGTCCACCCGGGCGATCGACACCGGCTTGTCCAGCTCGACCAGCGGCAGCTGGGCGCCGTCGCGCGGGGTCAGCACCACCTGACGGTCCGAGGAGCCGGTCGCGGCGATCGCCTCGACGCTCGCCACGCCCGGCCAGTCGCGGGACTCGATGCCCAGCTCGGTGACGCCCTCGGCGGCGATCAGGCAGCGGTCCACCGGCTGCACGTCGTGCGAGCGGTGCTTGCGCAGGCCGACCTTGCCGGTCTCCGCGTCCACCGCGTACTGCACCCGGGTGCGCCAGGCCGGCACCTGCCCGGCCGGCAGCTTGCCGCCGACCGGCTCGACGCTGCCGTCCCAGCCCGCCTCGGCCGGGGTGAGCCCGGCCAGCTTCGCCAGCTGCTCGGTCAGCACCGCCGCCTTGAGCTTGCGCTGACCACCCGGGGTCACGTGCTGCCAGTCGCAGCCGCCGCACTTGCCCGGCCCGGCGAACGGGCACGGCGCCTCGATCCGGTCCTTGGCCGGCTCCAGCACCTCCACCGCGTCGGCCCGCAGGAAGCGCGAGGTGCTGGTGCCCTCGGTCACCAGCGCGACCACCTTCTCGCCCGGCAGCGCGTGCCGGACGAACAGCACTCGGCCCTCGTGCCGGGCCACGCAGTGCCCGCCGCCGTGCGCGACCGGGCCGACCTCGACCTCGTAGCGCTGCCCGACCAGCGGCTCGCCGGACGGCTTCTCCGTCCGCGGCGCCCGCGCGGCGGCCGTGCGCAGCGCCTTCGGCGGGCGCACCGCCTGCTTGCGCGGCGCCTTCCGGGCCGCCCCGGCGGCGCCCTTCTCCTTCTCCGCCCGGGCACCCTTCTCACCGCGCGCGGACTTCTCGGCCCTGACGGGCTTCTCGACCGGGGCCTCCGAACGGGCCTCCCCCGGCACGATCGGCGCCGTGCGCGCCGTCAGGCCGTCACGGTCGGTGGCCTCCGGGCGGTTCGGCTTGCCCCAGCGCGGCCGGGCGACCTGCCCGGGCTGGGAGCCGCCCCGACGGGCGCCCTTGCCCTTGCCGGAGGCACCGGAGGAGCCCGAGGAACGGGGCGGAGTGTTGCGCGTCACTGGGAGGAGTCCTTGCTGCGGTCGGAGGTGTCACCGGCGGTCGCACCGGTGGAGACGGAATCCTTCGACTTTACGGCCTTCGGCGCCCGCGGCTCGCCACGGCGGACGGCACCCGGCGGCGACCAGGCCTTCTGCGGCTTGCGCCGCTCCGAGGACTCCAGCTGCCAGGGCACCGAGGTGACCATCACCCCGGGCTTGAACAGCAGCCGCCCCTTGAGGCGCAGCGCGCTCTGGTTGTGCAGCAGGTGCTCGTACCAGTGGCCGACCACGTACTCCGGGATGTAGACCGAGACCACGTCGCGCGGGCTGCTGCGCCGCAGGTTCTTCACGTAGTCGAGGACCGGCCCGGTGATCTCGCGGTACGGCGAGTCCAGCACCTTGAGCGGCACCTCGATGCCGCGCTCGTCCCACTCCCGCCGCAGCGCCGTGGTGTCCGCCGGGTCGACGTTGACGGTGAGCGCCTCCAGCGCGTGGGCGTGGGCCAGTCTGGCGTACGCGAGGGCGCGCAGCGCCGGCTTGTGCAGCTTGGAGACCAGCACGATCGCGTGCACCCGGGTGGGCGGCACCACGTCGTCCGGCTCCTCGGCGGCGGTGAGCTCCTCGGAGACCCGGTCGTAGTGGCGGCGGATGCCCTTCATCATCACGAACAGCACGGCCATCGCGGCGATCGCGATCCAGGCGTGGCCGATCTTGGTGACCAGCACGACGATCAGCACCGCCATGGTCATCACCAGGCCGAAGCCGTTGATCGCCCGGCTGCGCTGCATGTGCCGGCGCTCGGCCGGGTCGGTCTCGGTGCGCAGCAGCCGGGTCCAGTGCCGGATCATGCCGGACTGGCTCATGTTGAAGGAGACGAAGACGCCGACGATGTAGAGCTGGATCAGCCTGGTCGGGTCCGCGTCGAAGGCGATGATCAGCAGGATCGCGGCGATCGCCAGCAGGATGATGCCGTTGGAGAAGGCCAGCCGGTCGCCGCGGGTGTGCAGCTGGCGCGGCAGGTAGCGGTCCTGGGCCAGGATCGAGCCGAGCACCGGGAAGCCGTTGAAGGCCGTGTTGGCGGCCAGCACCAGGATCAGGCCGGTGACGGCGGCGACGAAGTAGAAGCCGGGCGTGAAGTTGTTGAAGACGGCCTCGCTGATCTGGGCCAGCGCGGTCTTCTGGTGGTAGCCGGACCCGGAGCCGACCAGCTGCTCGGCCGGGTTCTCGGCCATCTGCACCCCGGTCAGCCGGGCCAGCCAGATGATGCCCATGAACATCACCACGGCGATGGAGGCCATCATCAGCAGCGTGGTGGCCGCGTTCTTGCTCTTCGGCTTGCGGAAGGCCGGCACGCCGTTGGAGATCGCCTCCACACCGGTGAGCGCGGCGCAGCCGGAGGAGAAGGACTTCAGCAGCAGGAACACCATCGCGAACCCGGCGAGCGAGTCGTTGCCCGGGGTGGCGGCGAGGTGGAAGCCGGAGCTCTCGGCGGGCATGTCCTGGCCGAGCACGAAATGCCGGAACACCCCGTAGCCGACCATCCCGATCACGCCCGCCATGAAGGCGTAGGTGGGCACCGCGAAGGCGGAGCCGGACTCACGGACGCCGCGCAGGTTCATGCCCATCAGCAGCACGACCACGACCACCGACACGATCATCTCGTGCCCGCGCAGCGCCGGGACGGCGGAGACCACGTTGGCGACGCCTGAGGTGGTGGACACGGCCACGGTCAGCACGTAGTCGACCATCAGAGCCGCCGCGACCACCAGACCGGCGGCCGGCCCGTGGTTGACGGTCGCCACCTCGTAGTCGCCGCCTCCGCTCGGGTAGGCGTGCACGTTCTGCCGGTACGAGGCGACCACGGCGAGCATCACGATCGCCACGACGAGGCCGATCTGCCAGGAGAAGTGGATCGCCGAGGCGCCCGCGACGGAGAGGGTGAGCAGGATCTCCTCGGGGGCGTACGCGACCGAGGAGAGCGCGTCCGAGGCGAAGACGGGCAGCGCGATCCGCTTGGGAAGAAGGGTTTCCCCGAGCTTGTCGCTGCGCAGGGCGCGCCCGATCAGGATGCGTTTCGGAAGGTCAGTCGGCATAGGCACGTTAAGGAATCGTAGGGGTTTCCCGGCAGGGCTTGCGCCGTTTATCCCCCCCTTCGTCGCGACTGCGTTCGGTGGACCGGCTAGCGTGTCGGATACGAGTCGGTGGGCAACACTCTGGTTGTCGAGCGGAGTCCGGCCGACGCCCCACGAGAACGCTCGCCCCGGAACCACCGGGCGGGAAAGGGAGATGAACGGTGTTTGCGCAGGTCAAGAACCCTTCGGAACGGGTGAGGTAGCGCCGGTGCACATCGTCATCATGGGCTGCGGCCGCGTGGGCTCCGCCCTCGCCAGAACACTCGAGAAACAGGGCCACTCGGTGGCCGTGGTCGACCAGGACCCGACCGCGTTCCGTCGGCTGGGCGCCGGGTTCAACGGGCGCCGGGTGACCGGGGTCGGCTTCGACCAGGACACCCTGCGCGAGGCGGGCATCGAGGAGGCCGGCGCCTTCGCCGCCGTCTCCAGCGGCGACAACTCCAACATCATCGCCGCGCGCGTGGCCCGGGAGACCTTCGGCGTCGAGAACGTCGCGGCCCGGATCTACGACCCCCGCCGCGCCGAGGTGTACCAGCGCCTGGGCATCCCGACCGTGGCGACGGTCCGCTGGACCGCCGACCAGATGCTGCGCCGACTGCTGCCGAGCGGCGCCGAGCCGCTGTGGCAGGACCCGAGCGGCAGCGTGCAGCTGGCCGAGGTCGCCTACCACCCGAACTGGGTCGGCCACCGGATCAGCCTGCTGGAGGAAGCCTCCGGCGCCCGGGTGGCGTTCGTCACCCGGCTCGGTGAGGGCGTGCTGCCCTCACCGCAGATGGTGGTGCAGGAGGGCGACCTGGTGCACGTGACGGTGCGCCGGACCGACCTGACGGCGGTCGAGGCCGCGTTCGCGCAGGGGCCGAAGGAGGAGGGTCACTGATGCGGGTCGCCATTGCCGGGGCCGGTGCCGTGGGCCGCTCGATCGCGGGCGAGCTGCTGGAGAACGGCCACGAGGTCCTGCTGATAGACAAGAACCCGAACGCCATCTCGGTGGAGCGGGTCCCGATGGCGGAGTGGCTGCTGGCCGACGCCTGCGAGATCACCTCGCTGGACGAGGCGGCGCTGCAGCGCTGCCACGTGGTGATCGCCGCGACCGGTGACGACAAGGTCAACCTGGTCGTCTCGCTGCTCGCCAAGACCGAGTACGCGGTGCCGCGGGTGGTCGCCCGGGTGAACAACCCGAAGAACGAGTGGCTCTTCAACGAGTCCTGGGGCGTGGACGTGGCCGTGTCCACCCCGCGCCTGATGTCCGCCCTGGTCGAGGAGGCGGTCAGCGTCGGCGACCTGGTCCGCCTGATGCGCTTCAGCCAGGGCAACGCCAACCTGGTCGAGCTGACCCTGGCCGGCGAGGCCGAGCTGGTCGGCACCCGGGTCGGCGACGTGACCTGGCCGCAGGACACCGCGCTGGTGAGCATCATCCGCGAGGGCCGGGTGCTGGTGCCGAGCAAGGACGACACCCTGGAGGGCGGCGACGAGCTGCTCTTCGTCGCCGCGCAGGAGCGCGAGGAGGAGCTGGAGCAACTGCTCTCGGCCACCACCGGCGCCCAGTAGGAACAGCGGGAACACGGGACACGGCGGAGGGCCCGCACCCACCCGGGTGCGGGCCCGCCGCCCGACACGTGCCGCGGGCGGGGGGACGTTGGCCGCGCCACCGCGGGGGCGTCCACCTGCGCCTGGTTAGGCGGCGGGGCCCTCAGCA
>NZ_JBIWPN010000036.1:0-5142 GCF_044768305.1 Kitasatospora sp. NPDC101155 | reverse complement strand
ACCCACCCCACAAAAAACCCCATTCCCCACCCCCCCCCTCTCCCCACAACTTTCGCCCCCCCCCCCCCCCCGCCCGGGGGGGGGCCCCCCCCCCCCGGGGGGGGCGCCCCCTCCGCCGTACTCGTCCCGCGGGAGCGGCTACTTCGCCGGCTCCTCCTCGTCGTCGTCCAGCTGCGCCTTGATCGGCGGCGGCGCCTTCAGCAGGATCTGCCAGGTCACGTACATCGCCAGCAACAGCGGCGGGATGCCGAGGGCGACCTTCAGCCAGCCGAGCAGGTTGACGTTGTGGGTGAAGTACAGGGGGAAGAGGATCACCGGCTTGAGACCCATGATCACCACCCAGGCCCAGGTCGCCTTGGTGTAGGCGGCCAGGCGGCCCGGGTTCTCCTTGCGCCAGGTGAACATCTCGCCGGTGATCGGGCCGAGCATCACCCCGATCATCGGCCAGCGCGCCAGCGCGGAGGCCGCCAGGGCGACGCAGTAACCGACGCTCCAGAGCAGACCGGGCAGGTAGAAGTCCTCGGCCTTGCCGCTCTTCATCGCGATCCAGGCACCGAGGGCGACGCCGAACACGCCGCTGAAGGCGTGCTGGATGGTCTCCCGCTTCGCCAGCCGGACCACCACGAACAGGCCGCTCAGGCCGAGCGCGGCCCAGGCGGCGGCGCTCACCTGGTGGGTGATGTTGTACGTGATGATGAAGAGCAGGCCGGGCAGCGTCATGTCGATCATGCCGCGTACGCCGCCGAAGGCCTGCAGCACGGTGTCGGCGGCTTCCTTGGAGGCGGCCTTGCGGGCGGCCTCGACGGCCGCCGGGTCGAGGGGCTGTTCGACGGTCGGTGCCGTGACCTCCATCGACCGCGTCACACCGTCCACCGCCACATCGGCGGCGTCCAGGTCGAGCCGGGCGGCGGCTTCGCCGCCGGGGTGGTTGCTCACGCTTCGCTCCCGTGTCCGACCGGACGCAGCTCATAGCGGGGGTTGAACAGCACGCGGCGCCCGCGTGCGTGGCTGATCCGGCCGCTGGCGACGAGCCGGCGGCCCGGCTCTATGCCCGCGATCGAGCGACGACCGAGCCAGACGACCTCCAGTGCCTCGGTGCCGTCGAAGAGTTCGGCCTCCAGGGCCGGCACCCCGGCCCGGGGGCGGAGCGTCACCGTGCGCAGCGTGCCCGCGACCGTGACGAGCTCGCGGTCCGCGCAGCCGGCGATCGGCCGGCAGCCGGACTCGGCGGCGCTCTCCTGGCGCAGGTCCTCGGCCGCCAGCTCCTCGGCCGAGGAGGTCAGCCGGCTGAGCATGCGGCGGAATCGCCCCGGCGGCTGGCCACTGCTGTTGTCACCACTCATGTCGGCAGGGTACCGGTTTCCGGGCCCCCGGCGGCAGGCCGCGCAGCCGCCGGCGGGCCCCGGTCAGCTCTCGAAGCGGTAGCCCATGCCCGGTTCGGTGATGAAGTGGCGCGGGTGCGAAGGGTCGCGCTCCAGCTTGCGACGCAGCTGAGCGAGGTAGACCCGCAGGTAGTTGGTCTCGGTGCGGTAGGCCGGGCCCCACACCTCCTGGAGCAGCTGGGTCTGGCTGACCAGCCGGCCGGCGTTGCGGACCAGCACCTCCAGCAGGTGCCATTCGGTGGGCGTGAGGCGTACATCGGTGCCGTCCCGGTTGACCTTCTTGGCGGCGAGGTCGACGGTGAAGCTCTCGGTGACGACCAGTGAGTCGTCCTCCCCCGCCACCGGCTCGGCCCGGCGCACGGCGGCGCGCATCCGGGCGAGCAGCTCGTCCATCCCGAAGGGCTTCGTGACGTAGTCGTCGGCGCCGGCGTCCAGGGCCTCGACCTTCTCGTCCGAGGCGTGCCGGGCGGACAGCACGATGATCGGCACCCGGGTCCAGCCGCGCAGGCCGCGGATCACCTCGACGCCGTCCATGTCGGGCAGACCCAGGTCGAGCACGACCACGTCCGGATGGCGGGCGGCGGCCAGCTCCAGCGCGCTCGCGCCGTCATGGGCCGCGTCGACCTCGTACTTACGGGCCTTGAGGTTGATCACCAGCGCGCGGACGATCTGCGGTTCGTCGTCCACGACGAGGACCCGGGTCATTTACGGGCTCCGCCTTTCAGGGCTGTCGGATCTTACGGACTGTATGACTCAGATGACGGTACGGCGCGCGCCACCGGGCAGCCACGGGTGCGGCCGGTGCGCCGCCGGGCCTCACGTGATCAGCTGCGAGAGCGGATCGTGGCCGTCCCCGGTCGGCTCCTCCGGTTCGGGCGGCCGTTCGACGGCGGGCAGGCTGACCACCATGGTGAGGCCGCCGCCCGGGGTGTCCTCGGCGGTGACGGTCCCGTCCATCGCCTCGACGAAGCCGCGCGCCACCGCGAGCCCGAGGCCCACCCCGGCGCCGCGCGGGGCGTCCCCGTAGCGCTGGAACGGCGCGAAGATCTTCTCCTTGGCGTCCTCGGGCACCCCCGGGCCGCGGTCCACTATCCGCAGCTCGACCCGGCCCGGCCCGCCCGGCTGCTCCAGCGCGTCCGCCTTGACCAGCACCCTGACGCCGTCCGGGCTGTACTTGACGGCGTTCTCGACCAGATTGGCCAGCGAGCGCTCCAGCAGCCCGCCGTCGGCCCGGATCATCGGCAGCGTCTCCGGGACCTCCAGCCGCACCGACTCCGGCGGCACCCCGCCCAGCGCGTACGGCACCACCTCGTCCAGGTCGGTCTCCTGGATCAACGGGGTGACGGTCCCGGTCTGCAGCCGGCTCATGTCGAGCAGGTTGTTGATCAGGTGGTCCAGCCGGTCGGCCCCGGCCTCGATCCCGGCCAGCAGCTCGGCCTCGTCCTCCGGGTCCCAGTCCACGTCGGCCGAGCGCAGCGAGCTCACCGAGGCCTTGATGCCCGCCAGCGGGGTGCGCAGGTCGTGCGAGACAGCGGCCAGGAGAGCGGTGCGGATCCGGTTCCCCTCGGCCTCCCGGCGGGCCGCCGCGGCCTCCCGGGCCAGTCGGCGGCGCTCCAGCACCACGGCCGCCTGCGCGGCGAAGGCCCCGAGCAGCCGCCGGTCCGCCCCGGGCAGCACCCGGCCGCGCAGCACCAGCGCCAGGCTCTCCCCCACCGGCACGTCCACGTCGGCCTCCTCGGGCCGCTCCGGCGGGCGCGGCCCGGCGGTGGCCACCGGCACCCAGCCGCCCATCGGCTCCGGGCGCTCCAGCAGCGCGGCGCTCTCCTGCCCGAAGGTCTCCCGGACCTGTTCCATCAGCGCGGTCAGCACCCCGTCCCCGTTCGGCGCGCCGCGCAGCACCGTGCCCGCGAGCGCGCTGAGGGTCTGCGCCTCGGCCTGGGCGCGGGCCGCCTGGTGGGTGCGCCGGGCCGCCAGGTCCACCACGGACGCGACCGAGCAGCCGACGATGGTGAATATCGCCACCGCCATGATGTTCTGCGGCTCGCTGATGGTGAAGGTGTGCAGCGGCGGGGTGAAGTAGTAGTTCAGCACCGAGGAGCCGACCAGCGCCGAGCCGATCGACGGCAGCAGCCCGCCGACCAGCGCCGCGCACACGGTCAGCGACAGGAACAGCAGCATGTCGGTGGACAGGCCCAGCCCGCCGATCGCGGTCAGCACGAGCGCCAGCAGCGGTGGGCCGGCCAGTCCGATCAGCCAGCCCGCGATCGTCCGGGTCCGGCCCAGGTCGGTGATCCGGCGCACGGGTATCTTGTTGCGCCGCCCGTGTCCGGCGTGCTCGTGGGTGACCATGTGGACGTCGATGTCCCCGGCCTTCTGCGTCACCGTGGTGCCGACGCCCGGCCCGGACAGGTACTGCCACCCGGGCCGACGGCTGGTGCCCAGCACGATCTGGGTCGCGTTCACGCCGCGGGCGAAGTCCAGCAGCCCGGCAGCGGGGTCGTCGCCCAGGACGTTGTGGAAGGAGCCGCCCAGGCTCTCCACCAGCGCGCGCTGCTCGATCAGCGTCTGCGGCGAGCCCGAGCCCGCGAGCCCGTCCGAGCGGGAGATGTGGACGGCGAGCAGCTCACCACCGGAGACACGGGCCGCGATCCGCGCCGCCCGCCGGATCAGCGTCGCCCCCTCGGGGCCACCGGTCAGGCCGACCACGATCCGCTCCCGGGCCTGCCAGGTCCCCTCGATCCCCTGTTCGGCGCGGTACTTCTGCAGATACTCGTCCACCCGGTCGGCGGTCCACAGCAGCGCCAGCTCGCGCAGCGCGGTCAGGTTGCCCGGACGGAAGTAGTTGGCGAGCGCGGCGTCTATCTTCTCCGGGGCGTACACGTTGCCGTGCGCCAGCCGCCGCCGCAGCGCCTGCGGGGACATGTCCACCAGCTCGATCTGGTCCGCCCGACGGACCACCTCGTCCGGCACGGTCTCGCGCTGGCGCACCCCGGTGATGCCCATGACGGCGTCGCCGAGCGACTCCAGGTGCTGGACGTTGACGGTGGAGATCACGTCGATCCCGGCCGCCAGCAACTCCTCGACGTCCTGCCACCGCTTCTCGTTGCGGCAGCCGGGGACGTTGGTGTGGGCCAGCTCGTCCACCAGCGCCACCTGCGGGTGGCGGGCGAGGACGGCGTCCAGGTCCATCTCGGAGAACCTGGCACCCCGGTGCACCACCTGCTTCCGCAGCACGACCTCAAGCCCGGCGACCTGGTCCGCGGTACGCCGCCGGCCGTGGTCCTCCACGAAGGCCACCACGACGTCCGTGCCACGTTCTTGCCGCCGGTGCGCCTCGGCGAGCATGGCGTACGTCTTGCCGACCCCGGGGGCCGCCCCGAGGTAGATGCGCAGCCTGCCTCGTCCCATGAGCACCATTCTTGATCCGGCCCGGCCCGGGAGCCACCCCCGGACACCTGTTCCCCCCTCCCTTTGAGACTACGGCGTGAGAGGCGAAATTCCGCTGATCAGTGCACTGATCATGCGGTTTTAGCGACATATTGACGGAGTCCCAGCCACTCGGCGGGGGTCACTCGGGAGGTGTCCGCGGGCCCGAGTCTCCGTCGCCGGGCCTTCGTCCGACTTTCGTCCGGTTTCCGGGAAACGCGAAGAACCCCCATCCGGAATCCGGATGGGGGTTCTTCTGAATGATTGTTCGGCGGCGTCCTACTCTCCCACAGGGTCCCCCCTGCAGTACCATCGGCGCTGTGAGGCTTAGCTT
>NZ_JBIWPN010000035.1:0-84870 GCF_044768305.1 Kitasatospora sp. NPDC101155 | reverse complement strand
GATCATGGCGGCGAAGAAGAAGCCGGTGCAGTCGCTGGACCTGGACGACCTGGGCATCGAGGCCGACGAGGTCGGCCTGGCGGGTTCGTGGACCGGGGTCGAGTCGGTGGCGGCGCGTCCGGCGCGCACCGCGGGCACGGTCGTCAAGGACGAGGGTGAGGGCGGCAAGCAGCTCGCCGCCTTCCTCGCCGACCAGAAGTTCATCTAGTCCCACCCGTCAGCGCATCCAACGATCGATCAGGAGCAACGAATCATGGCTGAGATCCTGGTTCTGGTGGACCACGCCGACGGTGTGGTCCGCAAGCCGGCCCTCGAACTGCTGACCCTGGCCCGCCGCATCGGCGAGCCGTCCGCCGTCGTCCTCGGCGCCGGTGCCGCCGCGGCCGACATCGCCGCCAAGGCCGGCGAGTACGGCGCCGCCAAGGTGTACGTCGCCGACGGCGCCGAGTTCACCGACCAGCTGGTCGTCCCCAAGGTGGACGCCCTGGCCCAGATCGCCAAGACGGTCGCCCCGGCCGCCGTCCTGGTCACCTCCTCCGGCGAGGGCAAGGAGGTCGCCGCCCGCGTCGCGCTGCGGATCGGCTCCGGCATCATCACCGACGCCGTCGACCTGGAGGCCGGCGACGGCGGTCCGGTCGCCACCCAGTCGGTGTTCGCCGCCTCCTTCCAGGTGAAGTCCAAGGTCACCAAGGGTGCCCCGGTCATCACCGTCAAGCCGAACGCCGTCGCCCCGGAGGCCGCCCCGGCCGCCGGCGCGGTCGAGAACGTGTCGGTGGAGTTCACCGGCAACGCCGCCAAGGTCACCTCGCGCACCCCGCGCGTGTCCACCGGCCGCCCCGAGCTGACCGAGGCCGCCATCGTGGTCTCCGGCGGCCGCGGTGTCGGTGCCGCCGAGGGCTTCGGCGTGGTCGAGGAACTCGCGGACGCGCTCGGCGCGGCCGTCGGCGCCTCGCGTGCCGCCGTCGACGCCGGCTGGTACCCGCACAGCAACCAGGTCGGCCAGACCGGCAAGCAGGTCTCCCCGCAGCTCTACATCGCGGCGGGCATCTCGGGCGCCATCCAGCACCGGGCCGGCATGCAGACCTCGAAGACCATCGTGGCCGTCAACAAGGACCCCGAGGCCCCGATCTTCGAGCTGGTCGACTACGGCGTGGTCGGCGACCTCTTCCAGGTCCTGCCGCAGCTCACCGCCGAGGTGAAGGCCCGTAAGGCCTGATCCCGCGGACAGACCGCGGAGGGCGTGGCACCGGGTGCTCGGTGCCACGCCCTCCGTCGTTCGCCCCGGTCCGCAGGCGCCGGAGCGGTGGCCCGTAGAGTCGGCCCGACGGCGCGGGACACGGCGGCGCACGGCATGACCGTGTTCGGCGGGTTCGGCGCGACCAGGGTGAGACGAGGACGAGGGCGGAAGCATGGCACTGTTGACGGCACTTCAGGGCGACTACGGCGATGCGGCGGACGCGCTGCGGATCGACGGTCGGGCGCTCTCCCGGGAGGACCTGCTGGGCGCGGCGACCGCCGTGGCCGACCGGGTGGCCGGGGCCCCCGCGCTCGCTGTGCTCGCCCGGCCGACCGTGGAGACGGTCATCGCCGTGGTCGGCGGCCTGTTGGCGGGCGTGCCGGTGGTGCCGCTGCCGCCCGACTCGGGGCCGAAGGAGCGCGAGCACATCCTGCGTGACTCCGGCGCGGCGCTGCTCGCGCACGCCGTCGGGGAGGCCGCGCCGGAGGGCGCTTCGGTGGCGGCCCTGCCGGTCGACCCCGCCGAGCGCTCCGCCACCGGTCACGCCGAGCCGGCCGCCGACGCGACCGGCTTCGTGCTGTACACCTCGGGCACCACCGGCGCGCCCAAGGGCGCGGTGATCCGGCGGGAGGCGATCGCCGCCGACCTGGAGGCCCTGGCCTCGGCCTGGCAGTGGACCGCCGGGGACACCCTCGTGCACGGCCTGCCGCTGTTCCACGTGCACGGGCTGCTGCTCGGCGTGCTCGGCGCCCTGCGCACCGGCAGTCGGCTGGTGCACACCGGCCGGCCCACCCCGGAGGGGTATGCGGCGGCGGGCGGCAGCCTGTACTTCGGCGTGCCCACCGTCTGGTCCCGGCTGGCGGCGGACCCCGCGGCGGCCGCCCGGCTGGCCTCGGCCCGACTGCTGGTCTCCGGCAGCGCGCCGCTGCCCGTGCCGGTGTTCGAGAGGCTGGCGGCGCTCACCGGACACGCCCCGATCGAGCGCTACGGGATGACCGAGTCGCTGATCACCGTCAGCACCCGGGCGGACGGCGAACGCCGCCCCGGCAGTGTCGGACTACCGCTGGAGGGGGTGCGCACCCGGCTGGTCGGCGAGGACGGCGAGCCGCTGCCGTACGACGGGGAGAGCGTCGGTGAGCTGCAGGTTTCCGGGCCGACCCTGTTCAGCGGCTACCTCAACCGGCCGGACGCCGACGCCGAGGCCTGGACGGCGGACGGGTGGTTCCGCACCGGGGACGTCGCGGTGATCGGGCCGGACCGCTTCCACCGGATCGTCGGCCGCGCCTCGGTTGACCTGATCAAGAGCGGCGGCTACCGGATCGGCGCGGGCGAGGTGGAGGCCGCGCTGCGCGACCACCCGGCGGTCGCCGACGCGGCGGTGGTCGGCGCGCCGGACGAGGACCTCGGACAGGCGATCGTCGCGTACGTCATCCCGGACGGCGCCGTGACGGGGGAACAGCTGACGGCCTTCGTGGCTGAGCGGCTCTCGGTGCACAAGCGGCCGCGCCGGGTCGTGCTGGTACCCGAACTGCCCAGGAACGCACTGGGAAAGGTGCTGAAGAAGCAGTTGCTCGCGGAGGCCGAGGGGCGCGGATGACGGGGCGTCGGCCAGACCCTCGGTGACTGGTGTTCATCCTGATGCCCCGTCGGTAACCACCGCCCGGGAAACCTTCCTTTGGCGCACTCCACTGCGCGCCGTGAGCGAACGCGTGCTTAACGTGACACGCAGGCAGAACTGATCTGCCGAGCGTACGGACCGGCGATCCCGGGGCCTACCGCGTGTCCGCAGCAGTTTCCGCAGCCGCCCGTCCGGCGGCCGTTCGCACCAGTGCGTTCGAAGCAGCGAAGGAAGTCAGCAGGATGACCACCGTCAACACCAGCGTGCCGGATGCCGCCGAGGTACCGACCGGGCAGCACGCCCCCGCCACCGCCGACCGCTCCGGCGGACCCGCCCGTCCCCCGCGGGCCGCGCGGGTCCGCCGGGGGATCGCGATGGCGGCCGTGGTCGCGGTCGGGACCGGGGTGATCGGCCTCGGCACCGGTGTGGGCCCCGCGGCCGCGGAGCGGGCGCCGGCGCACGCCGGGTGGGACGGCTCTCGGTACTGGTTCAAGAACGCCCAGGGCGAGTGGCGCTGGACCACCCACTACGACGTCTACGTGGCGCGGACCAGTGGCGCGAACTCCTCGTCGACCTCCTCCGCGAAGCCGAGCGGGGGGATCAAGCAGGGCTGGGACGGTTCCCGGTACTGGTTCAAGAACGCCCAGGGCGAGTGGCGCTGGACCACCCACTACGACGTCTACCTGGCGCGGACCGGCGGGTCCTCGTCCTCCTCCGGCGCCCCGTCCTCCTCCGGCTCCTCGGCCTCGTCCCACGACGCGGTGGCGGGGGACCGCAACGTCGAGGCCGCCGTGCAGTTCGCGCTCGCCCAGGTCGGCAAGCCGTTCATGACGGCGGGCAACGGGCCGGACGGGTACGACTGCTCGGGCCTGGTGCAGCAGTCCTTCCGGCGCGGCGGCATCGAGCTGCCGCGGATCGCCAACGACCAGTACGCGGCGACCACGCCGATCAGCGCGAGCCAGCTGCGCCGGGGCGACCTGCTGTTCTGGTCGCCGGACGGTACCCGGCGCGGGATCCAGCACGTGGCGATCTACCTGGGCAACAACCAGTACGTCGAGGCCGCGCGGCCCGGGACGAAGATCCGGATCTCGGGGATCAGCAAGGGGTACTACCCGGCGTACATGGGACGGCCGTAGCGGGGTCGCCGGTTCGGGCGCCAGGGGCGCCGGTGTTCGGCGCGGCGCCTCGGCCGGCGGTGCCCTGGCGTGCGTTCATGCGCGGGACTCCAGGGGTGGCCGGTGGCGTGCGTTCACGCGCGGGAACTCGGCCGGAGCTCAGAGGTCGGCCGGGCGGGGGAGCGCGCCGCGGGCGCCGAGCGCGGTGACGGCGAAGGCGCCGGCGGCCACGGCGGTGGCGGCCGCCTCGGGGAGGGCGGCGCCGCGGGCCAGCCCGGCGGCGAGGGCGCCGCAGAAGACGTCGCCGGCGCCGGTGGTGTCGACCACCCGTACGGCGGGCGCGGGCAGCCTGGCGAGTACCTCTCCGGTGACGACCAGGGCGCCCTCACCGCCGAGGGTGACCACCGCCCCCTCGGCGTGGCGGGCGAGGGCGCGGGCGGCCTCGGTGACGGTCGCCGCGCCGGTGAGCTGGCGGGCCTCCACGGCGTTGGCGACCACCAGGGGTCGGCGGCCGCCGGGACCGGGGGCGGGCAGTGCCCCGGCCGGGGCGGTGTTGTGCAGCCAGCGGGTGCCGCCGTTCGGGCCCGCGGTGGGGAGGGCGGCAGCGGTGGCGCGGATGCACTCCGCGGGGACCTCGTTGCTGGTGAGGACCACGTCGACCGGGAGCAGGTGGAGCCGGGCCAGGGCGGCGGTGACCTCTTCCGGGGTCAGTTCGGCGTTGGCACCCGGGACGACCACGATGCTGTTCTCACCCGACGGGTCGACCATCACGATCGCCTGACCGGTCGGCGCATCGGGGTGCGTGAGCACGGCGCCCGTCCGGACCTCCGCGTCGCGCAGATCGGCGAGCGCCGCTTCGCCGTCGGAGTCGCGCCCGATCTTGGCGACCAGGTGGGTCGCCGCGCCCATCAGGGCCGCTGCCACCGCCTGGTTGGCGCCCTTGCCGCCGAAGCCCTGGTCGGCGGAGGTGGTGAGCACGGTCTCGCCGGGGGAGGGGAGCACGGGACAGCGGAGGATCCGGTCGGTGTTGACCGAGCCGATGACGACGACCCGGCCGGCGGGAAGCAGCTTCATCGTTCCTCTGTACGCGCCGGGGTGCGGGCGGCGCAAGAGGCACTCGCGGAGGCGGGCAGGGGAGACCGGGGAACAGGAGGGCGCAGGGGCGGCGCGCACGGCGTACGGGTGGGGCGCGCGGCGGAAGTCGGCCGGTCCGACTTCCTGTGCGCACGGCGTACTGTCAGGGGGCGGCTTTGCGGTCGAACGGTCTGCATGCCTCCCGGCCCAGGCCGCTGGCCTGGGCACATGCCTCTGTCAAGGGGCGGGCCGGGGCGCGTGGGCGGGCGCGGCGGGCAGGCATGGGGAGCGGCGTGGCGCGGGTACCACCACGGGTGGCGCTGGTTCGGTCGACGGGGGCGCTGCCCGGTGCGTACGGCATCGGGGCGAGTCGAGGGCAGGGGACGTTGTGATCGTCTGGGTCAATGGAACATTCGGGGCGGGCAAGACGAGTGCCTGCCGCGAGCTGGTGGAACTGCTGCCCGGGAGCGTGCTCTTCGATCCCGAGCTGGTGGGCCTCGGTCTGCGTCGGATGCTTCCGGCCGACCGGCTGGCGGCGGTGTCCGACTTCCAGGACCTGGCGGCCTGGCGCCGACTCGTCCCCGAGACGGCGGCCGCGCTGCTCGGTGAGGTCGGCGGCCCGCTGGTGGTCCCGATGACCCTGCTCAGAGAGGACTACCGGGACGAGATCTTCGGCGATCTCGCCGCCCACGGGATCGCGGTGCACCACTTCGTCCTGGACCCAGAAGAAACGATCCTGCGTGACCGCATCACGCGACGCGAGGAGTGCCCGGGCGATCCGGAGGCCAGCGAGCGGGTCCGTCACTGGTGCCTGGAACACATGCCCCGCTACCGGGCCGCCCGCCGCTGGCTGGTCGGCGACGCCCGGATGCTCGACACCAGCCGGCTCACCCCGCGCGAGACGGCGCACCGGATCGCCGAACTGGTCCGGGTCGGTGCCGCGCGCTGCCCGATCGTCCAGAGCCCCGACCCGACCGGGGACACCGTGGCCTCGGCGGTGCTGTTCTTCGACGAGCAGGACCGGGTGCTGCTGGTCGATCCGGTCTACAAGCCCGACTGGGACTTCCCCGGCGGCGTGGTCGAACGCGGCGAGGCCCCCACCGACGCCGCCCTGCGCGAGATCGCCGAGGAGCTGGGGCTGCGGCTCGACCCCGCCACCCTGCGGCTGCTCGCCGTCGACTGGGAGCCGCGCACCGGCCCGCGCCGCGGCGGCCTGCGGCTGATGTACGACGGCGGGCTGCTCGACGACGCGGGCCGGCAGAACCTGCTGCTGCAGCAGGAGGAGCTGCGCGGCTGGCGGTTCGTCACCCTGGACGAGGCGGTCGACCTGCTGCCGCCGAGCCGCTACCGGCGCCTGGCCGCGGCGCTGGAGGCGCGGCGGATCGGGGAGCTGCGGTACCTGGAGGCGGGGAGCCGAGTGGCGCTCGGGCTGGCCAGTACGGCGGACGCGGCGTAGGGCCGCGGTGGTCCGCCGGTGTGACGGCTGCGGACCGGGCCGACCTCGGTTGGCCCGGCGGGCGGTGCGGGCGTCAGGATGGGGGCATGCCCTTCACGTTCAGTCACCCCGCCGCCGTCCTGCCCCTGCTGCGTGCCGCCGGGGAACGAGGGCCCCTGGTGGCCTCGGCGCTGGTGGCCGGGTCGATGGCGCCCGATGTGCCGTTCTTCGCCGAGTCGCTGCTGCCCGGGGTCTACGAGCACGGCGGGCTGCTGCACCGCTGGTGGGCGGTGCCGACGGTCGACGTGGCGGTCGCCGCCGTGCTGGTCGCGGGGTGGCACGGGCTGCTGCGGGCGCCGCTGGTGGGGCTGCTGCCCGAGCGGTGGGCCGGCGGCGCCGAGGCGCTGACGGTCCGCCGGGCCGGTGGCGGCGGCGGCCGGAGGGCGGACGCGGCGTGGTTCCTCGGGTCGGCGGCGATCGGCGCGGCCACCCACGTCGGCTGGGACGCGTTCACCCACGGTGACCGGCTGGGCGTACGGCTGCTGCCCGTACTGGAGCGGAAGGTGGCCGGGGTCCCGCTCTACGAGGCGCTGCAGTACGGGACTTCGGTGCTCGGTCTGGCCGCGATGGCCGGCTGGGCGGCGCGTACGGTGCGGGCGGTCGAGCCGGTGCGCCCCGCCGTCCGGCCTGCGACCCGGACCAGGCGGGTGGCCGTCGCGGCGCTGGGCGCGGCGACGGCGGCCGGGGTGCTGCACCGGCTCAGCCCGCTGCGGCGGAACCTGGTCCCGGAGGTCTGCTTCGGCGCCGGGGCCGGACTCGCGGTGGGCGCGGTCGGCTACGCGGCGGTGGTGGCGGCCGCCCGCCGATGGCGGGGCGGGCGGCCGGTGGCGGACCAGGTGGTCCGCACGGTCCCGACTGCCGTCAGGCAGAGCGCAGTTCGGCGTAGCGGCGCAGGAACAGGGCCTCGGTGAGGGCCATCCGCTCCAGCTCCTGCGGGTCGACGCTCTCGTTGACCGCGTGGATCTGGGTGGTCGGCTCCTCGACGCCGATCAGCACGATCTCGGCCTTCGGGTAGAGCGAGCGCAGGGTGTTGCAGAGCGGGATCGAGCCGCCCTCGCCGGAGGCGACCATCGGGGTGCCGAAGGCCTCGGCCATGGCCTCGCCCATCGCCTCGTACGCCGGACCGCTGGTGTCGGCGCGGAACGGGGCGCCGTTGCCCTGGCGCTCGATGGTCAGCCGGGCGCCGAGCGGGACCTGCGCCTCCAGGTGGGCGACCAGCGCGTCCTGGGCGGCGTCCGCGCTCATGCCCGGCGGGACGCGCAGGCTGACCAGCGCCTTCGCGGCGGCCTGGACGGAGGAGGTGGCGCCGATCACCGGCGGGGCGTCGATGCCGAGGACGGTGACGGATGGGCGGGCCCACAGCCGGTCGGCGATGGTGCCGGTGCCGGTCAGGGCGACGCCGTCGAGCACCTTGGCGTCGGCGCGGAACTGCTCCTCCGGGTACTGCACGCCCTCCCAGGTCTGGTCGGCGGTCAGCCCGGCGACCGCGACGTCGCCGTTCCCGTCGTGCAGCGAGGCCAGCATCCGGACCAGGCACTGCAGCGCGTCCGGGGCGGCGCCGCCGAAGGCGCCGGAGTGCAGGTTGCCGCCCAGCGTGGTGACCGAGGCCTCAACCACCGTCATGCCGCGCAGCGAGGCGGTCACGGTGGGCAGGCCGGCGGCGAAGTTGCCGGTGTCGCCGATGATGATGACGTCGGCGGCGAGCAGCTCGGGGTGGGCCTCGGCGTAGCGCTCCAGGCCGCCGGTGCCCTGCTCCTCCGAGCCCTCCACGATGATCTTCAGGCCGACCGGGTAGGCGTCCCCGTACACCTGGCGCAGCGCCCGCAGCGCGGTCAGGTGCATCAGGATGTTGCCCTTGCAGTCGGCGGCGCCGCGCCCGTACCAGCGGCCGTCACGCTCGGTCAGTTCGAAGGCGGGGCTGGTCCAGGCGGCCTCGTCGAGCGGGGGCTGGACGTCGTAGTGCGAGTAGAGCAGGACGGTCGGGGCGCCCTCGGGGCCGGGCAGCTCGCCGTAGACGGACTGGGTGCCGTCCGGGGTGTCCAGCAGCTGGATCTTGGTCAGGCCCTCGGCAGCGAAGGCGTCGGCGACCCAGCGAGCGGCCTTCTGGCACTCCTCGACCGGGAACTGGCGCGGGTCGGCGACCGACGGGAAGGCGACCAGTTCGGCGAGGTCGGTGCGGGCACGGTCCATCAGGGACCGGACGGCGTCGGCCAGGGGCTGTGACATCGGGGCTCCGAGGGGACGGGTCCGCCCGTGGGGTGGTACGGGCGGAGGGGTCGGTTTGGGGTACCGCCGATCATAGGCGGAGGCGATTGTCGGGTGGTGCGGCGTCCGGGTGGCTGTGCGGACGCATAGGATTGCTCGACGTGACTGACTCCGGAAGCTCCGATTCCCGTAGCCCGCTCGACCGTACGACCGCGTCGGTCGGAGGTGAGGCGTCCGCGCAGGTGTCAACGGCGTCTCCGCAGGTGCCGACGGCGTCGGCGGCGGTGTCAACGGGTTCGGCGGCGGTGTCAACGGCTGCGGCTGATTCGGTGGATTCGGTGGATTCGATGGCGTCGGGGGCCTCGGCCGCCTCCGGGGGACAGCTGGACGGCGTCTGGGACGTGGTGGTGGTCGGCGCCGGGCCGGCCGGGGCCTCCGCCGCGTACGCCGCCGCCGCGCGGGGCCGCCGGGTGCTGCTGCTCGACAAAGCCGAGCACCCCCGTTACAAGACCTGCGGCGGCGGCATCATCGGCCCCTCCCGGGACAGCCTGCCGCCGGACTTCGAGCTGCCGCTGCAGGACTGGGTGCACGCCGTCACCTTCGCGTACGACGGGCGGTACACCCGGACGCGTCGTTCCAAGCGGATGCTGTTCGGCCTGGTCAACCGGGACGAGTTCGACCTGCGCCTGGTGCAGGCGGCCAAGCTGGCCGGGGCGGTGCTGGTCACCGGAGTGACCGTCACCGGGGTTGAGCAGCGTGGCGGCGACCACCGGACGGCGCTGGTCACCGCGGCCGACGGACGCAGCTTCGAGGCGCGCGCGGTGGTCGGCGCGGACGGCAGCGCGAGCCGGATCGCCCGGCACGTGGGCGTCACCTTCGACCAGATCGACCTGGGCCTGGAGGCGGAGATCCCCGTCCCGCCGCAGGTCGCCGCCGACTGGTCGGGCCGGATCCACCTCGACTGGGGCCCGCTGCGCGGCAGTTACGGCTGGGTGTTCCCGAAGACCGAGTCCAGCAGCCTGACCGTCGGCGTCATCTCGGCGCGCGGCGACGGCGAGCGGACCAAGCAGTACCTCGCCGACTACATCCGGCGGCTGGGCCTGTCCGGCTTCACCCCGCAGGTCGAGTCCGGGCACCTGACCCGGTGCCGGGCCGAGGACTCGCCGCTCTCCCGCGGCCGGGTGCTGGTCGCGGGCGACGCGGCCGGGCTGCTGGAGCCGTGGACCCGTGAGGGCATCTCCTACGCGCTGCGCTCGGGCCAGCTGGCCGGTGAGTGGGCGGTGCAGATCGCGGAGGCGGGCAACGCGGCGGCGGTGCGGCGCGAGGCGCTGAACTACGCGTTCGCCGTCAAGGCCGGGCTGGGCGTGGAGATGCGCGCGGGCAAGCAGCTGCTGGGCGCCTTCGAGCGGCGGCCGTACCTCTTCCACGCGGCGGTCTGCCTGGTGCCGGCCGCCTGGCGGGCCTTCGCCCGAACCACCCAGGGGCACACGAGCTTCGCGCAGGTGCTGCGACGGTACCGGGCGGCGCGGCGGCTGGCGGCGATGGCCTCGCGGTAACGGATCTGCTGCCGGGTGGGGCCGGCGTTCCTCCGTTCAGCGGAGTGAACGCCGGCCCCGTTCGTCGTGCGGGGTGGGCTGTTCGCCGCCTGTTACCGGCCGCCGGTCAGCTCGTCCCCGAGCACGCTGCGCCGGTACAGCACCGAGCGGCCGTGCCGGGCGCGGGTGACCAGGCCGGTGGCCGCCAGGACGGACAGGTGCTGGCTGACCGCGCCCGGGGTGACGCCGAGGCGGTAGGCGAGGTCGGTGGTCGAGGCGGGCTCGGCGAGCAGGGTCAGCAGCCGGGCTTTCGGGGCGCCGACCAGCGACTCCAGGGCCGCCGACGTCACCGGCGCGTCCGCGCCCGCGCCGCCCATGGCCGCCTGTCCGCGCGCCGGGTAGGAGATCTGCGGCTCCCGGTCCTTGCTGATCATGGTGATCGCCCCGCGCACGAAGCAGGTCGGACTGAGGACCAGCCCGCGTCCGTCCACGGCGGTCTCCACGTCCCCGTCCCCCCAGTGCCGGTTGATCGACAGTACGCCGTCCGCCCAGTGCAGCCGGTGGTCCAGGTCCGCGAACAGCGCCGCCGCACCCTGCTGGGCGAGCACCCGCGCCCGGTAGACCAGGTCCGCCTCCAGCACCGTGCGGGCCTGCGGCCACCAGCCGGGCGCGAGGCACGCCTCCCAGTACTCCTTCAACGCGTCGGAGATCCGTGCCAACAGCCGCGCCGGATCGGCGAGTCCGTCGTCGAGCAGGGCGGGCAGCGGCTGCCCGTGCGACAGGAAGGTCTGCTCCAGCTCGCTGCGCAGCAGCACCGGCGGCAGCGCGCGCACGATGGCCAGCTCGGCCCGGAAGTCGCCGGCGGCTGCCGTCGGGCGGGGCGTCAGGAAGTCGGGGACCCAACGGTTCTCGGCGACCAGTGCGAGCAGCAGGTGGCGCGATTCCAGCCGCTCGAAGGCGGGCCGGAGCTGCTCGAAGGCCCTGGTCTGGAGCGGGTAGACGCCCGGGTGGGTCCACATCCGCAGGCTGAGCACCGCCTCGTGGATCGGGGAGACGGCGAACCAGGTGGTGGCGAGGTCGGCCAGTCCGAGTGTGAAGCGGTGCACGTACGTCCCCCTCGTAAGATTCAGCCAGAGCCTAAAGGAATACCCTTGGCGGCCCGCCCGGCGGTGTGATCAGGGCATGACCACCAAGCCGGCGGAGTCCTCCGCACCGTCCTTCGCCCTGCCCTCGCACAACCCGGGCGGCCGCCTCACTGCGGCTCTCCGGCGCCGACTGCACCCTGATCCGACGGTCCGTCGGCTGGCCGGGATCACCCTCGTCAACACGGTGGGCAACGGCCTGTCGTTGTCCGTCGCAGTGCTGTTCTTCACCCGGGTGCTCGGCCTGAGCGCCGCCCAGCTGGGCGGCGGGATGACCGCCGCCGGCCTGTGCGGGGTCGTCGCCAGCGTGCCGGCCGGCCGGGCCGCCGACCGCTGGGGCGCCCGGAGGGTGCTGGTGGTGCTGGTCGGAGTGGAGGCGGTCGGCACCGCCGGCTACGCGCTGGTGCACAGCTACCCGGCCTTCGTCGCACTGGCCTGCGCCGTCTCCGCCGTCGACCGGGGGTCGGCCGCCGTGCGGAACGCGCTCTACGCCGAGGTGCTGCCGGCCGATACCCGGGTGGCGGGCCGGGCCTACCTGCGGGTGGTGACCAACGTCGGCATCTGTGTGGGGACGGGGCTCGGTGCGATCGCGCTCCAGCTGGACACGCGGCCGGTCTACCTGACGGCGATCCTGGCCAATGCCGTCTCCTATGTTGCCGTTGCGGTGCTGTTCTACCGACTGTCCGCCCTGGCCGGCCCTTCGTCGGCCGAGTCCGAGGCGAAGTCCGGTACGGAGACCACGTCCGGTACGGAGACCACGTCCGGTACGGAGACCACGTCCGGTACGGAGACCACGTCCGGTACGGCGAACAAGTCCGTGACGGCGACCACGCCCGGTACGGCGAACCCGTCGGATCCCGGGGGCAAGGGCGTCAAGCACGGTCGACGGCGCAACCCGGCGCTGCGGGACGGCCCGTTCCTGGTCGTGACCGCGTTGTGCTCGGTCCTCGGCCTGCAGTTCGCTGTCCTGGAGGTGGGCGTTCCACTGTGGATCGTCCAGCAGACCGACGCGCCGCGGATCACCGTCGCCGGCGCCCTGATCGTCAACACCCTGATGGTGATCGCCCTGCAGGTGCGGGCCACCCGGGGCACCGAGGAGCGGACGGCCGCCGCCCGGGCCTGCCGTCGCGCCGGACTGGTGCTGGCCGTCTCCTGCCTGGTCATCGCCTTCGCGCACGGCCTGCCCGGGATCCTCGCCGCAGTGGTGGCGCTCGCGGGGATCGCGTTGCAGTCGCTGGCCGAGGTGATGGGTCAGGCGGGCGGCTGGGCGTTGAGCTACGACCTCGCGGGTGAGGGTGAGCACGGCGCCTACCAGGGCGTGTTCAACGCGGGTTCGGCGGCCACGATGATGGCCGGACCGGCGGTGGTCAGCACCGCAGTGATCGGCTTCGGGCTGGTCGGGTGGGCCGTGCTGGGCGCGGTGCTGGCGGCGGCCGGCCTGGCGATGGGCCCCGCCGTCCGGTGGGCCGGACGGCGGGAGCTGCGGCTCCGCGCGGCGTGACCGGCGGCTGCTCCGAGCGGCGTGAGCCGTCGTTACTCCCGGACCACCGCCATCGCCTCGATCTCGATCAGCACGTCCGGGCGGAACAGTGCCGCGACCTGCATGGCCGAGGCGGTCGGCAGCGGCAGGTCGCCCAGGTACGCGTCGCGGGCCTCCCGGATGGCCGAGAGGTAGGCGATGTCGGTCATGAAGAAGGTGAACTTCACGACGTCGGAGAAGTCGGCCCCGGCGGCGGCCAGGCAGCGGCGCAGGTTCTCGAAGACCTGCCGCGCCTGCGCCTTCGGGTCGCCCTCGCCGACCAGGTTCCGGTGCTCGTCGAAGGCGACCTGGCCGGAGACCTGGACCAGTCGGCCGGTGCCGGTGACGACCTGGGTGTAGCCCGTCCCGGGGGCGACGCCGGGTGGCTCGGTGATGTGGGTGAGGTGCGTGGTGGTCATGGCGCATGATCGTGCGCCATCGCGCATTCGGACCGCAAGCGATTCCCCCTGGCGGCCTGCGGGTTGGCCAACTGGCCGGCCAACTGGGTGGCCCACAGGCCGGCCCACAGGCCGGCCAACTGGTCGGTCAGCGCAGCACTGCGGGCAGTTCGCGCCGGAACGGCCGGTCGGTGGCGGGAAGTTGGGCATCCGGACCGGCCGAGCGCAGCACCACGTCCAGGACGGCGTCCGGCTCGGCTGCGTAACCCCCGCTGGCCCAGGCTGCGTTGGCCTCGACCACCGCCCAGCCGTGGTCGGTGCGACCGACGTCCACCACCACCGCGCTCGGCAGCGGGGCCTGCGAGGCCGAGGCGGCCAGCACGTCGTGGGTGAAGGCCAGCACCTCGGAGCCGTCCTGCCCGAGTGGCCCGACGGACAGCTCGCCGTCCACCGCGTAGCGCGAGCCGGCCCGCACCGCGCCGTCCAGGACGAACAGTCGGTACTCCGTGCGGAACCGCACCACCTCGCTCACCAGCACCGGGGTGTCACCGTCCAACAGCTCGGGCCCGGGCAGCGAGCCGCCGTCCGGGTAGACCCGGGCGGCGAACAGCTTGTCGGCCGGCGGCTTCACGAAGGCCGGCCCGTGCAGCCCGCGGGCCTCGGCAAGCGTGGTGGCGGACACCCGTCGTCCGGCCAGCGCGAGCGGCAGCCGGGCCAGCCAGTCCTCGGCCGGCTCCAGCAGGGCGAGGCCGAGCTCCCGTCCGACCGCGTCGCCGAACAGCGGCCCGCCGTACACGTGAACCGGCGCACCGAGCAGTTCGCGCGGGGCCTGCCAGGACGTCGCGGTGTGCGCCCGCAGGCCGCGCAGTCCGGCGGCGGTGCGCAGCTGGAGGCCGGTCTCGTTGATGCGCGGCGCGAGCAGCAGAACGGGGGATTCGGTGATCATGCCGCCCATGCTGCCGGGAGTGCGGCGGCCGCCACCAGCGGATTTCCGCCCGGCCACCGAGCAATCGGCTCCGGCCGGGGTGCGGTTGGCTCTGGCCGAGGGGCGGGTGGGCGTGCCAGAGTCGTCCGGGCGCGGTCCGGGCACCCCGGCCCCGCGCCCGCAGTCCGACCCACCCTCAGCCGGAAGGCAGGCCCACTCCGATGACCAGCGCAGAGCCCCTCGTTCGCGTCAGCACCGTCGATGCCGTCACCACGCTCACCCTCGACTCGCCGCACAACCGCAACGCGCTCTCCTCCCGCCTGATGTCCGAGCTGCACGCCGGACTGGCGGTCGCGGCGGCGAACCGGGACGTCCGCGCGGTGGTGCTCACCCACACCGGCAAGGTGTTCTGCGCAGGCGCGGACCTCTCCGAGGCGACCGGCGCGGACCCGACGGTCGGCCCGCGCGGCCTGGTCGAGCTGCAGAAGGCGATCGTGGACTGCACCAAGCCGGTGATCGCCGTGGTCGACGGGCACGCCCGGGCCGGCGGCCTCGGCCTGATCGGCGCGGCGGACCTCGCCATCGCCGGACCGGCCGCGACCTTCGCCTTCACCGAGGTCCGGCTCGGCCTCGCGCCCGCCGTCATCTCGCTGCCGCTGCGGCCCAAGCTGGACCCGCGTGCCGCCTCCCGCTACTACCTGACCGGCGAGGTCTTCCACGCCGCCGAGGCGGCCCGGATCGGTCTGCTCACCCGGGCCGCCGAGTCCACCGAGGACACCGGAGTGGTGCTGAAGGGCCTGCTGGACGCGCTGCGCCAGGGCTCGCCGCAGGGGCTGGCCGAGTCCAAGCGGCTGGCCAACGCCGAGGTGGCGCGCTCCTTCCAGCGCGACGCGGACGAGCTGGTGCAGCTGTCGGCGCGGCTGTTCGGTTCGGCGGAGGCGCAGGAGGGCATGCGGGCGTTCCTGGAGAAGCGGCCCGCTGCCTGGGTGCGCTGAGTCGGCGTACGACCTGCCGCGTCGGCTCGGGGCCGGCTGACTCGGCTCCGGACTGGCTGACTCGGTTCGGGATCGGCTGACTCGCCCGGGGTCAGCCGATCGCCGCGGTGTCCCGCCAGAGGTCGAGCAGGTCCCGGTCGCCGCTGACCTCGACCTGCCCGGCCTGCTCTGCAGGCTCCGTCTGCTCGGACCGCCCGCTCCGCTCGACCTGTTCGACCGTCAGCCGGTTCCAGAGCAGAAGGTAGAGCTGGCGGGCCGGTCCGGTGAGGGTCAGGTCGGCCGGCTCGGGGGGCTCCTCGGTGCTGACGGACAGCGGCTCGCGGGTGATGGTCAGGTGCCAGGAGCCGGGGCCGTCGGTCGTCCGGACCTGGACGGTACGCAGGCGGTCGCTGCGCACCTTCGACCGGCTGCGGACCATGAAGCCGCGCAGCAGCTCGTCGATGCCGTCCAGGGCGAGCGCGGTGTCCACGGCCGGGCCCGGCGATCCGGCCGCCGCGTCGGCGTCGAAGCGGTGGACGGCGGTCTTGCGCCTGACGCCGTGCCCAGAAGGCCAGCGGGCTGGGTGCGGGCAGGAAACTCCAGCACTCCACCTCGGCCGGGGCCTCGGTGAGCGTCGCCACCAGGGCAGCGTGGCCCTCGCGGAACCAGTCGAGCAGTGCGGCGTCCGAGGGCGCCGGTCCGACGGCCTCCTGCTCGCCCGCCGGGTCCAGCGGCGCCCGCAGGCCCCTCGACGGGTAGGTGGCGGCCCAGCGGTGGACGTGGCCGACGTGCCGCAGCAGGTCGCCCAGCCGCCAGTCCGGGCAGGTCGGTACGGGGGCGGAGAGGTCGGTGCGGGCGGCGGCCTCGGTCAGCAGGGTGCCCTCGCGGCGCAGCGCGTCGATGTGTGCGGAGATCTCCATGGGACGGAGTCTTTCACCGCCGCCCGCCGTCGGTGGCGGATTTCGGACGGCCCTGGGGTCGGTGCGGGTGAGGCGGGTGAGATCGGTACGGCTGGGGCCGGTGGGGCTGGTGTGATGTCGACCTCCCGGCGACCGGGCGGACGCTACGGGCCGGTAACGTGAGCGCATGCCGATAACCCGTTCGCTTCTCTCCGCCGTCCGGACCGGTGGCCGCCGGGCCGCCGGACGCCTCGTCCACCGGGGCTGGCGCTGGGTGCAGCGGACCGGCGCGGTCACCAACCGGAACCCGGGCCCGTACCGGTTCGGCGAGCTGGGGGACGGCACGACCCTCGCCTTCCCGCTCGGGGCGGTGTTCAACGAGCAGTGGATCACCATCGGGCCGTTCTCGATCATCGGTGAGCGGGTCACCATCAGCGCGGGCTTCCTGCCCGGCCTCGACCTCGGGCCGGAGCCGATCGTGCGGATCGGCGGCGGCTGCGTGATCGGACGGGACAGCCACATCGTCGGCCACCAGTCGATCGTCATCGGCGACGACGTCTGGACGGGGCCCGGCGTGTACGTGAGCGACCAGGCGCACGAGTACCGGGACACCGAGCTGCCGATCGGCAAGCAGTGGCCGCGCAACGTGCCGGTGGAGATCGGCGCGGGCAGCTGGATCGGCACCGGCGCGGTGATCATGCCGGGGGCACGGATCGGGCGCAACGTGGTGGTCGCCGCGGGGGCCGTGGTGCGCGGCGAGGTGCCGTCCCACTGTGTGGTCGCCGGGGCGCCCGCCAAGGTGGTGCGCCGCTGGACCGAGGAGGAGGGCTGGCAGCCGCCGCTGCGCCACGAGCCGCCCCGGCCGGTGCCGGACGGGGTGACGGCGGAGCAGCTGCGCGCCCTGGTGGGCTGGGACCTGCGGCTGCCGGGGGAGCAGGGCTGAGGGCCGTCCAGCGGTGTGCTGGCACCGGGCGGGACGTCGTCGGGCCGCAGACCTGGTCCAGCCTGAACTCCTGGGTGGGGGAGCACGCGTCGCTGAACTGCTGACCCCCGTTCGTCACCACGGCAGCCGCACCACCGTTCCCGGCGGCGCGGGTGCCCGGTGCAACTAGCGCGCCGGGGAGGACTGCTCGGCGGCGCGCGCGGCGATGGCCGCGGTGATCCGCAGGAGGTCGGCCGGGCGGGACGGGTCCAGGCCGGTGAGGACGGCGATCCGGCGCAGCCGGTAGTCCACGGTGTTCGGGTGCAGGTGCAGGGCGCTCGCGGTGTGGCGGCGGTTGAGGCCGCCGGCCAGGTGGGTGCGCAGGGTGGTGAGCAACTCCCCGCCGTCGGCGAGCGGTTCGAGCAGTGCGGCGAGCCGGGAGCGGGCCTGACTGGGCCGGGTCAGCTGGTACTCCAGCAGCACGTCGTCGAGTCGGTGCAGACCGGCCGGTCGGCCGAAGGCCCTTGCCACGTCCAGGACTTCGTAGGCGAGCGCGGCGGCGCCCGGCACCTCGGCCGGTACCGCGGCGGCCGCTCCGGCCAGCACGGGCGCCCCGGCGGCGCGGGCCGCGGCGGTGAGGGTGGCGGCGAGCTGCGGCCAGGGGGCTTCGGGGGCGGTGCCGTCGGCCGACTCGGGTTCCGGGTCGAGCGGGACCAGGACCAGGCCGCCCGATGGGGTGAGCGCGGTGAGCGCCGACTGCCGGGTGCGGTGGTCGAGTTCGGCGACGAAGCGACGCAGCTTGCGGTGGGCGGCGATGGCCGGGTCGACGCCCGGGGCGCGCTCGTCCGGGTGGTCGGCGAGGGACAGGCAGAGCGCCGCGTAGCCTGCCGGAAGCCGGACGCCCGCCCGGGCGGCGGCCTCCTCGGCGGGGGTGCCGGCGAGCAGCGCGGAGAGCAGGGACTGCCGGGCGGTGGAGCGTCGGTCGCCGGCCGGGCGCCGACCGTCCAGGTAGCCGGCGCCGGCGGCGGTGGTGGCCTGGCGGAGCTGGTCGAGCAGCAGCCGGTTGAGCACCAGCAGGTCGGCGGCGTCACCGGCGTGGGTGTCCCGGGTGACGAACTCCCAGCAGACTTCGAGCCCGAGGTGGTGGGCGAGCAGCACGGCGTCCAGCGGCAGGCCCTCCCCGGCGCGGCGCGCGGCGGCCTCCCGTACGGCGGTGAACTCCCCGGCGGGGGCGGGGAGTCCGGTGCGGACGGCGTGGGCGAGTGCGCGGATGCGGCGTTCGGTGTCCCGGGTGAGCTCGCCGGTGAGCTGCTCGCGCGGGAGGCGGCGGTAGACCGGCACGCGGTCCAGTAGGGCGGCGACCACGCCCTCGGCCAACTCGCGGACGCCGCCGAGGAGTAGCTGGTCGGCCGGGCGGCCGCCGATCACCGGTACGTGCCAGGTCGGCGTGGTTCCGGGGGTGTCCGGGGGCGTGCAGTGGGGTGCGTTGTGACCGGTCACAGAGAACACCGTCCAGGTCTGGGGAACGCCCAAGGGCCGGGCCGGAGGGGCGACCGCATGATTGAGCCACTCGGGCTACCTGTTGGTAACAAACTTCCGCTGTGGAGGCAACAGTTGAGAACCCCACTTCTCCGCTTCCCCGCAACTCCCTTGCGCCGTCGGCTCGGCGGAGCCTTCGGCGCGGCCCTGCTGGCGGGCGCGCTGCTGGCGGGCGCGACGGCGGGCCCGGCCTCGGCCGCTCCGGCGGCCGCCGCGAGCCCGGCCGCCGCAGGCCCGGACGTCACCGCCGCTGCTGAACTGCCGCCCGACGGAGACTCGGTGGCCTCGCCGCCCGGCGCCAACGACTGGAACTGCCGACCGACCGCCGCGCACCCCAACCCGGTGGTCCTGGTGCACGGCACCTTCGCCAACCGCTACGAGAACTGGCTGGCGCTCTCCCCGCTGCTGAAGGGCCTCGGGTACTGCGTCTTCGCCCTCGACTACGGCACCATTCCCGGCATCACCTCCACCGGCAGCGGCCTGCTGCTGCCGATCGGCGGGCTCGGGCCGGTGCCCGCCTCGGCGGCCCAACTGGCGAACTTCGTCGACGTGGTGCGCAACGCGACCGGTGCGGCGAAGGTCGACATCGTCGGACACTCGCAGGGCGGCATGCTGCCGAACTACTACCTGAAGTTCCTCGGCGGGGCCTCGAAGGTGGACAAGCTGGTCGGCCTGGCGCCGTCCAACCACGGCACGACGCTCGACGGGATCACCAAGCTCGCGCCGTACTTCCCGGGCGTCACGGACCTGATCTACACGGTCTGCCAGGCCTGCCGTGACCAGGCGGTGGGCTCCGACTTCAACCGGACCATGGCGTCCCGGCCGGACACCGCGCCCGGGGTGAGCTACACGGTGATCTCGACGGTGTACGACGAGGTCGTCACCCCGTGGCAGACCCAGTTCCTGAACGGGCCGGACGTCGACAACGAGGTGCTGCAGGACCACTGCCCGATCACGCTCGCCGAGCACGTGGCGATCGCGTTCTCGCCGACGGCGCTGCACCTGGTGACCAACGCCCTGGACCCGGCGCACGCCACGCCGGTGCTCTGCGGCTGAGCGCTCGCTGCGACGATCGCCGTGACTGCCCGTGCCCCCGGCTGCCCCGGGGGCACGGGCGGTCGCGTTTCTCAGCGGGCGGTGCGGAAGGTGACGGCGGCGGTGGTGCCGTCGGCCGGGCGCAGCTCGTACGGACCGGGGTTGGTCAGCAGGGCGGCGTCGAAGCGGGCCAGTTCGGTGCCGTCGAGGGTCGCCGAACCGGCGAGGCAGACCAGCAGGACGGTCGCCGCGGGCGGGACCTCCACCGGGCCGGGCCCGCTGCGCAGGTCGACGGTGGCCTCGACCCGGCCGCGACGGGTCATCACGTTGAAGTCCACCACCGGGCCGCCGAGCAGTCGGCAGTCCGTCGTGGCGTCGCCGGGGAAGGCGAACGGGCGCAACGGTACGTCGACCAGTTGCTCGATGCCGTCCACGGTGAGCGTCATGCCCGCGCCCTCGACCAGGGTGATCACCCGGTCGATGCCGGGGAAGGGCGAGAAGGGCCCGGCGGAGGCGACGTCGGCGAGGCTGACCCGCCAGTCGAAGCCGTCCAGCCCGGCCCCGGCCGGGAACCCGGCGACCTCCCTGGTCACCCCGCCCCCGTTGAGCCACGCGGTGGCGGGGCGCTCGCTGGCGCGCAGTACCTGGATGCGTCCGGTGGTCGTCATGGGGCCGCATCCTGCCACCTTTGGGGCGGGTGTGGCAGCGGGGGCGGGGGCGGGGTGACCAACAGCGAACAGATAACAGATGGTGAAATCTGTTATCTGTTCGCCGTCATCTGTCCGCCACCATCCCGCCCCCCGACAACCCGCAGCCCGTCAGCGACGCCCCACCACCAACGGCAGGAACGCTGCCGCCGTCGCCGCGAGGGCCACCGTGGTCAGGGCCAGCGGCAGTCCGGCCGCGTCGGCGAGGAAACCGATCACCACCGGCCCGATCAGCATCCCCCCGTACCCGAGCGTCGAGGCGAGCGCGACGCCCTGCGGGCCGCCCGTCGCGCCGGCCCGGGCGATGGCGAGCGGGAACAGGTTGGCCAGACCGAGGCCGACCAGTACGAAGCCGCCGATCGCGACCGGTACCGCCGGGGCCAGCGCCGCGACCAGCATGCCGACCGCCGCCGCCAGTCCGCCGAGCAGCATCAGCCGGTTCTGGCCCAGCCGGATGGACAGCCAGGTGCCGCCGACCCGTCCGCTGGTCATCGCGAAGGCGTAAGCGGCGTACCCGGCGGCGGCCGTTCCGGCGCTCGCGTGGACGTCGTCCGTCAGGTGCAGGGTGGTCCAGTCGGCGATCGCGCCCTCGCCGTACGCGGTGCACAGTGCGGTGAGGCCGAGCAGCAGCACCAGCAGCCGGGCGTGGCCCCCGGCCGACCGGTCCGCCGAGTCCTTGGCGGAACGTTCCGGCGCAACCATCGGCGCCGCCGGGCTGCGCAGCAGCACGACGCCCGCGCCGACGGTGACGGCCAGGCCCAGCAGACCGCCGAGCGCGAGCGCCCAGGCGGTGGTGAGCTGGTCGGCGAGCAGTCCGCCGAGGCCCGCGCCGAGCAGCCCGCCGAGGCTGTACCCGGCGTGGAAGCTGGGCATGACGGGCCGTCGCAGCTGTGCCACCAGGTCGACGGCGGCACTGTTCATGGCGACGTTGGCGCCGCCGTACCCGGCGCCGAACAGCAGCAGTACGCCCCCGAGCGAGAGCACCGAGTGGGCGTGCGCGGGCAGGGGGACGGCGAGGCCGAGCAGGGCGAGCGAGCCGACGGTGACCGGCCGCGAGCCGTACCTCAGGCAGAGCCGGCCGACCAGCGGCATGGTGAGGACGGCTCCGATGGACAGACAGAGCAGGGCCAGGCCGAGGGTGCTGTGCGAGGCGCTGACCTGGCTGCGGACGTCCGGGATGCGGACGACCCAGGCGGCGAAGAGGAAGCCGTCGACGGCGAAGAAGGCGGTGAGTGCGAGCCGTGCGGGGCTCCAGGGACTGTCGGTCGCCCGGGTTGTGCTGCGAGACTGGATGAGGGAGTCGTCGGGGCGTGGGTGGGAACGGATTTTGTTTCGAAGCGGCACAAAGTCACAATAGGGGTGTGCAGCTCTCACCTTCAAGCCCGAGGCCCCTCTCCGGGACCGACCCCGACGCGCCGCGCGACGCCCACCGCCGCGCGGCCCCCGACCGCGGTCGGACGCTGCTCGGCCCCGCGCTCTCGCTCATCCACACCGGCCAGACGCCCACCCGCTCCGCGCTCACCCGTGCGCTGGACGTCACCCGGGCCACTGCCGGGGCGGTCACGGCCGAACTTGAGGCGCTCGGCCTGATCACCGTCGACTCCCGCCCGGCCGGAGGCGGCCGCGGCCGGCCCTCGCACCGGTTGGCGATCGACCCCCAGGGCCCGGTGGTGGTCGCTGGGCAGATCCACGCCGACCAGCTGAGCGTCACCCTGGTCGGCCTCGGCGGACTGCTCGACCCGCCCGTCCACCTGCCGCTGCCCGCCGCCACCGACCCGGTCCGGATGCTGCGCGCGGTCGCCCAGGCGGGCGCCGAACTGGCCCGCTCCACCGACCGTCGCTGTCTGGCCGCCTCGCTCGCGCTGCCCAACCCCGTCACCGAACCGGACGGCACCGCGCTGGCCGCGCTGCACTTCGCCTGGCCCAGCGGCACCCCGGTCGCGGACCTGTACGACATCGAGGTCGGTCGCGCCGACCACGGTCCGAACGTCCTGCGCCCGCTGCCCACCTTCGTCGGCAACGATGCCAACCTCGCCGCGCTCGCCGAGTACCGCCACGGCGCCGGGCGCGGCGCCCGCCACCTGCTGCTGGTCACCTCCGGCCACAGCGGTGTCGGCGGCGCGCTGGTGATCGACGGCAACCTGCACACCGGCAGCGCCGGACTCGCCCTGGAGGTCGGCCACCTCACCGTCGACCCGCAGGGCCGCCCCTGCGTGTGCGGCAACCGGGGCTGCCTCAACTCCGAGACCGACCCCGACGCGCTGTTCGCCGCCGCCGGGCTCACTCCGGAGCCGGGCCGCCCACTGCTCGACCAGGCCCGCGAGCTGTGCTGGTCGGCCGCCACCGATGAGCGGGCGCGGGCGGCGGTGGAGCACGTCATCGACCGGCTCGGGCTGGGGCTGGCGGGCGTGGCCAACATCCTCAACCCGGACCGGGTGGTGCTCAGCGGCCTCCACCTCGACCTGCTGGAGGCCGCCCCCGACCGGCTGCGCGCGGTGGTCGCCGAGCGCTGCCTGTGGGGGCGCAGCGGGCGGGTGCCGATCGTCGGGGCCGGGCTGGCGCACGGTGCGCTCGCGGGTGCGGCCGAGCTGGGTTGGGGGCCGTACCTGGCCGACCCGCAGTCGGTGCCCGTGTAGGACGGGGTGTCCGTGGTGTCCGTATTGTCGGAGGGGCGATAAGCGGAAGCTGGGCTTCTGGAAACGGTCACTTATCGTGACCATCGTACACTCGTAGTGAGCAGTGGGGGGCCGCAACGAGGGAGTAGTGACCAATGAGCACCCAGCCCGGTGGGATCCCCGGCATCGAGCCGACCGTCGACGTCGACCGCTCGGACCCGCAGTACCGCGCCTGGCTCAAGGAGGCGGTGCGCAAGGTCCAGGCCGATGCCAACCGCTCCGCCGACACCCACCTGCTGCGCTTCCCGCTGCCGACGGAGTGGGGGATCGACCTCTACCTCAAGGACGAGTCCACCCACCCGACCGGCTCCCTCAAGCACCGCCTGGCCCGTTCGCTCTTCCTCTACGGGCTCTGCAACGGCTGGATCCGCCCGGGCAAGCCGGTGATCGAGGCCTCCAGCGGCTCCACCGCCGTCTCCGAGGCGTACTTCGCCCAGCTGATCGGGGTGCCGTTCATCGCGGTCATGGCCAAGAGCACCAGCCAGGCCAAGATCGACCTGATCGAGTTCCACGGCGGCGAGTGCCACCTGGTCGCGCGCTCGGACGAGGTGTACGAGGCCTCCGCCCGGCTCGCCGAGGAGACCGGCGGGCACTACATGGACCAGTTCACCTATGCCGAGCGGGCCACCGACTGGCGCGGCAACAACAACATCGCCGAGTCGGTCTTCGCCCAGCTGCGCCTGGAGCCGCACCCCGAGCCGGCCTGGATCGTCGCCACCGCCGGCACCGGCGGCACCTCGGCGACCATCGCCCGGTACGTGCACTACATGCAGTACGACACCCAGATCTGCGTGGCGGACCCGGAGAACTCCTGCTTCTTCGACGGCTGGGTGAACCACGATCCGGACGCCGTCTGCGACAGTGGCTCCCGGATCGAGGGCATCGGACGGCCCCGGATGGAGCCGAGCTTCGTTCCCGGGGCGGTCGACCGGATGATGAAGGTGCCGGACGCCGCCTCGATCGCCGCGGTGCGGGTGCTGGAGCAGGTGCTCGGTAAGAAGGCGGGTGCCTCCACCGGAACGGGACTGTGGAGCGCGCTGCGGATCGTCGCCGAGATGCGGGCGACCGGGCACACGGGAAGCGTGGTCAGCCTGATCTGCGACCCGGGGGACCGCTACCTGGACAAGTACTACTCGGACGACTGGCTGGCGGGCGAGCGGATCGACATCGCGCCGTACCGGGCCGCCCTGGAGTCCTTCCTGAAGGGCGGCGCCTGGATAGGCTGACGTTCTGTCAGGCGGCGAACAGATAACAGATTTCAGCAGACAGAATCTGAAATCTGAAACCTGTTATCTGTTCGCTGAAGCCTGTCAGCTGCCGACTGCCAGCTGTCAGTCGTCACTCGGCCGCCGGAGCACCGCTCGCCCACCCGCAAGGTCGATCCCCGTGCGCTTCGGCGCGCCGTCGTGCTCGTCGTCCCGCAACACCAGCTCGATCCGCCGCTGCTCCAGCTGCACCCGCTTGCTCGGATACAGCAGCGCATGCAGTTCCTCTGTCGCGGTCGCACCCGCACCGCGCCCACCGGTCGGATCCGCCGCCGGACGGGCGCGTAGTCGCCGTACCACCGCGCCCAGGAAGAACAGGACCACCAGCCCGGCCGGCAGCAGCAACCCGCCTGCCGCACCCGTCAGAAGCGTGCTCATGCGGGCCCAACGTCCCGCCGTCGACGGCGAGTTCCCAGGACCCCTACGGCAGCGGCACCGTCGGCAGATCCCCCGGCACCAGGAGCTGCAGCTCCTCCGTCGACGGGTCGGCCAGCGCCGCGACCCGTACCGCGTGGCGCTCGACCATCGTCTCGAACACCTGCCGCGCCGCGCGCCCGTTGCCGAAGTTGGGGCCGCGCTCCAGTCGGGCGAAGTGCTCCAGCAGCGCGCCCTCGGTCGCCTCGGAGAACGCGTACTCGTGCTCCGCGCACTGCGCCCGGGCGATCTCCAGCAGCTCGTCCGCCGTGTAGTCGGAAAAGGTGATGGTGCGTGAGAAGCGTGACGAGACGCCGGGGTTGGCGGACAGGAAGCGTTCCATCTCGGCGGTGTAGCCCGCCACGATGACGACCACCTCGTCCCGGTGGTCCTCCATCAGCTTGACCAGGGTGTCGATCGCCTCGCGCCCGAAGTCCCGCGCGCCGTCCTCGGGCGCGAGTGCGTACGCCTCGTCGATGAACAGCACCCCGCCGCGCGCCCGGTCGAAGGCGGCGGCGGTGCGGATCGCGGTGGAGCCGATGTGCTCGCCGACCAGGTCGACCCGGGCCACCTCGACCAGGTGTCCGCGCTGGAGCACTCCGAGCGAGGCGAGGATCTCGCCGTACAGCCGGGCGACGGTGGTCTTGCCGGTTCCGGGGGCGCCCGTGAAGACCAGATGGCGGCGCAGCGACGGCGCCTTGAGCCCGGCCTGGCGGCGGCGCCGGCCGACCGAGATCAGGTCGATCAGGGTGCGCACCTCCTGCTTCACCGTCGCCAGCCCGACCAGCGAGTCCAGTTCGGCGAGCGCCTCGTCGGCCGGCCGGCAGTCCGGGATCGGCGCGATCGCGGAACCGGCCGAAGCGCCCGAAGGAGCGGCCAACACGGGTACAGCGGCGCCCAGTTGGGCCGCCCGCGGGGCCGGAACCTCGGTGGCCGAGCTCGCGGTGGCGGTCGGCCCGACGTCGTCCGAGGTGCACCCCTCGGTGACCGGGCCCGGCTCGGAGAACTCGAACCCGGTCCGCTCGTTCTGTTCCGCCCGGCACCGGGTGAGCTGGGTGCGGCACCCGTCGATGATGTGGAAGCCGAAGCCCTTGCCGTGCGAGACCCGGCAGTCCTCGAAGGTGCCGCGCCCCTGCGCCGAGACGTACACCCCGGCGTCGGTGCTGGCCCGCACGGTGCAGTCGCGCAGCACCGGGTCGGCGCCCTTGGTGACGATGACGCCGGTGGCCACGTCCGAGATCTCGCAGCCGGTGAGCAGTCCGCCGCTGCCGTGGTCGCGGAACCAGAGCCCGGTGCCGGCCTCCTGCACCCGGCAGCCGGCCAGGGACACCGTGGCCCCGCCGCTGACCGAGACCGCAGAGCTGCGGATCCGGCTGAACGAGCAGCCTTCGGCGACGGCGGCGGAGTCCCGGTCGAGGACGAACAGCGCGTCCGGCAGGTCGTGCAGCGAGCAGTCGGTGAGGGTGAGCCGGGCGCCGTCGCTGACCCACAGCGCCGGGTACTCGCCGGTGGAGCCGTGGATCTGGCAGGACTCGGCGACGGCCTCGGTGCCCTGGTCCCAGACCGACAGCGCCCCGCGCCCGAAGTCCCGCACGGTGCTGTGGGCGAGGCTGAGCCGGGAGCGTCCGCGCAGGTCGGCGCCGTTCTCCGGCAGGTCGTGCACCCGGCAGCCGGTGAGTACGAGCTCGGCCTCGCCGTCCAGGGTCAGACCGTTGCCGGTGACCCGGTGGATCTCGCAGTCGACCAGCCGCCCGCCCGCCTGGGCTTCGGCCTGGACGCCGCTGCCGCGGATCTCGTAGATCTCGCAGCCGGTCAGTTCGGCCGCACTGCCCGGGTCGGAGAGCAGCACCCCGGCGCCGGAGGCGTGGTGGACGCGGCAGCGGTCCAGGGCGGCGGTCGCGCCGCCGAGGACGGCGAGCCCGGCCTGGCCGGCCGCGGCGACCTCGCAGTCCTCGAAGGCGGCGGCGGTCCCCTCACCGCGCAGTCGCAGCCCGAGGCCGCCGGGGTTGGCGACCACGCAGCCGCGCAGGGTCGGCCGGGCGCCGTCGGTGACCTCGATCCCGGTGGCGGAGCGGGTCTCGACCCGGCAGCCGCTGAACGCGGGCGTCGCCTGCGGTCCGGTGACCAGCACGGCCGGGGTGGAGCTGTCGCCGCCCTCGATCACCAGGTCGCGCACGGTCGCGGCGGCGGTGACGGTGAGTGCCACCCCGGAGGTCGGCTCGATCCGGACGGTGCCCGGGCCCTGGGCCGGAACGATCGTCACCGGCTTGTCCAGCAGCACGTTCTCCCGGAAGGTCCCCGGCCGGACGGTCACGGTGTCGCCCGCCTCGGCGGCCGCCAGGGCCTCCGCGAGCGTGACGTACTCGCCCGCGCGGCGACGCCAGCGGGATGCGCTGTCCTGGGTGACCCGGACCCTGTGCTCAGCCATGACGGTCTGTCGTCCCCACCTTCGTCGTGCCGGCGATCTACGGGCCGTACGCGCGGGGTGCGCGGGCCGTCCGCCCACCGTAGCGCGCCCGTCTGGGTGCTCCGGCCGCCCTCGGTCGCGCGGACACCGGTAGCGCCCATCGCGGCCACAGGTTCCGACCACTTGTTCAACGAGCGCGCACAGTCGGGGTTCCGTACCGGAGCCCCGGAAGTGGAGCGGGTGCGGACGCCCCGGGAGCGGTGCGCATGCCGACGAGCCGGAACGAGCGTGCGACCCGGGGCACGGGCGGGCGCTCAGCGCCCGTCGGCCGGCCAGTGTGCCCCGTCCTCCAGCACCTCGACGTCGTCGCCGAGCCGCAGCGTGCCGAGCACGTCGCCCTCGACGCCGGCGGGGCGCTCGGGGATGAGGTTCTGCCCGAACGCGGCCTTGCGCAGCAGCCGGTGGTGCCGGGCCAGGGTGCGCAGTGGCTCGGGGCCGCGTCGCTCGCCGCTCTCCTGGTCGGTGGTGGTGATCACGCAGCGGCCGCAGGGCTTGACCACCTTGAAGGTGAGCGAGCCGATCCGGATCCGGCGCCAGCCGTCCTCGGCCCAGGCCTCGGAGCCGCCGACCACAAGGTTGGGGCGGAAGCGCTCCATCGGCAGGGCCTCGTGGCCCTCCGGGTGCTCGGCGGCGATCAGCTCGTTGAGCCGGTCGAGGGAGGCGGTGGTGGTGAGCAGCAGCGGGAAGCCGTCGGCCATCGAGACGGTCTCGCCGGGCCGGCCGTACTCGGGGTCGACGGGCCGGGCGCGCGGGTCGTCCAGGTGCACCAGGCGGTAGTCGCCGAGGTGCTCGGCGATCCACTCGTGCGCATCCTTGGCGGCCTCGACGGCGCGGAAGCGGGTGCCCCAGACCTCGACCTCGGCGAGCGGGTCGCCGGCCGCGACGGCGGGGGCGGTGACCTCGATCCGGGAGCCGCCCGGGGCGGTCAGCGACAGCGCGCCGTCGGGCAGCAGGGCGACCCGGATCTGCCCGAGCGCGGTGTTCTCGCGCTGGCTGACGAAGCGTCCGGTGGGGTCGGCGAGCATCCAGCGGCGGTCTCCGGCCAACCCCCAGGGCTGGACCGCGGCAGTGTCCGGGCTCAGGCGGTACATCGACTTGACGGGGTAGACGTGGAGTCCGGTGAGGTGCATTCCCCCATCCTGCCAGCAGCGCGGTGGCATCCGAACGGGGCCCGGACCGCCCCGCACGCGCACGACTCCCCGCACGCCCGCGCCCTCCGGACCTCCCCCTGAGCGCACGGACCGCCCGGGACGCCGTGGGGGGGCGTTCCGGGCGGTCCGTGGATGACCCGTTTCTCCGTTCGCCCGGCGTTCAGGGGTCGCCGGGTGGTGCTCAGGTGGTGCGGGTGTGGGCCGATGGGGGTTCGGCCCCGGGATGCCAGGGGCTCAGTAGCCCTGGCCCTGCGGCTGGTAGCCGCCCTGGAAGTTGGCCGGCTCGCCGTACGGGCCCGGGCGCTGCGGCTGCATCGGGCGGACCGGCGCGACCGGTGCCATGGCCGGGCGCAGCTGGGCGCCGCCGAAGCCCTGGTCGCCGCCCTGGCCCTGGAAGCCGGGGCCGGCCGGGTTCGGGCCGCCGAAGGACTGCTGCCCGCCGAAGCTCTGCGGACCGCCCTGCGGCTGGCCGCCGGGCTGGCCGTGGCCGAAACCGGCCGGGCCGCCGGTCGGCTGCGCGCCGAAGGTCTGCGGGCCGCCCTGGCCGATGAAGGTGTTCTGGCCGCCGAAGCTCTGGCCGCCGGTCGGCTGGTAGCCGCCGCTGGCGGTCTGCGCGAACGCGGGGGCGCCGGGCTGCGGTCGCTGGTACGGCTGGGGGGCGCCGTAACCCGGGACCGCCGGCTGCGGGGCGGCGGCGTACGCCGGAGCGGGCTGCGCCGGGATGTACGCCGTGGCGGGGCCGGCGGAGGGGCCGCTGCTCGGGCCGGGGCCCAGGGCGAGGCGGGCGGGCGGCAGCGCGGGGAGGTTGCTGCCGGCGCTCTCGTACCCGTTGCCGTACCGGTTCTCGTAGGACGGGCCGACGCCTGTTCCGTATCCGGACGACAGCGCCGGTGGCAGGGCGGCCGGCACGTTGATGGGTGCGATCTGGGGGACGCCGCGCTCAGCCACAAGGCTGTCGTAAATCGGCGTGCCGGAGGAGAAGGACGGAGAGGGGTAGCCGACTCCGTCGTAGGAGCGGGGCGAGGTCATGGGGCATACGGTAAGCCCACAATGCGCCTGCTGAGGAGAGTGGGAGGGGGAGCAGTTCGAGTGTTTACACAGTCTTCGCTCGCACAAAGGTTTCGAAAGTAGGAAGAACGGACATATCGGCATCCAGTTCCGGACAGCTCTGACACCCCGTCAGTGATCGAACAGCACCCGGACGCGGCCGCCACGGGACCTTGTGGTTACCGGGCGGTAGACGGCTGTGGACGCTGCGGAGAAACTTTTGCGGACGGGGCGTGCGCCGGCGCATTCGAGCCCCTGTCGGCGGCAGGACGGGGGCTCGTGAATGTTTCGGGAATAAATTTCCCGTCAGAGCCCAGAGCGGGCGATCCGGACGTCGATCCGGGGGCGGGCCGGACGTCGATCCGGGCGCCCGGACCTTGATCCGAACCTCGATCCGCAGGGTGAGCCGGGCTGATGAGCCGGACGACGCCTGCGGGGCCGTCAGCGCGACTGCAGCGCCTGGCTCTGCGCGGGCAGGCCCGGCCGGGCGGCGACCTCGGAGGTGCAGAAGGAGCAGCGGATCGCGGCGGCCGGGATCGAGCTCAGGCACTCCGGGCAGTCCACCTTGGCGGCCGGCGCGGGCTCGGCCGCCTTGAAGCGCGCCTGCAGCTTGCCGACCGGCACGACCACGGCGAAGTAGATCACCGCGCTGACCAGCACGAACCCGATCAGCGCGTTGACGAAGAGGCCGTACGGGAACTTGGTGCCGCCCACCTCGAAGGTCTTCTGGGTGAAGTCGCCGACCGCCCCGGCGGCGACCCCGACCAGCGGGGTGAGGAAGGCGCTGACGAACCCGGTGACGACGGCGGTGAAGGCCGCGCCGATCACGATGCCGACCGCGAGGTCCACCACGTTGCCGCGCAGCAGGAAGCTGCGGAATCCCTTGAACACCGGGTGACTCCAAAACCGAACGGGGAAGGGGGAGATGGGGCGGCACGGGGCAGCCCCGGCCGGACATCCTGCCGAGCGGTCCGGGTCGAGGTCCAACCGCGTTCACCCGATTCGCGTAACCGGCCGACCTGCCGGGCTCGGCGGCGCCCGGCCGTACCCGGCCCTCCCGGTCGGCGCGCGGGCGGCTCAGCCTTCCGGCCTGTCGGCGTCCGGGACGGTGAACCGGTGGGCGTGAGCCGGTACTTGAGGCGGCGTGCGGCGGAGTGGAGGGCGGTCGGTCGGAGCCGTCGGGGGCGAGACGGGGCGCACAGCGGTCGCAACCGGCGCACGACGGCGGGTCTTCAGCGCACATCGGGTGTACGGGCGCGGGCGCACGGGCCACCGCCAGGTTGCGCGAAGGGGCTGTACCCGGCGTGGTGCTGTGCCAAGGTCTGTCCATGCCCGACCATACGGCGGCCGATTCGGCCGGAGCCCGCCCGCGTGTCCTGCACCTGATCAGCGACTCGCGCCGGGGCGGCGCCCAGAACTTCGCCCGTGACCTCCACCGGGAACTGCGCCGCCGGGGTCAGGCCTCCGCGCTGTGCGCCCTCGCCCCGCACCCGGCCTTGCCACCCGCCCGGCCGGGTGCGGCCGCTCCGGGAGTGTGCGCCGCGGGCACGGCCCTTCCGGGGGACTGCGGCGAGGAGTGCCCCGACACCGCCGGGCTGCGCGCCGCCGCCGTCCTCGGCCCCGGTCGGCTGCGCCCGGGCACCCTGCGGGCGCTGCGTTCCGCCGCCCGCTCCGCCGACGTGGTGCTCGCCCACGGCTCCGACACCCTGGCCACCTGTGCCCTCGCGCTGGCCGGTACCCGCACCCCCTTCGTCTACGTCTCGGTCGGCCACCCCCGCTACTGGACCGCCAACCGGCTGCGCAGGCTGCGCGGCGCCACGCTGATGCACCGCGCCGCCGCCGTCACCACCCTCACCGACGAGGCGCGCGAGGTCCTGGAGGAGCAGTTCCGGCTCCCCGGGGGCAAGGTCCGGGTGATCCCCAACTCCCGTGCCGCCGAGAGCTATCCGCCCGCCGACGGCCGGGCCGAACGGCGCGCCGCCCGGCACGCCCTGGGCCTGCCCGCGGACGTCCTGCTGGTCGCCTGGATCGGCGCCATAGCGCCGGAGAAGCGGCTCGACCTCGCCCTCGACGTGCTCGACCGGCTGCCCGACGTCCGGCTCGCCGTCGCCGGGGACGGCCCGCTGCGCGAGACCCTGGCCCGCCATCCGGCCGCCGCCCGCGCCCACTTCCTCGGCCCCCTGCCCGACCCCGTCCCGCTCTACCGGGCCGCCGACGCGCTGCTGCTCACCAGCGACAGCGAGAGCGTGCCCGGCGCGCTGATCGAGGCGGCGCTGGCCGGGGTGCCCGCCGTCGCCACCGACGTCGGCTGGGTGCGCGAGGTGGTCCGGGACGGCGCCACCGGCGCACTGGTCGCCCCCGGGGACCCGCTCGCCCTGGCCGAGGCGCTGGCCAAGGTACTCGCCTGCAACCGCGCGGGCCTCGGCGCGGCCGCCCGGGCGCACGCGCTGGAGCACTTCGAACTGGGCGCGGTGGTGGACGACTGGCAGCGGCTGGTCGCCGAGGTGTGGACCGGAGCTCCCACCTCGCACTGACGGGTGGCTCCGACGTGGTCCGAGCTGCGCCGTCCGGGCGAATCCGGGCCCGCCGACCCCTGACGACTCGTCGGTAACGAGCCGTCACCAGCAGACTTCCCGATGTGAACTCGAAGTCGCTGCTGCGGTCCACCGTCCTGCTCGCCGTCGCCGCCGGGATCGCCGCATCCCCCGTCCAGGCCGGAGCGGTGTCCCACCAGCCCCCGTCCGAGGGGGTCCAGTTCGTCAGGCTCGACCACCCGCAGCCGGTGCGTGAAAGTGCCCGCACCGAGGCGGTCGAGTTCTTCTGGTACGACTGCGGCCACTCCCAGAAGTTCGAACAGCCGTTGCAGGCCTGGACCGAGAAGCACCGAGCGGACGTCGCGCTGCGCCGCGTCCCGGCGATCTGGCCGGGCAGCTCGGACGAGGGTGCCCAGCGTGCCCACGCGCGCCTGTACTACACGCTGGAGCGCCTGGGTCTGGTCGAGCGCCTTCAGGCCGGCGCATTCCGCTCGATCCACGACGACCGGGCCGACCTCACCACCGAGTCGGCCGCCGCCGACTGGGCGGTGCGTCACGGTGTCGACGCCCAGCTGTTCGGCCGGACCTACCGCTCCGCCGAGGTCGGGCAGTCGGTGGACGACGCGGCCGCCCAGTTCGTCCGGTACGGCATCAACGAGCTGCCCACCGTGGTCGTCCAGGGCGAGTACCGCACCTCGCCGACCAAGGCCGGCGGCGTCGACGCGATGCCCGAGGTGCTGGACTACCTGGTGCAGCAGGAGCAGCTGCCGAAGCACTGAACTCCTCCTCGCGTCGGTGATGCATGGTCAGCTAGCCCTTGACTAACCATTTAAATATCATTTAATGGTTAGTATGAGCGAGCTGACAATCCCGCACGTCCACCACCGCCACATCGACCTCGACGGCCTGCGCGTCTTCTACCGCGAAACCGGTCCGGCCGACGCCCCCGTCCTCCTGCTGCTGCACGGCTTCCCCTCCGCCTCGCACCAGTACGCCCGGCTGCTCGACGCACTCGGCGCCCGCTACCGGCTGATAGCCCCCGACTACCCCGGCTTCGGCCACAGCGACAGCCCCGCGCCCGACGCCTTCCACTACCGCTTCGACACCCTCGCCGACGTGGTCGAACGCTTCTGTCTCGCACTCGGCTTGGACCGCTTCGCGCTGTACGTCTTCGACTTCGGTGCACCCGTCGGCCTGCGCCTGGCCACCCGCCGGCCGGAGTGGATCACCGGCCTGGTGGTCCAGAACGGCAACGCCTACGAGGAGGGACTCTCCGACCAGGCGCGGGAGTTCATCGCCAACAAGCGCGGCGTCCCGGGCGCCGGGGACGTCGCCCGCTCGATCCTCACCCTGGACGTCACCCGCAGCCAGTACGAGGGCGGCACCGGCGACCCGAGTCTGGTCGCCCCCGACGGTTGGACGCTCGACCAGCACTTCCTCGACCTGCCCGGCCGCAAGGACATCCAGGTCGAACTGGCCCTCGACTACTTCTCCAACGTCGAGCTCTACCCCGAGTGGCAGGCCTGGCTGCGTGCCAATCAGCCGCCCACGCTGGTGCTTTGGGGGCTTGGCGACCCGTTCTTCACCGAGGCCGGCGCCCGTGCCTATCTGCGCGACCTGCCCGAGGCGGAGCTGCACGTCTTCGACACCGGGCACTTCGCACTGGAGGAGAAGCTGCCCGAAATCGCCCCGCTGATCGACGACTTCCTCGCCCGCACCCAGAAGTAGGCTGAAGTAGCGCTCTCCGTGCAGTGGTTCAGTCGCGGCGCAGCAGGTAGGTGACGAAGCCGAGCATCCCCCGGTACCCGTGCAGCCACTCGGCGCGGTGGCGGTCCGCGGCCTCGCGGGCGGCCACCGCGCCCGGGTCGTCCGGGTGGTCCAGCGCCCACTCGGCCAGCGAACCCGTCCAGGAGAACTCGTAGTCGTCCCACTCCCGCGCGGTACTGACGTGTCCGAACACCGGGGTCCAGCCGTCGGCGAGCACCCGGTCCGTGGTGGTCGCCAGGTCCGCGAAGTCCTCCCGGACGGCACCCAGCCCGTCCAGCGCGGCCTGGGACGGCTCGCGCTCCCAGAACCCCTCGCCGACCAGCAGCCGGCCGCCCGGGGCCAGCAGTTCCCGGGCGGCCGCGAGCGTCGGCAGCAGCCCGTCGAATGCGTGGGTGGCGCCCACGCACAGCACCAGGTCGAAGGGCTCCTTGGCGGTGAACTCCCGGGCGTCCAGGTGGTGCAGGCCGATCCGCCGGACCACGCCGAGCGCGGTGGCCGTCTCCCGGGCCCGGGTCAGCGCCTCCGCATCCAGGTCCACCCCCACCGCCCGCCAGTCCGGCCGGGCGGCCAGCGTCCGCAGCAGCCAGGCACCCTCGCCGCAGCCCAGGTCCAGCGCCCGGCCGGACTCCTGCCCGGCGAGCGCGCGGTCCAACAGCCGGGCCACCGACCCGTCCGCCAGCGGTGCCGCGATCGGGTGGTGGGCGTGGGCGAGGCGGGAGAGCTGCTGACGGTCCATCCGAGCAGTATGGATCCGTCCGGCCCGGAGCGCCCGGGCTTTCCTCATGCCCGCTCCTCGCGCCCCCGACACCCGTGCCGGCTTCTCACGCGCTTCTCACGTCCGCTTCTCACGTCCGCGAGTAGGTCCGGCCCTTCCAGGCCGCGCCCCGGCCGCGCCAGTGCTGCACCGCCGAGTCCACCGTCATCAGTAGGTACAGCGCGGCCGTGAACGGCAGGAGCAGCACGGCCGCGGCCGGCTGCCCGTAGTACCGGACCATCGGCAGGTACGTCCCCGCCATCAGCGCCCAGGCCGCCCCGCCCGCCGCCGTCACCGCCGGCGCCCCGGCCACCAGCCCGGCCACCGCCGCCACCGGCGGCACCAGGTACACCAGCGTCAGCCCCAGCACCGTCCCGAGCAGCAGCGGCGGCGAGTGCTTCAACTGGGCGTACGCGCTGCGCGACACCATCCGCCACAACTGCTCCAGCCGCGGGTACGGACGGACGCTGTCCACCTCGTCGGCCAGACCCAGCCAGGTCCGCCCGCCCGAGGACTTCACCGCCCGGGCCAGCGACACGTCGTCGATCACCGCGCCTCGGATCGCCGCCACCCCGCCCGCGCGCTCCAGCGCCTCCCGCCGCACCAGCGAGCAGCCGCCGGCCGCGGCCGCCGTCCGGGAACCAGGTCGGTTGCTCCAGCGGAACGGGTAGAGCTGGGCGAAGAAGTAGACGAAGGCCGGGACGATCAGCCGCTCCCAGCCGGTCGCCACCCGCAGCCGGGCCATCTGCGACACCAGGTCGAGCCCGTTGCTCTCGGCGGCGGCCACCAGCTCGGCCAGCGAATCCGGGCCGTGTGCGATGTCCGCGTCCGTCAGCAGCAGGTACTCGACGTCCGGACCGACCAGGTCCACCCCGTGCCGCAGCGCCCACAGCTTGCCCGTCCAGCCCGGCGGCAGCGGGGGAGGGGCGGTCACCGTCAGCTCCAGCCCGTCCATCGTCCGCAGCCCCGCGGCCAGCGCGCCGGTGCCGTCCGAGCTGTGGTCGTCCACCAGGATCACCCGCGCCCGCCCCGGGTACTTCTGCGCCAGCAGCGTCGGCAGGCTCAGGGGCAGCACCGCCGCCTCGTCCCGGGCCGGCACCACGACCGCCACCTGCGGCCACCGCACCGGCGGACGACGCGGCGGCAGCCGTACGTCGGTGCGCCAGAACAAGCCGTGGCAACACGCCAGCCAGAGCCAGACCAGCAGGGAGAACGCGGCGATCCACAGCAGGGCGGTCACCCCGGCAGTCTGCCGCAGAACCGGCTCCGGCGGGCGCATCGACTAAAGTCTTGCCCTGTGAAGATCGCACTGATGGACTCCGGAATTGGTCTGCTGGCCGCCGCCGCCGCCCTTCGGAAGCTGCGCCCGGACGCCGATCTGGTGCTCTCCTCCAACCCGGCCTCGATGCCGTGGGGACCACGCACGCCCGAAGAGATCACCGAACTGGCCCTCGGCTGCTGCCGGGCCGCCGCCGCGTACGAACCCGACGCCCTGGTGATCGCCTGCAACACCGCCTCGGTCCACGCGCTCGCCGCCCTGCGCGCCGAGCTGGAGCCCGGACTGCCCGTCATCGGCACCGTCCCGGCGATCAAGCCCGCCGCCGCGCTCGGCGGCCGCGTCGCCATCTGGGCAACCCCGGTCACCACCGGCAGCGCTTACCAGCGCGGCCTGATCCGCGACTTCGGCGGCACCGCCGAGGTCACCGAGGTCGCCTGCCCGGGCCTCGCGGACGCCGTCGAGCACGGGGACGACGACGCCATCACGGCCGCCATCGCGGACGCCGCCGCCCGCACACCGGTGGGCACCGACACCCTCGTCCTCGGCTGCACCCACTACGAACTCGTCGAGGACCGCATCCGCGCCGCCGTCGCCCCCACCGCCTCCCCGGCCCTCACCCTCCTCGGCTCCGCCGACGCCGTCGCCGCCCAGGCCCTCCGCCGCATCGGCGACCCCACCGGCGCCGGAACCGGCACCCTCACCGTCCTCCACGCCGGCAGCCCCGCGACCCTCCCCGCCGCCGCGGCCCTCTACCCCCAGGGCCTCACCCTCGCCACCCTCATCCCCTGACCGAAAGCCGCCCAGGCCGACGTCTCGTGCAGCGCAGACCTCTCGCCCGGCGCCTGTCGCCCAGTGCCTGAGAGCGCTCAGGAAGTCGGCCTGATCGACTTCCTGCGCGAGGTGGTTTCTCCGTCCGTGTCCGACACCGCGCGGAAGCGGGCGCTGCCCGCACGCGGGGCCGCTCGGGCGCGGCCCCGTGGCTGAGCGGCACCACCGTCCGGCTTCCGCCCCGCACGGACGGCACCCGGTCGGGCGGACCCTTCTCGCTGTGGCTCCCCAGCCGGCCGGCAGGTCCTCGACCACTCGCGCGGGCCTTCTTCAGTGATGCTCGGGGCCGCGCCGACCTGGCTCTCCTCCAGGCATGGCCGTTCGGGCCCAGCCTGTGCCCGAGCGGCACAACCTCCGGGGCCGGCTGCCCGCCACCGCGCGCAGGAGTGGCACAGCCGAGCCTCCCCGACGGGCACCGGAAGTCGGCCCGGCCGACTTCTCATGTAGTGCCAGAACTCTCACCCAAGGCCTGAGACGGCACGGGCGTCCTTGTCCTGCCGCCAGCGGCGCTTACCACTCGCGAGCGCGTAGAAGTCGGCCCGGCCGACTTCCTGGGCGGCCGGTGGCCGTAAGCGGATTGCCTGCCCGGCAAGGTGCGTGCCAGGGCGAGGCGGGCGCGTCGGGTGGGGAAGCCGGTCCCCGGGGCTTTCCCACCCGACGCGCGTGTCGTCAGGCGACCGCTTGGCGGCGCCAGCGGCGGTAGGCGGGTTCGAGGCCGGAGAGGATGGTGTCGAAGCGGCGGATGCTGGTGGTGGAGTCGACCTGGAGGCGGCTGATCTGGAGGGGGTGGGTGGGGAGGCGGGGGCCGAGGCGGTGGTCGGAGAGGAAGCCGAGGCGGTAGCCGAGCTCCTGCAGGACGGTTTCGGCACGGGGGTCGTGGCCGCCGTCGGGGTAGGCGAAGGCGGTCGGGGGTTCGCCGAGCCAGTGGGTGAGGGCCTCGTGGGCGCCGGTGATCTCGGCACGGACGGTGGCGTCGTCGCAACGGCCGAGGCACGGGTGCCCGTGGGTGTGGTTGCCGATGGCGACGCCGCCGTCCCGCAGGGCGAGCAGGTCGGCGGGGGTGAGCTGCTCCTGGCGGGGTGGCCGGCGGTCCGCGCTGACCCGCAGTTCGTGCAGGCTGCGGCGCCGGTCCGGGTCGGGCATGGCCTTGAGCCGGGGGAGCAGCTGGGAGGGGTGGCCGCAGTCGAGCGAGCGGGCGCGGCCGCCGTGGCGGGCGAGGAAGTCGGCCTCGTGCCACCAGAAGGGGCGTTCGGTGCCGATGAGCTCGGAGATGACGAAGGCGGTCGCGGGGATGCCGCGCGCGTCGAGGGCGGGCAGGGCGTGGGTGAGGACGCTTCGGTCGGCGTCGTCGAAGGTGACCAGGACGCTGCGCGGCGGCAGCGGCCGCCGCTCGGTGACGGCCTGGAGCACGGCTTCGAGCGAGACGGGGGTGGCCAGTCTCCGCAGCCGGTCGAGCTGGGCGCCGAAGGATCGGTGGTCGGTCACCCCGTGGTAGGCGAGGACGGCGAGTCGCTGGGCGGCCCGGGCCCGGAACAGGGGTTGCACGGGGGCGAACCGCAGCCATTCGCCCCGTGCGTCCTGGTGTTCCGTCTCGGCATGCTCCGCGGTGGCGGACGCCTGGTGCCGGTCGGTGCCGTGGTGGTCGGCGCCGTGTCGGTCGGCCACCTGGTGATCGGCCCCCCGGCGGCCGGTTCCGTGGTGGTCGGCCGCCCACCCGGTGGGCGGCGGCAGCGCCCGCACGCCGGGCACGGGCCTGGCGCGGGCGATGGAGATCGGTGTGGTGGACTGGGTTTGCGGCAACGGTTCCCCCTCGGTCGCCGAGCGGCGTGGCGGTCCCGCCGGAGGACGGAGCCCGGCCTCCGACTCCAGGGGGCGGCGGCTCCGTCCCCTGGATATTCCGGTTCTCGGTGGGGGGTTCTCACCCGTCCCGAGAACGGCTCCTGGATCACTCGATGCCATTGAGACCGCTGCCCTACCGGGATGGTTGTACCGGGGGGACGAGGATTTTTCGTGGACTGATTGTGGAGCATGAACACGCGGGCCGCAGGCAGGAGGACCCGCGTTCGGCCGGTTGCCCCGCGTGCCGTAATCCTCACTCGCCGCGGGCTGCCCGCCGCGCGTGCCCGGGGTACCTTGGGCTCATGGCAGATGCGGACCGTGATCCCGTCCACCCACACGGCGCGACCCGGATGGCCCGCGCATGCAGCGGCGGAGCCCTGGTCACCCACCAGATCCCGCTGGCGGTGGTCGGCTTGGCCTGTCTGGCGCTGGGCATCGTCGTGGCCGTGATCGTTCCGGACAGTGACGGACCGGCCTGGGCGATGGCGGTGGCCGGCTGCCTGGCGGCCGGCGTTCTGCTGCTCGGCCGGATCGCCTTCGGCGTGTTCCGCGACCGGCGCCGCGCCGCGCTCTAGCGGGAAGCGAGTGGGAGGCCGGCGGTAACTGCCGAGCGATAGATCAACAGATCGAGTGAAATTGGTCAGATCGACCGAATTTCGTCCTGTCCGACAATCTCCCGCCCTTCTTTCACGATTCCCGGACAATCGCTTCATCCTGCCCTTACTGTGAATACATCCTTGTGGCTCGGGGCGCCACGGAGGCGGGCGATGAGTGGTGGCGCCCGTACCTGGACTGCTCCTACGGAGACTGCCCCCACGGAGACCGGCCGAGGTGGCCCGCTAGGCTGCGCCGCATGGCCATTCCCCCCTTCCTCGCCGAACTCCGCTCCGTGGTCGGCACCCGGCCGCTCTGGCTGAGCGCCGTCGTCGCCGTCGCCGTGGACGACCAGGGCCGGGTGCTGCTCGCCCGCCGGGCCGACGACGGCCGATGGGCGCCGGTCGGCGGCATCCTCGACCCGGGTGAGCAGCCCGCCGACGGTGTGGTGCGCGAGTGCCTGGAGGAGACCGGCGTGGTGGTCGTGCCCGAGCTGCTCGCCTCGGTCACCGTGTCTCCGCAGGTCACCTACCCGAACGGCGATGTGACGCAGTACCTGGTGCTGACCTTCCGCTGCCGGGCGGTCGGCGGTGAGGCGCGGGTGAACGACGACGAGTCGCTGGAGGTGGGCTGGTTCGGACTGGACGAGCTGCCGCCGATGATCGACACCGAGCACGAGCGGCTGCGCCACGCCCTGGAGTGCCGGGGCCCGGCGATCTTCAGCTGGGACGGCAAGGAGCGCCCTTAGGGCTTGTCGGCCCCTCAGGCCTTGCCCTGCCGGTAGGCCTCCTCCGCCGCGTCCAGCACCGCCGCCAGGTCCCCGCCCGCCGTGGCGGTCGCCGTGGCGGCCACCGCGCCCTCCACGAACGGCGCGTTCGCGAAGCGGACCGGGAAGGGCAGGCCGTGCTCGTCGGCGTCCGAGAGCAGGGCCCGGACGGTGTTGACCGCCCCGCCCAGGTCGGCGAGCACCACCACCCCGTGGCCCTGGTCGACCCGGCGGGTGGCGGCGGCCACCAGCACCGCGCTGATGCCCGGTCCGTCGGCCGGATCGCCACCGGTCGCGGCGACCGGCGCGGGGGAGTCGGATCCGGTCAAAGCGAGTGCCAGGTTGCGTACGGCGGTGGCCAGTTCCTGGCTGTGCGAGACCAGGACGATCCCGACCCGGCCGTGCCCGGACGGCCGGGCGGGGGTGGGCCGGGGCAGCGGGGAGGGGGCGGGTGGGGTGCGTGGCGCCGGAGGATGGGCCGAGGGGGCGTCGGAGATGGGGATGACGTCGGCGCGGGTTCCGTCCCGGCGGCTCATCGGCTGCTCCTTAAGGCTGGGTCGTGGACTGGGGGCTGGGTTCGGGGCCGTACGCGCGCCCTGGCAGCACTCTGGCAGCTGCCCCCGGCGCCCGCCGGTCGGGACACGCCTCGGCCGCGTCCTGGACGAGTCCGGCGGAGCCGCTGTGACGCCCCGGGGCCCCTCCGCGCCGCGGAGCTTCTACGTCGCCCTGAGGCCCCTCGACCGTTCCTCCGGCCGGCCTCCTCCGAGGCCCGCCTCCCCTCCCGGAGGGAGTCCTCGTCAACCCGCTGACCGGGCCCGGGAGGTATGGCTAGGCTGGCTCCGGAATGCCGTCGGGAGGAGATCGTCAGTGGCAGTCAACAGCGGTACGGACACCGAGGTAATCGGCGCGCAGCCGGAGCTGGCGCCGAGCGGGAAGCCGAAGGTGGACTTCACCGGGGCGGAGTGGCTGTGCAGCAGCCAGGGCGTCGGAGACGTCCAGATCGCGTTCGTGGACGGGTACATCGGGATGCGCGACGGCCGGCAGGAGGACGGTCCGATCCTGGTCTTCACCCCGGCCGAGTGGCGGGCCTTCGTGCTCGGCGCCCGGGACGGCGAGTTCGACCTCACCTGAGAGCCCGGCTCCAGCCCGGCGTCGGGCCTCACCTGAGCCACCGGCGCGTACCCGCGGAGCGGACCCGTCCGGCACGGAAGTGCACGGCGGACGGGTCCGCTCCGCGGTGGTTCAGCAGGCGATTTCCGTACCGAACATCACAACTGATGATCTTTTGAGCGTGCCCCGTCAGAATTTCTGTTGACTGTTAGACAAACGCAGCTCAGAGTATGAGCACAGGCAGACGCCGTGCCCACCGCCCCCACGCGGCCAGACACGGCGCCTGCTGTGCGGCCCGGCAGCATTGCCAGGCCATCCTCCCAGTCATCCCCTGCGCACCGGGGTGCGTCGGCCGGTCCCGGCCCACGAGGGGCCGGCAGTCGCCGGGAGGCTGGCGCCGAATCCGAGAGCGACTCGGACAACGGCACCTTTTGCTCGGGACCCGCACGCCCCCACGCGGCGGCGTCCCGAGCAGATCCACGGGAGCGACGGGCCGGGGCCCCGCGGATCTGGCTCTTGTTGCATGTGATGCATGGAACTGTTGGCTTGTGTGTTGTGCGGTGTGCGATGACGAAGCTGGGTGCTCGGCTTTTCGGCACGACAAGTGCACAGTGAGGGATACGCGTGTAGGGCCGCGTTGCGACGTGCCGTCCCCCCGAAGGGTGAAACCCAGAACGGCTGTCGTGCTGAACCGAACGTAGCCCGGACGGTTGCTCAGAGTCAACATTGGTCTCTGAGCGTCGATCTCCCGCCGGTCCCGAGTCGGCGCCCCACCCACCTCGCGAGCGCGGTGTGCCGGGCACGTACGATGTTCCCATGTCTTTTCTCCGCCGTCGCTCCGGACAGCCCGCCGGCCCGGACTTCGACGTGCTCGCGATGGACCCGGGCGACTGGCCCGGCGACTTCGGTGCGGCCATGATGACCGGCCCGGACGGCTCCTGCCAGGGGATTTTCCTGCGCTACGACCTGTTCGGCGGCAGAGGCCCGGCGATGTTCATCGGCAATCTCCCCGAGGGCTCGCCCGCCCGGGAGACCGGCGACAGCGTGCCCTTCGAGGTGCGGCAGTTGCTCGCGGCGCTGGAGAACGACGAGCCGGTCGAGTTCGTCTCGGCCGAGGACTTCCCGGTCATGCTCGGGGACGACCTGCTGATCGTGAAGAAGGTCAAGGTCAGCGAGGAGCGCGTGTTCTGCGCCCAGTTCGGCCGCAGTGACGGCGTCCTGGTCACCATCGCGTCGTGGGACCGACCGATTTCGGACGACCTGTATCAGCTGCTGAAGCCGCTTCCGGCCGACATGTTCCAGCAGGGCTGATTCCGGCGCGGCCGACCGGTCCCCCGGGGTCTGGACGCTGCTTGACGGTTTCGATCACCGGTTCGTACAGTCGCGGACATGCCGTGCCGTCTCCCGCTGCTGACCCGTCGCAGGCATCTCGACCTGCGGCGGACCGCCAGCGCGGCGTGTCCGGGCCGCTGAGGGGGTTTTCGCCCCCGTGGCGGCGGGCAACCGGCCTGATCCGGTCGGTGCCGAACCCGGGGGCGGGCCGCGTGTCGACCTCCGGGGCCGCCAGCCGGTTTCGCACGCCCGTGCGGCGTGCCGTCCGCACTCGCTGAGCCCATGCTGCCGCCCGGAGGCACCAGCACCATGACGACCACCGCTGCCAACGATCGTCCCTCGAACGATCGTTCTCGAACCGAGTCATCGGGTCCCGGCCGCTCGACTTCACGCCAGTCGACTTCCGGCCACACCGTCTCAGGCCACCCCACGTCGCCCGCGCCCGACCGCGCCGCGGTCGAGGCCGCCCTGGCCGGACTGCCCCGGGTGGTCGACCTGCTCGCCGCCCGCGCCGAGGAGCACGACCGCGACGCCACCTTCCCGTACCAGGGCATCGAGGCGGTCCACGAGGCCGGGCTGCTCGCCCTGACCGTCTCCCCGCGGTACGGCGGACCGGGCGGTTCGCTCACCGACACCGTCCGGGTACTGGCCCAACTCGGCCGCGGCGACGCCTCGGTGGCCGTGGTCACCGCCTTCACCCTGCTCCGGCACGCCGAGCAGGCCCGCCGCGCCGGCTGGCCGACGGCCGGCTACCGGCGACTGCTCACCGAGTCCCGGCGCGGGCCCGCGCTGGTCAACACGCTCCGGGCGGAGCCCGTGGGCGGGCCGGACGGACTGCCCGGGACGGTGGCCCGACGGGACGGCGGCGGCTGGCTGCTGACCGGCCGGAAGATCTACTGCACCGGCGCCGAGGCACTGGCCTGGATGGCGGTCACCGCACGGACCGACGAGCCCGAGCCGAGGATCGGCACCTTCCTGGTCCGCGGCGAGAGTGAGGGCCTGGAGATCGACCCGACCTGGGACCAGCTCGGCCTGCGGGCCAGCGCCAGCCACGACGTCGTCCTCGACGGGGTGCGGGTGCCGGCCGAACTCGCGCTCGACCTCGGCGCCCCCGGGCAGGAGGACCGTGCGGAGGCCGAACTCTCCCGCGCCTGGCAGGACCTGGCCCTCGCCGCGGTGGCGATCGGCGTCGCCCGGGCCGCCGAATCCTGGCTGGTTCGTTTCCTCGGCCAACGCACTCCGGCCAATCTGACCGAACCGCTCGGCACCCTGCCCCGTTACCGCTGCGCCCTCGGCGAGATCGAGGCCCAGCTGATCGGCGCCGAGGAACTGGTCGAGGGTCTGGCCCCCCGGGTGGACCGGGGCGAAGCGGACGCCGTGGCCCGGACCGGTCCGGCTCAGCTGCTGGCCACCCGGGCCGCCACCACGGCGGTCCAGCAGGCCGTCGCGCTCACCGGCAACCCGGGACTGAGTCGACGTCACCCGCTGGAGCGTTACCTGCGGGACGTGCTCAGCAGCCGGGTGCACCTCGCGCCGGAGGAAACCGTCCTGGAGGCCACCGGCCGGGCCGCTCTGGAACGCGGCGCCCGGCCGTAGCCCCCAGGACGCACCGGCCGGGGCACCCCAGGGCGCACCCGCTGCGGAACCCCGGCCCTCAGCGCGTCCCGACCGCGGCCCGGACGGCCCGACGGGCCAGCGCGGCGTCGTCGTAGAGCCGGCGGATCATGATCCGCTGCTCCTCGCCGGCGCCCGGCACGTCGTACAGCCGGATCTCCCGCATCAGCACCAGCACCAGGTTCACCAGGAACGCGTCCCGGGCCAGCGTGCCGCCGCTCTGGGCGAGTTGGCTGATCTGGCGGCGGGCGGCGGTGTCGCCGGAGAGCACGCTCCACAGCACCGCCAGGTCGTAGCCCGGCAGGTACCAGCCGGCCTGCTCCCAGTCGACCAGCACCGGCCCGGACGGCGCCAGCAGCATGTTGCTGAGCAGGGCGTCGCCGTGGCACAGCTGCAGCGGGGTGTGGCCGAGGCCGTGCAGCAGGCCGCGCAGGTCGCCGGCGTCCCGGTCGGTGAGCTGGCCCACGGAGTGGTAGCGGGCGATCTCCAACGGGTAGTCCAGGCGCGGCTGGAACACGTCGCTCGGCGGCCGCCACAGGTTCAGCGTCCGGACCGCGCCGAGCAGCGCCCGCACCTCGCCCGGGGTGGGTGCGTTGACCGGGTGGCGTTCCCGGGCGGCCGGCCGCCCGGGAACGCGCTCCACGACCAGCACGCAGCGGTCGTGGTCGGCCGCGACCAGCCGGGGCAGCCGCACGGGCGGGCGGTGCCGGACGAACGCCCGGTAGACCGCGACCTCGTGGTGGAAGTCGGCCACCAACTGCTCGAAGTACTCACTCCGCACCGCCTGCGGCGCCAGGCACTTGGCGACCACCGGCGCCCGCCCGATGGTGCCCGCCACCAGGATGTGGCGGCTGCCCTCGCGCAGGACCTGGCGCGGGGTGAACGCCGGACATATCCGCGCGACGCTCGCCAGCGCGGCCCGTACCGCCGGGGTCTGCAGCGCCGACGGGTCGATCCGGTCGGGTCCGACCGGCTGGCCGGGCCGTCGGGCGCGCAGCACCTGGCCGTCGGCCTGGCGGGCGAGCGGGAGGCGGTGGCCGGGCGGCGGGGTGACCTCGGGGCCGCGCAGTCCCAGCGCCGTACGGCCGGCCGGGACCCGGGCGTCCGTGGACCGGCCCTCGGTGCCGCGCGGAGCCACCGGACGGCTCGCCGGGGGCACCTGCTTCGGGCCGGGACGGCCGGCGGCTGCGGTGGGGGGGCGCAGCGCGGTGCGGGTCGCGGTCGGCGTGGGGGTGGTCGCTGAGGAGTACATGGGCTGAGGGTGGTCCCTTCCGGTCCGTCGGCGGGTTCTCCCCGCGGGGGCGGGGGCGGGGGAGGGCCGGTGCCGTGTGCTTCCTGGTGCGACGGCGGCCCTGCTTCGGTCGGTGGGTGGTGCGCGGGCGCCGGGCACGGACGCGGGGTCGGAACCCCTGTTCGGCAGTGCTCCGGCCGTCCGCATCCTGGGGAATGCGGTCGGCCGGATCGCCGTGGCCGTGCCCGGCGCTCCCGCGCCACCCGGCCGCGCCACCCCCTCGGGTGAGGACCGGGAACGTCCCGTGCCACGGTCGGGGGAATGCCCCGACCCTGGTGGGACGCCGCCCGACCCGAGGGGCGAGGTGACGCACCCCTACAACACACCCGTCGGGCACTGGCTTAGTAGTCTGGCGGGCCCTGGCGAACGGTGGCGAATGCTCGCCTGGCACTTGCCCGAGCCTCTAGCCTCGGAGAAGCCGAGGAACCTGGGGGCTTCATTGAGCAGGGAACCCAACACCCGACTCGCCGATCTGTTCGTCCTGACCGGATGGTCCAAGGGCGAGTTGGCGCGGCTGGTCAACCGTCGAGGTGCCGCGCTGGGGCAGCAGCAGCTGTCCACCGACACGTCGAGGGTACGGCGTTGGATCGAGCAGGGGGAGATCCCGCGCGATCCGGTGCCGAGGGTGCTGGCAGCCGTGTTCACGGAGCGGCTCGGCCGTGTCGTCACCACTGAGGACCTCGGTCTGGAACGACACCGGCCCACCAGGTCCGGAGCGGAGCCGTCCGCAGCAGTGCCATGGTCGCCGGGTCGAACAGCCGCGGTCCTCACCGAGTTCACGGGAATGGACCTCATGCTGAACCGACGTGGATTGGTGGGCGCTGGAGCCGCGCTCACGGCCGGGGCGGTCATCGCCGACTCGCTGAAGGGCTGGCTGGGCGGGGACGCCGTCGCGTACGCGGCCTCGGTGCCCGGACCGCGCCAGGTGGTCACCGGGGGCGGAGCGCGCCCGATGGTGGACGTGTACGACGCGGGCCCGGTCGGGCTCGACGAGGTGGAGTCGCTGGAGCGCTCGGTGCAGGTGTTCCGGGCCTGGGACGCGGCGCGCGGCGGCGGGCTCCAGCGCAAGGCGGTGGTGGGTCAACTCAACGAGGTGGGCGGCCTTCTGACTGGTAGCCACAATCCCGTGGTGGAGCAGCGGTTGTGGCTGGTCGCGGCCAACCTCGCGGTGCTCGCGGGCTGGATGTCGCACGACGTGGGCCTGGAGCCCACCGCCCAGCGCTACTTCATGATCGCGGCCGAGGCGGCCAAGGAGGCCGGCGACCGGCCGCGGGCCGGCGAGGCGATCTCCCGGGCGGCGCGGCAGATGGTGCACCTGGGCCGGGCCGACGACGCGATCGACCTGATGTCGGCGGCCAAGGCCTCGGGCGGTCGGCTGCTGCCCAGAACGCGTGCGATGTTCAACACCGTCGAGGCCTGGGCGCACGCCTCGATCGGCCACTCCCAGGACACCTACCGCCTCCTCGGCGAGGCGGAGGAACTGTTCGCGGAGGACGCGCAGGAGCCGGCGCCGAACTGGATGCAGGTCTTCGACGAGGCGGAGCTGCGCGGCATGCAGGCCCTGGTGCTGCGCACGCTGTCCGAGCACGACCAGTCGGCGGCTGCCCTGGCCCAGCGGCACGCGGAGCGGGTGATCACCCTGCGGGAGGGCACCGGGCAGCTGCGCTCGGCACTGTTCGACCGGATCACCCTGGCCTCGGTGCACTGGATCACCGGGGAGCCGGACGCGGCGGAGTTCCAGGCCAAGATGGTGATGAACCTGATCGGCCAGAACTCCTCGCACCGGACCTGGGACCGGCTGCGTGAGATGTACCGGCTGACCGCGCGGTACCGGGGACTGCCGGTGGTGGACGAGCTGCGGGCGGAGCTCGGGCGGGAGCTGCGGGCGGCGGACGCCAAGAACCGGCCGCGGCTGTCGTGATGCGGGCGGTTCGCGCGAGCCGTTCGAGGAGGAGCGGGGCCGTGGGGCCGCGGTGGCTCAGGCCGGCCGCAGCAGCATCCGCAGCGCGGTGACGGTGCCGTCCGTGCCGAGCACGGGTTCGCCCGCGCACTCGACGCCGTCGTGCCGTCCGTCGGTCCGGCGGATCCGCAGGGTGCCGGCGGCCGGGCGGCCGTGCACCAGGGCGTCGGTCATCATCCGGCGCAGCACCGGCCGGTCCGCCTCGGGGAGGCGGTCGGGCAGCCGGTCGAGGCTGAGCGGGCCGTGGCCCGGGTCGCAGCCGAGGAGGAGGTAGGTTTCCGCGTTCCACCGGATGCCGTCGGTCAGCAGGTCCCACTCGGCCGAGCCGACGATCCGGTCGTCGGTGCCGCCGTTGTCGAGGTGGGGACCGGACGGCTCCTGCGCCGTGCCGTCCACTCTGCCGTCCGTTCCGCTGTCGGCGCCGTCGCCCGTCTCGTCGCGGGCGCGGTCCGTGCCGCCCGCGGAGCCCGGGCCGTCCGCGCCCGCCGGGCCGTCCACCGCGGCGGTGTCCGGCGGGCGGGTGGCGCCTAAAGGCATGTTCATGACGGGTCCATCGCTCGGTGCGACCAGCCGTGTGCGGGTCGTTGGGGTAGTGAGAAGACTGTCGCACAGCGTCCTCATCGCTGTGGGCGATTTGGACAGATCGAAGGCAAAATTCCCCTGGCATATGCCACTGTGGCAGCAGCCTTCGTCGCCCTGTGTGCGGAAGGGAGCCCGAGGCGGTAACCTTCGGTGATTCCGGCGCCCGGGCGCCCACCGCAGTACCGACCAGAGACCCCGGCGACGGAAATCCCGTTGCCACTACGACCGCCGCAACGGATGCTGACCTCATGTTCGAGCCAGTGATAGCACCCAGTGCCAGCCTCCTAGGCCTCCTGCAGCGAGGCCGTGGTGACGGGCAGCTCCATGCGCTGGCCGCCGACCGTGCCGAGGCCATCGCCGCGCTGGAGGAGTGCGTCACCAGGGATCCGCGGGCCGACTGGCAGGTCGAGAGCCGCTCCCTCTACTACGCCCGCCTCTACATGGAGCTGGAGGCCTCCCTCGACGGGATCGAGGACCACCTCCACTCCGCCGAGGACCTCGTCAGCGACGACGAGAACCGCACCGGTCTCGCTCTCTCCGTCCTGGGCCACCTCGCCGCCTACGGCCGGCGCGACGCGCTGCTGATGCTGCGCGAGTACGCCGCCACGGGCGCCAACTGGGCCTGGGCCCTGGACGAGCTCGCCCTGCGCGACGACGACCGCGGCCTGCTGCTGCTCGGCACCGCCGTGCTGGACCGCTTCCCGCCGGGTCCCGAGGGCGACGCCGAGCTGCGCGACTTCATCCGCAACGCGTACGAGCCCCGGCCCTGGCGGCTGTGGGCGGCCTACCACCCGAGAGTCGCCGCGGCGAGCGAGCAGTCACCCTTCGACCTCTGGCAGCGCCAGCTGAACCGCAGCGGCGTCACCCCGGGCTGGTCCACCGCCGACGTGCTGGCCTGGGCCGACCAGGGCGAGCTGGGCGGCCTCGGCGCCGGCGCCTTCCTGGCCCGCCCGGAGCCCGAGCGGGCCGAGGACGACCCGTCCGCGCCCGACGCCGTGGACCGCCGTGCCGCCGCGGCCGCCCGCTGCCTGACCGCCGTGGTCCGGCCCGAGGACCGTCCGGTCCTGCTGGAGGCCGCCCGCGACGGCCTGCCCGGCGCTCGCCGGGCCGCCCTGCGCTACCTGGTCGACCAACGCGACCCGGTCGCCATCGAACTGATCGAGGCTGCCGCAGCTGATGTGGACGAGCGGATCGTTCGGGCTGCGCTGGAGCTGTTCGGCCGGATGCGCGGCCCCGAGGTGCTGGCGCAGGCACGCCGCTGGGCCGACCCGGCCAGCGGGGGCGCCGACAGCGCGCTCGGCGAGGCCGCCGTCCGATTGCTCGCCGACGCCGGGGAGCCGGCCGACGCGCCCCTGGTGGTCGCCGGGCTGCGCCGCTGGATGTCCGTGCGCGGGGTCAGCGGTCCCGGGCTCGGTTCGCTGGTCGACGGTGCGGGGCGGCTGGCCGCCGCCGACGCCGTTCCGGTCCTGCGCCACATCTACGGGGAGGCCGCCTCCTCCGAACTGCGCGGCCGCGCCGCCCGGGCGCTCGCCGCCACCGATGTGCACTTCCCCGAGGGGCCCGCCGTCGAGTGCCTCTGGGACTGCGAGGAGTCCACGCGCGAGCTCGCCGCGCGCCATGTCGCCACCACGGGCGATGCGCGCGTGCTGGAGCGGCTGCGAAGGCTCGCCGCCGACCCGGCCGAGGAGGCCGAGGTCCACGCCGCCGTCCGCGGCCGATTGACCGCCGCCCGGGAGTTCGGGCGCTAGGTCCTCAACGTTCAGTGGGCCGGGACACCGTGACGGTGTCCCGGCCCACTGCTTTTCAGGCGTGCTTCCGCGGACCGGCGTTCGGCTTGTGGAACGGCGTTCTACTTGATCGCACCCGCGTCCGGGGCCAGCACGCCGCCCGCCACCAGGCCGATGATCAGGATGCCGAGCAGCACCCGGTAGACCACGAACGGCACAAAGCTGTTGTTCGAGATGTACTTGAGGAACCAGGCGATCGCCGCGTAGCCGACCACGAAGGCGATCAGGGTGGCCAGGACGGTCGGCCCCCAGGCCGGGGCCGGGCCCTCGCCGATCTTGAACAGCTCCAGCGTCCCCGAGGCGAGCACCGCCGGGATCGCGAGCAGGAAGGAGTAGCGGGCCGCCGCTTCCCGGCTGTAGCCGAGCAGCAGGCCCGCGCTGATCGTGCCGCCGGAGCGGGAGACGCCGGGGATCAGCGCCAGCGCCTGGGCGAAGCCGAAGCCGGCCGCGTTCGGCAGGGGCAGGTCGGTGATCGGACGGGCATGGCGGACGGCGCGGGTGCGGTCGGCGACGGCCAGGATCAGACCGAAGACGATCAGTGTGGTGCCGATGATCCGGAGATCGCGCAGATGGGTCTCGATGGTGTCCTGGAACAGCTTGCCGAGGATGCCGATCGGCAGGGTGCCGATGATCACGAACCAGCCCATCCGGGCGTCCGGTTCGGAACGCAGCGCTGGGCGGACCAGCGACAGTGCCCAGGTCCGGACGATCGCGGCGATGTCCCGGCGGAAGTAGATCAGCACCGCCGCCTCGGTGCCCAGCTGGGTGACGGCGGTGAAGGCCGCTCCCGGGTCGTTCCAGCCCAACAGGGCGGAGAACACCCGCAGATGCGCGCTGGAGGAGATGGGCAGGAACTCGGTGAGCCCCTGGATCAGGCCGAGAACGGCCCCGTGGAACCAGTCGATCACCAGGCACCCGCCAGGGGTATCGGACGGGCGTCGTGCTGGTGCGGCATGGCGGGTCCTTGCGGGTCGGAGCGGGCGTGCGGACGACCGCGACCCGCGCGGACCAGGCCGCGCGCGGGCCCGGCGCGCGGCCGATGGTACGGGGTGAAGGTGACATTTCTTTGTTCACCCTTTAATCCGTCTTTGCGCTCCTCGATTGTGCTCTCTGCTCGCGTTCTCCGGGGCCCCGTGCTCCGGGTCGCCGCGGCTCAGCCGTGCGGCCGGGCCCTGACCCAGGTGCGGTCCTCCGTCAGGTACCTCTCGACCCGCAGGTCGGCGTCCGCCAGAGCCTGTTCGAAGGCCTCCGTGCTGAGCGGGCGGGAGAGGAAGGTCTGCGTCCAGGTGCCGTCCGGGAATTCGTACTGCGCGTGGACGGAGTTCACCCCTTCACCCACCGGTGTGGTGGAGAGGATCCGGGCGATCCCGTCCGTCCCGATCCGGCTCTCGCGCGGCACGTTCAGGTGCCAGTCCTCGCCCTCGCGCTGCACCAGCACGCAGCCGTCCTCGGCGACATGGCGGCGACAGGTCTCCAGCAGGCCCCGGCGGACGGCCACATCGCCCGCGTGCACCAGGAAGGAGGCGAGCATGACGACGTCGAAGCGCTCGCCGAGGTCCAGCCGTTCGATCGGGCTGCGCACGGTGCGAATGCCTTCGCGCACGCGGCCCAGCATCTCGGCGGATTCGTCCACGGCCGTCACGGTGAAGCCGCGGTCGACCAGCGGATGGGTCATCCGGCCGACGCCGCAGCCCAGTTCGAGGATGCGTGCGCCGGGCGGGACGGCGGCCTCGATCACGTCCGGTGCGTCGCCCACCGGGAGGCGGGTCCACACCTCGACCGCGCAGCCGTCGGGGGTGATCGCGCCCGCGCCCGTGCCGTCGTAACCCTTGCGTCGTTCGTCGTCCAGGTGAGTGTCGTTGCCCATGGGGCCATCGGAACACGGGCGGGGTCCGCTGGGAAGGACGGTTCGGCGTCTTTCGGTCAGTTCGTCAGTTCGTTGCTCCGCCGGTTCGTTCGGCCTCCGCCAGCTCGGCCAGGGTGGCGCGCAGCCAGGAGAGTTCGGCCTCGGTCGTCGCGCGGGCGGTCAGCAGCAGGCCGCGCCGGAACGGATCGGCGAACTCCTCGGCGCTGCGCGGACGGTCGCCCTCGTAGTAGAAGCTGGCCGGCTCGGAGAGGAAGTCCAGCCGGCGGCGGAGTACGGCGGCCTGGGCCGCCGGGTCGTCGAGGTGGCGCAGGAAGGACAGCAGGGTGGCCCAGCGGTTGCCGTCGCTGATGTCCAGGGACTCGGGCTCGCGCAACCGGTCGAGCAGGGCGGTGCGGCCGGCCTCGGTGAGGTGCAGCGTGTGCCGGGGGGCGGCGGCGCTGCCGGGCTCGGTCTGGCGGACCAGCATGCCGTCGGCCTCCAGGCGCTTGATCGCGGGGTAGAGCGTGCCGTCGCTGATCGGGCGGATGTGGCCGGTGAGCCCGGCCAGGTGGCGGCGCAGCTCGTAGCCGTGCAGCGGCCGGTCGTACAGGAATCCGAGGATCGCGAGCTTCAGCATGGGGCCACTCTCTCAGATCAGTGACTCGGGGCATGGGTATATCGATGCCGCGATACCTCGATTCCGAGGTATGCTCTTGGCGATTTCCTCGAACCACTCGAACCACTCGAATCATTCGAACGAGCCACTTCGAACCAGGAGCGTGCGCGCATGCGTGAAGCCCTCGTCACCCCGAACGGCGACCGGATCCGCTGGGTCGAGCTGCCCGGCGCCGAGCCCGCCAGGCTCTACCTGCACGGGCTGGGCGCCAGCTCGCCGGCTTACTTCGCCGCCGCTGCCGCCCACCCGCTGCTCGCCGGGCGCCGCTCGTTGCTGCTCGACCTGCTCGCCTTCGGCATCAGCGACCGGCCCGCCGACTTCGACTACACCCTGGAGGCGCACGCCGACGCGGTCGCGGCGGCCGTCGCGGCGGCCGGGTTGAACCGGGTCGAGGTGGTCGGCCACAGCATGGGCGGCGCGATCGCGATCGTCCTGGCGCACCGGCATCCCGAACTGGTCGCGCGGCTGCTCCTGGTGGACGCCAACCTGGACCCGATCACCCCCAGCCGCCAGCGGATCGGCAGCAGCGGGATCGCCGGCTACACCGAGGCGGAGTTCCTGGCCGGCGGGCGCGAGGAGGTCGCCGAGCGGGTCGGACCGTTCTGGTGGTCCACGATGCGGCTGGCCGGCCCGGAGGGCCTGTACCGCAGCGCCGTGCACCTCGCCCGGGGGAGCGAGCCGACCATGCGCGAACTGCTGCTCGGGCTCGACATCCCGCGCACCTTCCTGCACCCGGCGGCGGACGGCGAGCCGGAGGGCGTCGACGGGCTGCGTGCGGCGGGCGTGCGGGTGGTGGCCGTGCCGGACTGCGGGCACAACATCATGCTCGACAATCCGGAGGGCTTCGCGTCGGCGGCCGCGGCGGCGCTGAGTGCGGATTGAGCCCGAACCGGTTGAGCGCGAACTGGGCTGGGCGGGACCGTCCGAGAGGAGTCCGTCCGATGCCCGTCGAGGTCCCCGAAGTCCCGCCCGCGCCGGCCCGGTCGCTGGAGGAGTTCCTCGGTGTCGAGGGGCGCGCCTGGGCGTCCTGACTGCCCGCCCTGGCAGGTGAGTTGCTGGACCGCTGGGAGCTGCGCCCGGACGGGCCGACGGCGCACGGCGTGGCAGGGCTGGTGCTGCCGGTGCGGCGGGCCGACGGAACGCCCGCGGTGCTGAAGCTCCAACCTGTGGACGAGGAGACGACCGGCGAGCCAGACGCCCTGCGGGCCTGGGGCGGGCGGGGCGCCGTCCGCCTGCTCGACCATGAACCGGCCTCCGGCTCCGTGCTGTTGGAACGGCTGGACCCGTCACGCTCGCTGCTCGGCCTGCCCGACCACCTCGCGGCGCTGCGTGTGCTCGCCGAGCTGATGCGTCAGTTGACGGCGCATCATGCACCCGCTCATCCGCGGACGTTGACCTGCCTCGCGGACGGGCTGCTGGTGCGGGCCCCGGCCGCGGCCACCGCCCTCGCCGACCCGGACGAGCGACGGCTGCTCGCCGACTGCGTGGCCGCCCTGCGCGAGGTACGGGCCGAGTCCGGCGACCGGCTGCTGCACTGGGACCTGCACTACGGCAACGTCCTCGCCCCGCTGCCGGGCAGCGGCCGCGGGCCCTGGCTGGCCATCGACCCCAAGCCGCTCGCCGGGCACCCCGGCTTCGAGCTGCTGCCCGCGCTGCGCAACCGCTGGGACGACCTGCGGGCCGGCGGCGCCCCCGACCGGGCGCTGCGGCTGCGCTTCGACCTCCTGCTGGACGTACTGGAGTTGGACCGGGAGGTGGCGGCGGCCTGGACGCTGGCCCGGGTGCTGCAGAACGCGGTCTGGGCGGCGGAGGAGGGCGAGACGGCACTCGACCCGGCCCAACGCACCATCGCGGAGCTGCTGTTGGGCCGGGCGTGAAGCTCCCGGCGCTCCCGGCCTGAGCCCTCCCGGCCTGAGCCCTGTCGGTCTCAGGCGGTCCCGCCCTCGATCCTTCCCGCCCTCACTTCTCCCGCAGCGGCACGAAGCGCACCGGCGTCCCCGGCCGGGCCTGGGCGGCCGCCGTCAGATCGTCGGCCGGCACGACGCCGATCACCGGATAGCCGCCGGTGGTCGGATGGTCGGCCAGGAAGACCACCGGCTGCCCGTCCGGCGGGATCTGTACCGCTCCCAACACCATGCCCTCGCTGGGTAGTTCGCCCGCCCGGGTGCGGCCCACGACAGGCCCCTCGGTGCGCAGCCCGATCCGGTTGCTCGCGGCGGAGACCCGGTAGCCGTCCCGGGCCAGCCGGTCCACCGCCGAGGGCGCGAACCAGTCCGCGCGCGGGCCGATCCGCAGCCGCAGCACCAGTTCGGCCGGGGGAGCGGGCAGCGGCACCAGGTCGGCCCGGTCCCGGCACGGCGGCGGCGTGCCGACCGGTAGCCGGTCGCCTGCGGCCAGTGGGGCGGGTCCGAGGCCGGAGAGCAGGTCGGCGGAGCGGCTGCCCAGCACCGGCGGGACGGCGATCCCGCCCGCCACCGCCAGGTAGCCGCGCACCCCGGCGGTCGCCGCGCCGACCTCGACCACCGCGCCGGCCGGCACCGCGACCGGCGCGCCCCAGGCGGCCGCCCGTCCGTCGACCGTCACCGGTGCCGGTGCGCCCGTGACGGCGATCAGCACCGGCCCGAGGGCGCGCAGTGCGACCCCGCCGAGCGTGGTCTCCAGCCCGGCCGCCGCCGGACCGTTGCCGATCAGCCGGTTCGCCGCCCGCAGCGCCGGTTCGTCCAGCGCGCCCGCCCTGGGCACCCCGAGGTGGGCGACACCGCGTCGCCCGAGGTCCTGGACAGTGGTCAGCGGTCCGGGTCGCACCACCTGCAGTTCGCTCAACTCGGCCCGCCCCCAAGACTGTCGCCGGATCCGTTTCTAAGCCCGTTCCGCCGTGAACCGTACCCGCACCCCCGGCGCCAGCAGTGCCGCGGGCTCGCGCACCGGGTCCCAGAGCGCCAGTGCGGTGCGGCCGATCAGCTGCCAGCCGCCGGGGGAGGGGCTCGGGTAGACGCCGGTGTACTGGCCGGCCAGGGCGACCGAGCCGGCCGGGACGGAGCTGCGCGGGGTGTGCCGGCGGGGCACCTCGTACCGCTGCGGCAGCCCGGTGAGGTAGCCGAAGCCGGGTGCGAAGCCGCAAAAGGCGACCACGTACTCCGGTTCGGTGTGGATCCGCACGGCCGCCTCCTCGGAGACCCCCCAGAGCGCGGCGACCTCGGCCAGGTCGGCGCCGTTGTAGACGGTCGGGACCTCCACCAGCGGCCCGCTCGCCGCCGCGGCCGCTCGTGGACGGGCGGTGCGCAGCAGCGCTGCCACCGCCGGGACGTCCGCGACGCCGTCCAGCAGCACCGTGCGCGCGGCGGGCACCAGTTCCTCGATCTCGCCGAGTTCCCCGGCCTCCTGCCGCTCGCGCAGCCAGCCGTACAGCGCGGCGACCTCGGCCGTCCCCGGGAGTTCGACCAGCAGCGCCCGCTCGCCGACCCGCCGGACCGCGCCGACCGTCACGTGAACGCCTCCACCCGGACCCCGGCGGAGGCGAGGGCGCCGCGGATCCGCCAGGCGAGCTGGGCGGCGCCGGGGGTGTCGCCGTGGACGCACAGTGAGCGGGCCTCGACGCCGATCCGCTCGCCGCCGACCGCCTCCACCGTGCTGTCCCGGGCGATGCCGACGGCCCGGGTGATCACCGACTCGGGGTTGTGCACCACCGCGTCGGGCTCGCGGCGCGGGACGAGGGTGCCGGCCCAGGTGTAGGCGCGGTCGGCGAAGGCCTCGCTGACCACCGGGAGTCCGACGCCCTCGGCGACGTCGAGCAGCCGGGAGCCGGGCAGTCCGAGGACGGGCAGCGGTCCGTCGCAGACCGCGCCCGCCCGCAGTACCCCGGCCACCACGGCCTCGGCCTGTTCGGAGTCGGCGACCACCCGGTTGTAGAGGGCGCCGTGCGGTTTGACGTAGGCGACCCGTGAGCCGGCGGCGCGGGCGAAGACCTGGAGGGCGCCGATCTGGTAGGCGATCTCGTCGGCGAGCTCCTCCGGGGGGACGTCCATCGCGCGGCGGCCGAAGCCGGCCAGGTCGCGGTAGGAGACCTGGGCGCCGATCCGGACGCCGCGTTCGGCGGCCAGTGCGCAGACCCGGCGCATGGTCGAGGGGTCCCCGGCGTGGTAGCCGCAGGCGACGTTGGCGCTGGTCACCACGGACAGCAGTGCCTCGTCGTCGGTCAGGCTCCAGCGCCCGAACCCCTCGCCGAGGTCCGCATTGAGATCGATCACCGCATCGGCCACGCCCGTCCGCCTCCCAGCAGCTGTTGAGCCAGATGGTAGGGCCTGCGGGTGAAGCCCGGTGTCCGTGACCCGGGCCCCCGGAGGGGCCACCGGCGCGCGGTCTTCGCTCGCGCGCCTCGGGGCGGCTCCGGGGTCGCCGACTTAGCTCGCGGCCAGGCGTTCCTGGAAGGAACGTTCCAGCGGACGCAGGGAGCGCAGCACGATCAGCAGCGGAATGACGCCGAAGATCCCGAACGACATGTCGATAAACTGCCACGCCACCGGAATCCCGCGCAGCGGTCCGCAGATCAGCGCCAGGGGGATCACGGCACCGCAGGCGAGCGCGGACCAGCGGATCACCCAGATGTTGCGGACCGGGTCCTTGAGCGGCCCCCAGAAGGCGGCGGCGATCACCAGGTGGGCGAAGGCCAGCCAGTCGGTGCCGTACGCCAGGAAGGGGTAGCGCTCGTCGGTCTCGGTGATGCCCCGGTGGACCCGTTCGAACCAGGCGAGGGCGGCCGGGAAGTGGTCGGTCAGCGGAGCGGCCGGGCCGGAGGCGAAGTCGACCAGCCAGCGGGTCTCGGTCTCCAGCGGGAAGGCGGTCAGGCCGCTGAGCACCAGGCAGACCACGAAGAACCGGAGCCACCGCCGGGCCCGCCGCAGGATGACCGCAGGGTCGCCGTCCATCTCGCACACCTCCCGCGCGCGCCGAGCGCGCGCACATGCCGAAAGTGCAGGCGGGCTTTGTCCCGTCTGCGCACGGTCGACTCTAGACCCTTGATTTGAACGTGTTCAACATCCCCCCGGGGTCCCGGATGCACCGATGCCCGGGCACCGGACCGGCACCCGGGCATCCCGTGGAGCAGCGGCCGGCTAGGTCGTGTACGTGTACGTCACCGGTGCGCTGATGCCGCCCGCGCCGGTTCGGGAATGGCGGAATCCCGTCGAAACCCCGCTTTGAATCCGGCCCGCACACCGCCGCCCACCTGCCGTCGGGCCCGCCCGCAAGGTCCGTTTCGGTCGATGTCGGTGCGAACCTCTAATCTTGTCCACCGTGACCGCCATCGCTGACCCGCCCACCGAGCACGGCCTCCGGCCCCCCGCCGGGCCCGCCGCCCCCGCGCGGCCCGCGCCCGGCCCCGCCGCCGACGAAGGCCTGGCCCGCCGGCTCAAGGCGCTGGCCTGCACCGCCCCGCTGCACGACCTGGACAACCGCAAGGTCAACCTGGCCGGCGAGTTCGGCGGCTACGCGATGGCCGAGGTCGGCCTCGCCGCGATCGACCTGGTCACCCTGCACATGGACTTCGACACCGGGGCCGACCGCGAGATAGTGCTCGCCCGGCTGCTGCCCCGGGTCGCCGCCCAGGCCCCGACCCGTCACGCTGCCGAGCACGAGCGGGTCGCCCGCTGGGTGCTGGAGTCGCTGATCAACGTCGGCAGCGTGGACCGCGGCTTCCGCGCCGTCTACGGCACCTTCGGCGCGGACGGCGAGTACGTCCGGCGCGACTACGACTTCAAGCTGATCGAGGAGGTCCCCGGCCCCGACGGCGGCGTCTACCTGCGCACCACCGACGAGGCCGTCAACGTCCTGGTCGGCGCGCTCGACACCGACGTCACCTCGGCCCAGATCGCCGCCGAGGTCAAGCTGGAGGTGCTGATCCGCCGCGGCCGGCTGGCCGACGCCCAGCTCGCCGCCGAGCAGGCCCGCTACCGCACCGTCCAGTACGCCGAGACGCTGCGCCGCGCCCTCGACGCCACCCGCCGCAACGTCCGGGCCGTCGACTGGATGCGCGCCGTCCCGGACCTCATCGACGAGGCGCTGGACCACATCGCCGACCGCTACCGGCACGAGAACGCGATTCTCACCAACATCCGCAAGGCCCGCGACGAGGCCGAGCCCCACACCCCTGAAGGGGCGGAGCACAAGCGCCGCGCCGCCGAGCTGCTCGACATCGTCAAGGACTGCATCCGCCGCCACACGAAGCTGCAGACCCGCCTGCTGGAGGCCGGCCCGCTGTTCCGCGCCGAGCAGGACCGCCAGGCCTTCGCCACCCCCGGCGCCCGCAGCGGCATCGACCTGTACGGACAGCTGCTCGCCCCCGTGCTGCGGCTGCCGGTGGAGCAGGCCGTCCGCCCCACGGGCGCCTTCTTCACCCGCGGCGCCGGACTGCGCACGCCCGTCTCCGTCCGGGTCGCCGACCTGGTCGACCTGCTGCTCACCCCGCCGGTCGAGCGCGAGCACCTCGGCGCCGAACTGCCCGACCCGGACCTGGTCGCCACCCCGGACGACAGCCGCTTCTCCGAAGCCCAGCTGGAATCCGCCCTGGAGCTGCTCGACCTGCCCCCGGACGCCCCCCGCCGGCTCTCCGGCCTGCTCGCCGACGCCCGCAAGCGGGACCCGGAGCTCCCGTACCTGGTCGCCCTGCTGGCCGTGCACGCGGCCAGCCCGCCGGTCGGCACCGCCTACCGCCAGGGCGAGGAGCGGCTGCTGTTCGCCGTGGACGACGGCACCCCGCTGCGCGACCCGGAGTTCGGCGGCGCCGACCTGATCGTCGGCAGCGCACTGCTCGACGCGGTCGGGATGGCGGCCGACCGCAAGGACGCCGGCTGACCGGCCGGGCAGCGGCCCTCCAGGTGCCCGACCTCCCGGGCACCCGACTTTCCAGGCATCGAGATTCCAGGCACCGACCGTGACGCACCGCCAGAACACCAGCAACAGCAACCGCCCCGAGGAGCACCGCCCGTGACGACCCACCACGACACGTCCTGGGCGGCGGAGACCGAACCCGCGGCCCCCGCGCCGATCACCCCCGCCGACGTCGCCGACGCCGCCCGGCTGGTCTCCTTCGGCCTCCAGGCCAAGCTGCTCCCCGCCCGCGACGCCGAATACGCCGAACTCGTCCGCCGCCACCGCGAGGACCCGCCGTTCGCCCGCCTCGCCGACGCCATCGCCACCGGCATGGGCCTGGTCGTGCTGGAGGTGTCGCCGCGGGCCGGCATGGCCGTCGCCGCCGCCGAGGACTCGCTGTTCGCCGTCCGGATGGGCGACTACTCGCGCCGCGCCGCCTCCGAGTCCACCGACCGCTTCCTGCACGGCCTGGCCCACCTCGCCGTCGCCGCCATGGCCTTCCCCCGCCCCGAGGACCTCGCCGACGACGGCTACCTCGGCCGGATCACCGTCAACGGCGTCGACTCCTTCGTCCGTCAGGCCTGCCGCCGGCTGGAGGAGCAGGCCGACGCCGAGGGCGCCAACACCGACCCGGCCTCCGACGCCCCCGGTCTGGAGGCCGCCTGGCGGGTCTGGGCCCGGCGCACCGCCACCGGCGCCACCAAGGACGCCCGCCGCCTCTCCGGCTCCACCATCGGCATCGTCGCCAAGGCCGTCATGTTCCTGGTCGACTCCGGCTTCCTGCAGAAGGTCTCCGACGACTCCGGTGGCACCTACCGCACCACCGCCCGCTACCAGCTCCAGGTCCGCGACCTGGCCGGCAGCGCCGCGATGGCCGAACTGCTCGACCTCGGCATCGTCCCGGTCTCCGACGGCACCGCCAGCCTGCTGCCGCCGGACACCGGCGACGAGCTGGTCGCCGACGCCGGCCTGCCGTTCCACTCGCTCTGACAGCCCCACAGACGCCCCATAGACGCACGGAGAACCGCCGCACATGTACGAGCTCAACCGGGTCCGCCTCTACTCGATCGGACCGGCCGGCGCCCGCTACGCCGACACGGTGCTCGACCTGCGCGGCGTCGGCGAGCCCGTCGCCGACCCGGCCCCGCAGCAGATCGGCCTGTTCGGCGAGGACACCGACGGGCCGGTCCGCCGCCCCGCCCCGGCCGGCGTGCTCTTCCTGGAGAACGGCGGCGGCAAGTCCGTCCTGCTCAAGCTGATCTTCTCGGTGATGCTCCCCGGCCACCGCAACACCCTCGGCGGCGCCAGCTCCGGCGTGCTGCGCAAGTTTCTGCTCGCCGACGACTGCGGCCACGTCGCCCTGGAGTGGCAGCACACCGTCACCGGCGAGCTGATCGTGGTCGGCAAGGTCAGCGAGTGGCGCGGCCGCCAGGTCTCCTCCGACCCGCGCAAGTTCGCCGAGACCTGGTACTCCTTCCGCCCCGGCCCCGGCCTCACCCTCGACTCGCTGCCGGTCGCCGAACGGGTCAGCCTGGCCGGCGACCAGAAGGCCCGCGGCCGCCGCCGCACCATGAAGGGCTTCCGCGACGCCCTCACCGAGGCCGGCAAGGCCCACCCCCACCTCGACCTGGTCTTCGAGGACGGCCACGACCGCTGGACCGAGCACCTCGGCGAACTCGGCCTCGACCCCGAACTCTTCCGCTACCAGCGCGAGATGAACGCCGACGAGGGCGAGGCGGCGGGCCTCTTCGCGGTCAAGCACGACAGCGACTTCACCGACCTGCTGCTGCGTGCCGTCACCGACACCCGGGACACCGACGGCCTCGCCGACCTCGTGCACGGCTTCGCCGCCAAGCTCGGCCGCCGCGCCGAACTCACCGCCGAACGCGACTTCACCGCCGGCTCGCTCGACCTGCTGGAACGCATCGTCGAGGCCACCACCGCCCGCGAGACCGTCCGCGAGGCCCACCGCACCGCCGAACGCCGTACCCGCCGCCTCGCCCATGCCCTCACCTCCCGCGCCGCCGCCGAACGCGACCGCGCCCAGGACCTCGCCATCGAGGTCGCCGCCGCCGCGAGCGCCGTCACCGCCGCCGAGGCCGACCGCACCCGGCACAGCCTCATCGCCGACGAACTCACCCACCGGCACGCCACGTTGAGCCTCGCCGCAGCCACCGCCGAGGCCGCCGCACTGCGCCGCGAACTCATCGACGCCCGCACCCTGCACTCCGCCTGGCAGGCCGCCGAAGCCGTACTGCGCCACCGTGCCGCCGCCGACCGGGTCGCCCGGGTCGCCGCCGCCATCCGCGAGGCCGAGCTGGACGCCGCCCCCGCGCTCGCCGCCCGCGCCGCCGCCGCCACCGCGCTCGCCCGCGCCCTGGAGGCCGCCGCCGCGGCCGCCGAGTCCCGCGCCGACACCGAGGAGCAGCGCGCCGGCGAGCTCCAGGCGGACGGCGCCAAGGCGCAGTCCGACGCCACCGAGGCCGCCACCGCCGCCCAGAAGGCCCGCAGCGAGGCCGAGCACCTGCGCCAGCGCCTCACCGAGGTCGAGCAGGAGACCGCCGCCGCCGTCGAGGCCGGCTTCATCGACGCCGACGGCGACGTGGACCCGGCCCGCGCCGCACTGCACGCCGCCGATGTCGAGAAGGCCGCCTCCGCTGCCCTCGCCCAGGCCCGCACCGCCGCCGAGGCCTGCGCCGCCCGGTTGCGCGAGGCTGCCGCGGCCACCTCGCGCGCCGAACTCGCCGCCGAGCGGGCCGGCGACGCCCGCAAGGGCGCCGCCCGGGCCCTGGCCGCTGAACAGCGCACCGCTGCCCTGCTCGCCACCGAGCAGCGGCTCGCCGACCTGCTCTCCCTGACGCCCTACCAAGAGGGCGCCGAGGAGGACGCCGGCTTCCTCACCCCCGCCGTGCTCGACCGCAACGCCGAGTACCTGCGCGAACTCCTCGACGAGGCCATCGCCACCGCCGAGCGCACCCTGTTCGACCTGCGCACCGCCGCCGCCGACGACTCCCGCATCCTCGCCGCGCTCGGCGACGGCGGCCTGCTGCCGCCCGGCCCCGACGTGCTGGCCACCGTCGAGTACCTCGCCGAGCACGGCATCCCGGCGCTTCCCGGCTGGCGCTACCTCGCCCAGTCCGTCGACCCGGCCGACCACGAGGCGATCCTCGCCGCCCGCCCCGAACTGGTCGACGGCGTCGTGGTCACCGACCCCTCCTCGCTGGAGCGCGCCCGCGAGGCCCTGCGGGCCGCCGCCCTGCTGCCGCGCTCCACCGTGGCCGTGGGCGCCGCAGCCTCGCTGATCGCCCCGATCACCGCCGAGCCCGCGTTCTTCCTGGTGCCGCCGAACCCGGCCATGCACGACGAGTCCGCCGCCGACGACGAGCGCCGCGAACTGCGCGCCCGCGCCAGTGCCCGCGAGGAGCACATCCGCGAACTCGCCGGCCGCCTCGGCGGCGACCGCGCCCTCGCCGCCCGCCTCGCCTCCTGGCACGCCAGTTGCCCGCCCGGCACCCTCGCCGAGCTCGCCGCAGCCGCCGAGGCGGCCCGCGAGCACGCCGAGCAGTCCGCCGCCGCGCTGGCCACCCTGCGCGCCGACCACGACGAGGCCGAGACCGACCACGCCACCGCCGCCTCCGCGCACGAGGAGCACCGCGAGGCCGCCCAGCGCGCCCGCCGCCGCGCCGACGCCCTCTCCGGCCTCGCGTTCCGACTGCGCGAACGCGCCAACTGGGCCCGCCGCCAGCGCGAGTTGGGCGAGGACGCCACCGAGTGCGACCGCCGCCAGGCCGTCTGCGCCGAACGCGCCCGCACCTGCGACGAGGACCGCCGCGCCGCCCAGCGCGCCGCCGACGACGCCCGCCGCACCGGCCGCGCGCTGCGCGCCGAACGCGCCGAGATCCCCGCCGCCGAGCAGTCCGACGAGCCCGCCGAGCAGACCGCCCCCGCCGCACTGCCCGCCCTGCGCGAGGCCTACCGGGCCGCCTCCCAGCTCTACGAGAAGGTCGGCGTCGGCGCCGACCTGCGCGCCGAACAGGCCCGCGCCGAGGGCGACGAGGCCGGCGCCGCGGCCGAACTCGACCGCCTCACCAACAAGGTCCGCACCCGCGCCGAGGAACTGCTCGGCAGCCCCGACGGCGCCGACGGCCCGGCCCGCCAGGCCGCCGCCGCCCGCGCCGAGGAACTGGTCGCCACCATCGAGGCTCGCTCCGCCGCCGCCAGCGAGCAGCTCGGCCGCCTGCGCGGCGAGGCCGAACGCTCCGCCCCCGCCGACGGCGAGGCGCACACCGAGCTGCCCGAGGACCTGGTCCCCACCGACCCCGAGCACGCCCAGACCCTGCTGCGCACCGCCACCAGCCGGCTCGCCGAGTGCCGCGAGGCCGTGGACGCCACCCGCACCGCGCACACCGACCTCCAGCGCACCTACGACACCGCCCAGTCCGCCGCCGCCGACTTCGACGAACTGGCCGGCCAGCTGCGCGACGGCCTGCGCGACCACCAGGAGGACGCGGACGACCAGGCCGAGCCGTACCTCGGCTCCCTGGCCGAGGCCCGGACCACCTCCACCGAGGCCCGCCGCACCCTCCGTACCGCGGCCGGCGAGCTCTCCTCCGCCGAACTCGCCGTCCGCGACGCCTCCGACGCACTGGTCCGGCACGCCAACGCCGCCCGCTACGAGGCCGTCCGCACCCCCGCCCGCCAGCAGATCCGCGAACTGCCCGCCTCCGCGCTGCCCGAGCACGCCGCCGCCTGGGCCGCGGCCTTCGCCCCCCGGCTGCGGGTACTCACCGACGAACTCGCCCAGCTGGAGAAGAACCGCGGCTCGATCGTGGACCGGCTGCGCGGCCTGGTCGAGTCCTCGCTGACCACCCTGCGCGCCGCCCAGCGGCTGTCCCGGCTGCCCGAGGGCCTGGGGGAGTGGTCCGGCCAGGAGTTCCTGCGGATCCGCTTCGAGGACCCGGACCACGCCACCCTGGTCGAGCGCCTCGGCGAGGTCATCGACGAGGCCACCCGCGCCGCCGTCAAGAAGAACAGCGACCTGCGCCGCGACGGCATGTCCCTGCTGCTGCGCGGCGTCGCCGCCGCGATCGGCCCCAAGGGCGTCAGCGTCGAGATCCTCAAGCCCGACGCGGTGCTGCGCGCCGAGCGGGTCGGCGTCGGCCAGATGTCCGACGTCTTCTCCGGCGGCCAGCTGCTCACCGCCGCCATCGCGCTCTACTGCACGATGGCCGCGCTGCGCGCCAACGACCGCGGCCAGTCCCAGCTGCGCCACGCGGGCACGCTGTTCCTGGACAACCCGATCGGCCGCGCCAACGCCACCTACTTGCTGGAGCTCCAGCGGGCCGTGGCCGACGCGCTCGGCGTCCAGCTCATCTACACCACCGGCCTGTTCGACACCACGGCGCTCGCCGAGTTCCCGCTGGTGATCCGCCTGCGCAACGACGCCGACCTGCGGGCCGGCCTCAAGTACATCTCGGTGGAGGAGCACCTGCGCCCCGGCCTGCCGGCCCAGCCGGACCCGGACGGCCCGACCATCCACGGCGAGATCACCGCCACCCGGATGTTCAAGCGCCCTGCGGAGGTTCCCGCACAGTCCTGAACTGACTAGCGTGATCACCATGCTGACGATCGCGCACCTCAGTGACATCCACCTCGGCCAGGACCACCGCCGGGACCGCGGCAAGCGGGCCCGGCGGCGGGCCGAGCAGGTGATGGCGTACCTCAACGCCCTGCCCGGCCCGCTGGACGCGGTGCTGGTCACCGGCGACCTCGCCGACCACGGCCTGCCCGCCGAGTACGAGCAGGTGGCCAAGGTGCTGACCTCCCGGCACCCAATACTCACCTGCCCCGGCAACCACGACATCCGGGCGCCGTACCGGGAGGTGCTGCTCGGCGAGGAGCCGGGGGAGGAGCCGGTGAACCGGCTGCACCGACTGCCCGGCGCCGACGTGCTGATGCTCGACTCCTCGATACCCGAGCAGCACGACGGCCTGCTGGACGACCGCACGCTCGACTGGCTGGACGCCCGACTCGCCGAAGGCCGCACCGAGTTGCCCGCCCTGGTGGCCTTCCACCACCCGCCTGTCGAGCTGCACATCCCGTTCGTCGACGGGATCCGCCAGTTCGGCGAGGAGCGTCTGGCGCAGGTGCTGGGCCGCCACCCCCGGGTCGTCGCCCTGCTCTGCGGCCACTCCCACACCCCCGCCGCGACCACCTTCGCCGGGCTGCCGGTGCTGGTCGCGCCCGGCGTGGTCTCCACCATCACGCTGCCCTGCGAGGGCGGGAGCGGTATCTCCTTCGACCACCCGCCGATGCTCGCTTTCCACGTCCTGGACGGCGACCGGCGGCTGACCACCCACTACCGGGCGGTCCCGCTGGACTAGCTGTCCTTCAACCGGCGCAGGATCGCCATGAGTTCGGCGGGCGGCGCGATGGAGAAGGAGCGCTGGGCCTCGTCGATCCGCGTCAGGTTGGTCACCGCGCCCTGGTGCCACCAGTAGAGCCGGGGTGAGAGCGGCCCCGGGCTCTCCGAGTGGACGCGCAGTGCGATCGAGGCCAAGTCGTTGACGGCGCCCGCCACTTGCGGCTCGGCCAACGGATGGAAGAACAGGTAGTTCCGGCTGGGCGCGGTGAACAGGGCTCCGTCCTGCGGGAGTTCGTGTCCGGTCACCGCGCGGGCCAGTTCGTCCAGCACCAGCGCCTTGCTGGCCGTGAACATCGAGTCGCCGGTCACCGCGTACAGGGTCGAGCCCTCGGTCGGGCCCTCCAGGACGTCGAACTCCACCGGGTCGGCGATCAGGTTGGCCCGCCCGGCGGCCCGCAGCCGCTCCAGGCCGACCTCGGCGACGAAGCGGTCGTCCAGCGTCCGTACGGTGTCGGGCAGGTCGAGGCAGAGCGCCTCCATCAGGCCGGTCGCGACCGGCCGGAGGTAGCTGAAGGAGGGTGCCATCTCGGCCGGGATCGCGTCGTCGGCGATCAGCCGGAGGTAGGCGCAGCGGAGGACGTCGTCCTGGCCCTGCGGGGTGGACTCCCCGGCGCCGGCCAGGGCGCGGAAGTGGCGCTCCACCAGCTGGGGCCACTCGCCCGGCTCGGCGCGGCGGCAGAACTCGGCGAGGTTGTACAGGTTGCTGGCGCCCTCGGCCCGCTGGACGAACTGGCCGGTGACGGTCGCCCGCACACCGACGCCCGCGTGGTACTGCCGGACCAGCTCGCGCAGGTGGTCGGCCTGGTCGGTCGTCAGGGCGGTGAGGTCGGGGTCGTACTGGGGTGCTGCCTTGGAACGGAAGAACTTCATGCGCCCGACTCTAGGGGAGCGCCCTGACGCCGGGTCGGGTGCCGCCCGGCTACGCGGTCGGCACCCGGCGCTGGTACGGCTGTTGCGGCGGGTGCGGGTACGGCTGCTGCTGCGGCGCGCCGCTCGGGCGGGGGAGCGGCCTGGCGGCCAGCGGATCGGGGGCCACCCGGCTGCCCGCCATCGGGTACGCGGAGTTCGGACCGCGCATCCGCTGGGCGGCGACCTGGCGGGAGATCAGGATCTCCAGCAGGCACCACATCGTGCCGAACACCCCGAGCCCCATCGCCATCAGCGCGGGCGTCATCAGCCAACTGCCCGCGTACGAGGACAAGGTCGCGACCACCACGCCCACCAGGGTGAAGGCCAGGCAGAGCACCGCCCGGACTGCGGCGGCGCGCACCTCGTCGGGCAGGCGGCGACGGCGGCGTGGCACGGACATCGGGCGACCCCCAGGCGCGAATTCGATGGCGGACACGGAACGGGCGCACACAAAACGCGCCCCCTTGCCTCACTCTGCCCCACCGAACCAGGACTATGCGTCCGAATCCACCGAACTGCCGCCAAATCGTGCCATCCGGGCATGCGGCAGCGTCCCGTCGGCGCACGCGCCGGGGCAAGGCACTCAGCCCAACTGCTGGTTGAGCTCCTCCAGAGCGCCCGTCACGATCGTCCGCATCGCCGCCTCGGCGTGGGCGGCATCCCCCGCGCAGATCGCCTCCGCGACCTCGCGGTGCAACCGGATCGCGTACGACTCCGGCTGATGGGGCATCAGATGGTACTCGGTCCGCCCGGTGAGCACCGCCCCCACAGTGTCCCCGAGGTGGGCGAACATCTCGTTGCCGGAGGCGCGCAGGACCAGGGAGTGGAAGGCGATGTCGTGCCCGAGGAAGGTGGTCAGGTCGGCGGCCCGCGCGGTGACCGTCAACTCCACGGCCAGCGAGCTGAGTTCGCGCCGGTCGTCGTCGGTGGCGTGGACGGCGGCGAGCGCGGCCGCGGCGGGCTCGACGGCCACCCGCAGTGAGCCGAGCGAGCGCAGCTGGGCCGAGCGGTCCGAGCCGGCCAGCCGCCAGCGGATCACCATCGGGTCGAACACGTCCCAGAGCGACTTGGGCTGCACGGTGATCCCGACCCGTCGCCGGGAGGCCACCAGGCGCATCCCCTCCAGGACCCGCACCGCTTCCCGGATCACCGTCCGGGACACCCCGAACCGCTCCTCCAGCCCCTCCCCGCGCAGCACCGCGCCCTCGGGAATCTCCCCCGACGCGATCGCCGGCCCGAGCTCGTCAAGCACTCGACCGGGCAGCCCCTGGATCTCCATCCGCCCAGCCTAGACGCCCACCGCCCCGAGCCCCACGTCACCCTCCGGTGCGCGCGTGACTCGCCTCACTCACCCGTCGAGCCCCCGCCCCCACCTCGGCCCCCGCCCAGCCTCGCCCTCGGCACTGCAGACACCCCCGCTTCCCGGGCCCCATCCCCAGGGAAGTAAAAGTATGACGATTTGGTTTCTGGCACTTGAATACGTCATATCTTTGAAGCGATAGTGGCGGCCTGCAACGAAGGAGCACCACCCATGGCTCTCAGCGTCGAGAACCACGACCACCCGGTCGCACCCCTCACCGTCGTGGTGATGGGCGTCTCCGGCGTCGGCAAGACGACCCTGGCCCGCCTCCTGGCCGACCGCCTCGATCTCCCCTTCGCCGAGGCGGACGACTTCCACCCGCCGGCGAACATCGCCAAGATGTCCGCCGGCATCCCGCTGGACGACCAGGACCGCGAGCCCTGGCTGCGCGCCATCGGCGCCTGGCTCAAGGGGCGCACCAAGGCGGGCACCGGCGGCGTGGTCACCTGCTCGGCGCTGAAGCACGGCTACCGCGACATCCTGCGCGTGGACGCCCCGGATGCCTTCTTCCTGCACCTCAGCGGCGGGCACGAGCTGGTCGAGGACCGGCTCTCCCACCGCACCGGCCACTTCATGCCGGCGTCGCTGCTCGGCTCCCAGTACGCCGTCCTGGAACCCCTGGGCACGGACGAGCGCGGCGCCGTCCTGGACGTGGGCCAGTCCCCCGAAGAACTCGTCGAGAAGGCCGTGGTGCTGCTGCGGCCCGTCAATGGAGACCTCACGTGAGCGAGCGAAGCGAGCGAGCCATCAGAAGGCGCGTATGGGCGAATGCCCCTGCCGAGCGAAGCGAGGCGGGCGCATGAGAAATGCCCCCACCCTGCTCCTGGCGGCCGCCCCACCGGCCATGCCGCACACCGGCAGCAACTCCCAGCTGCTGATCGCGGTGCTGGTCAGCATCGGCGCGATCGTGCTGGCGATCACCAAGCTGAAGCTGCACCCCTTCCTCGCCCTGACGATCGGCTCCGGCCTGCTGGCCGCCATCGCGGGTGCGCCCTTCGACAAGCTGCTGAGCAGCTTCTCGACGGGCTTCGGCTCCACCGTGGCCAGCGTCGGTCTGCTGATCGGCCTGGGCGCGATGCTCGGCAAGCTGCTCGCGGACTCGGGCGGCGCCAACATCATCGCGGACACCGTGCTGTCCCGGACCGGCAACAAGGCGCTGCCCTGGGCGATGGCGCTGATCGCCGCCGTGCTCGGCCTGCCGCTGTTCTTCGAGGTCGGCGTCGTCCTGCTGATCCCGATCGTGCTGCTGGTCGCCCGCCGCGGCAACGTGCCGCTGATGCGGGTCGGCATTCCGGCCCTGGCCGGTCTGTCGGTGCTGCACGGCCTCGTTCCCCCGCACCCGGGCCCGCTGGTGGCCATCGACGCCCTGAAGGCCGACCTCGGCGTCACCCTGGCGCTCGGTCTGCTGATCGCGATCCCGACCCTGATCATCGCTGGTCCGCTGTTCGCCCGGGTGGCGGAGCGCTGGGTGGGCCCGCTGGAGATCCCGACCGCCATCGCGCCCGAGGAGACGGGCAAGCGCGAGCGCACTCCGTCCTTCGGCGCGGTGCTGGCGACCATCCTGCTGCCGGTCGTGCTGATGCTCGGCAAGGCCCTGGTCGACGTGGTGATCGATGACCCGAAGGCGATGGGCCAGCGGGTGTTCGACTTCATCGGCTCCCCGCTGATCGCGCTGCTCGCCGCGACCCTGCTCGCCATGCTCACCCTCGGCAAGGCGGCCGGCTTCGACAAGGCCCGGATCTCCGACACCGTCGGCAAGTCGCTCGGCCCGATCGCGGGCATCGTGTTCATCGTCGGCGCGGGCGGCGGCTTCAAGCAGACCCTGATCGACGTGGGCGTCGGCGACATGGTCAGCCACTGGTCGAGCCAGTGGCACATCTCGGCGCTGCTGCTCGGCTGGCTGATCGCGGTGCTGATCCGCCTGGCCACCGGCTCGGCGACGGTCGCCACCATCACCGCGGCCGGCATCGTCTCCCCGCTCGCCGCCAACATGTCCTCGACCCACTCGGCCCTGCTGGTGCTCGCGGTCGGCGCCGGTTCGCTGTTCCTCTCGCACGTCAACGACGCCGGCTTCTGGCTGGTGAAGGAGTACTTCGGGATGAGCGTCGGGCAGACGCTGAAGTCCTGGTCGGTGATGGAGACGGTGATCTCGGTGGTCGCGATAGCCCTCATCCTGCCGCTGAGCCTGATCATCTAGCCCACGAGGCGCGCACGAAGGGGCGGCACCCGTACCGTACGGGTGCCGCCCCTTCGGCGTTCCGTCAGCGCCCCAGCAGCCCCGACAGCACCGCCGCCGTCGCCTCCAGCAGTTCGTCCGCGGCCGCCCCGCCCGCCGCCGTACGGGCCAGCAGGCCCTCGCGCGCCGCCAGGATCACCGCCGCCGCCTGCCGGGCACTCGCCCCCGGGGGCACCAGCTCGGGCAGCGCCCGCTCCAGGACGTCCGCCGCCGCCCGCACCAGCGTCCGGTCGTGTGCGGCGACCTGCTCGGCCAGCGCCTCGGACCGGGCCGCGACCAGCCGGAACTCCAGGAACAGCAGGATCCACCCGGTCTCCGCGGGCTCGACCCGCAGCAGCGCCTCGACCAGCAGCCGGGCCCGCTCCTGCGGCGCCAGTGCCTCGCAGGCGGCGACCAGTCTCTCCAGCTCGGCCATCCGTGCGGCCGCCTGGTCGTCGAAGAGCGCCAGCAGCAGGTCCTCCTTGTCGGCGAAGTTCGAGTAGAAGGCCCCGCGGGTGTAGCCGGCCGCGGCGCAGACGTCCTCGATGCTGGTGCGCCCGAAGCCGACGGTGAGGAAGAGCTCGCTCGCCGCGGCGAGCAGCCGGGCCCGAGTGTGGACGCGGCGGCGGGGCGGTCGGGGAGCGGCGGTTTCGGCCGGGGGTGGGTTCACGGGAGAACGATACATGGTGTATTCAGTACGAGTCGCATTCAATACGGCTCGTACTGAACTGGAGGGGACGACCGCCATGACCCGACCGACCCGGCTGCTGATCACCGACGCCCACCTGCTCCACCCCGAGGACGGCACCCGGACCGACCGGGGCTGGATCGAGGCCGCCGACGGCCGGATCGCCGCCACCGGCACCGGCCGCCCGCCCGCCGCCGCCGAGGGCGTCCGGGTCCTGGACGCGGCGGGCGCCACCGTCCTGCCCGGCCTGATCGACGCCCATGTCCACCTGCTGGTCACGACCCTCGACCTCGCCGCGGTGGCGAACTGGACCCCCGGCTACCTCACCGTCCGGGCCCTCGCCGAGGCCGAGCGGATGCTGCGCCGCGGTTTCACCACCGTCCGCGACGTGGGTGGTGCCGACCACGGCATGGCCCGGGCCCTGGACGAGGGCTTCGCGCTCGGTCCGCGGCTGATCTTCGGAGGCAAGGCGCTCTCCCAGACCGGCGGCCACGGTGACCTGCGCCCGCTCGGGGACGACTCGGTGCCCTGCTGCGAGTCCCGTCCCGACTTCGGCCGGATCGCCGACGGCGTGGACGCCGTCCGCGCCGCCGCCCGGGACGACTTCCGCAAGGGTGCCGCCCATCTGAAGGTCCTGCTCTCCGGTGGCGTCGCCTCCCCGCACGACGAGATCGCCGCCGTCCAGTACAGCGAGGAGGAGATCCGGGCGGCCGTCGAGGAGGCGGAGAACCACAACCGCTACGTCACCGTGCACGCCTACCATCCGCGCGCGATCGACCGCGCGCTGCGGGCCGGGGTGCGCTGCGTCGAGCACGGCAACCTGCTGGACGACGCCAACATCGGGCTGCTGCTGGAGAAGGACGCGTTCCTGGTGCCCACGCTGGTCGCGTACGCGCGGACGGCCGGGCTCGGCGCCGGCTCCGGCCTGCCGCCGGCCTCCCTCGGCAAGCTGGCCGAGGTCCGCGACCAGGGCCTGGCCGCCCTGGAGCGCGCCCACCGCGCGGGCGTCAACCTGGTGTACGGCAGCGACCTGCTCGGTCCGCTGCACCCGGCGCAGCTGGAGGAGTTCACGCTCCGCGCAGAGGTCCAGCCGCCCGCCGACGTGCTCCGCTCGGCCACCACGACGGCGGCCCGGCTGCTCGGCATGGCGGGGGAGATCGGCACCCTGGCCCCGGGTGCCCACGCCGACCTCCTCGTCGTCGACGGCGACCCCCTGGACGACCTCACCGTCCTCACCCGCCCCGACCGCCACCTGAAGCACGTCATCAAGGCGGGCGCCGTCGTATGACGACGACGGGCGGGCGCTCGGAACCCCGAACGCCCGCCCGTCACGAGCGAGTTGCTTGCCAGACCTTGCGCTTACCGACCCGCGCGCTCCGCCAGGTCGTGCTTACTTGGCTCCATGCTTTGCGAGGCTTTGCCTACTTGGTTCCACGCTTCGCGAGGCTGTGCCTACTTGGTTCCACGCTTCGCGAGGAAGGCCTCGACCTCGGCCCGGATCTCCGGCGTGTCCAGCCCGCGGACCGTCATGGTGGTACGGCGACGCAGCACGTCGTCCGCCGTGTACGCCCACTCGCTGTCGGCCGCGTACGCGACCTGCGCCCAGACGTCCGGCCCGTCCTCGTGGATCGGCCGGCCGAGCTCCGGGTTCTCGTCGATCATGCGGGCGATCTCGAAGGAGAGGGTGCCGTAGTGGCTGGCCAGGTGCTTGGCCACCAGCGGCTCCATCCGCGAGCCCGGTTCACGGTCGATCAGCAGGCGGTGGGCCACCGCGTTCGGCGCGCCGACGCCCGGCAGCGGCACGGTCGGGGCGATCGGGGACATGTCCTCGGCGAGGCTGGTGCCGGGCACGTGGGCCAGCTTCTCCAGCACGGTGCGGCCGATGTGACGGTAGGTGGTCCACTTGCCGCCGGAGACCGACAGCATGCCGCCGCGGCCCTCGGTGACGACCGTCTCGCGCTTGGCGGCGGCGGTGTCGCCCGGGCCGCCCGGCAGCACGCGCAGGCCGGCGAAGGCGTAGGTGATCAGGTCGCGGTCGAGGTGCTCGTCGCGGATCGCGTGCGCGGCCTCGCCCATGATCTGGTCGATGTCCGCGTCGGTGGCCCGGACGTCCTTCGGGTCGCCGGTGTACTCCTCGTCGGTGGTGCCGAGCAGGACGTGGTCCTCCCACGGGATGGCGAAGGAGACGCGGTACTTGTCGATCGGGATGGTCAGCGCGGCGCGCCACGGGGAACGGCGCTTGACCACGACGTGCGCGCCCTTGGAGAGGCGGATCGACGGCGCGGCGCCGGCGTCCTCCATCGTGCGCAGGTGGTCCACCCACGGGCCGGTGGCGTTGAGCACCAGGCGGGCGTTGATGCCGAACTCGTCGCCGTCCAGGCGGTCGCGCACCTCGGCGCCGGTGACCCGGCCGGCGGTGAAGCGCAGCCCGGTGACCTCGGCGTGGTTGAGCACCACGGCGCCGGCGTCGACCGCGGCGCGCACGGTCATCACCGCGACGCGCGAGTCGTTCATCTGGTGGTCGCCGTAGACGGCCACCGAGCGCAGGCCCTCGGTGCGCAGCGCGGGCACCTGCTGGGCGGCGTGCGCGGCGGTGGAGACCCGGCCCATGCCGTCGCGGAAGGCGGACAGCGCCGAGTACAGGAACACGCCGGCGCCGAGCTTGGCCGCGCCGTGCGGGCCGCCCTTGTAGACCGGCACGAAGAAGGTCAGCGGGTTGACCAGGTGCGGGGCCACGTCGGTGGAGAGCGCGCGGCGCTCCTTGTGGTTCTCCGCCACCAGCTTGACCGCGCCGGTCTGCAGGTAGCGCAGACCGCCGTGGACGAGCTTGGACGAGGCGCTGGACGTGGCGCCGGCGAAGTCGCCGGCGTCGACCATGGCGACCTTCAGGCCGGCCTGGGACGCGGTCCAGGCGACGGCCGTGCCGAGGATGCCGCCCCCGATCACCAGCAGGTCGTAGGTGGCCTTGCCGAGCAGCTCGCGGGTCTCGGCGCGGGAGGCGGTGCGGCCGGCGGTGCGCTCGGCGCCCAGGGTCGGGATGGTTGCCATGGTGGTTGTGTACGGCGCGCTGGTCGGGCGGCGCCGTTACTCCTCTCGTGTGCGGTGCGGCCCCTACGGGAGAGGCCGGTCGGCCCGGTGCGGCGGGCCGGTTAAACGCGGTGACACCCGTTGCCTGAACAGCGGGCGGCCGGTGGGGGCCCGGGGCCCCGACCGGCTGGTCGGTCAGTTGTTCTCGTCCTCCTCCACCCAGCCCATGGTGCGCTCCACGGCCTTGAGCCACTTCTTGTACTCGCGCTCCCGGGTGGCCTCGTCCATGCGCGGGGTCCACTCGGCGGCGCGGTGCCAGTTGGCCCGCAGGGTGTCGAGGTCGTTCCAGAAGCCGACGGCGAGACCGGCCGCGTAGGCGGCGCCGAGGGCGGTGGTCTCGGCCACGTACGGGCGCTCGACCGGGGCGTCCAGGACGTCGGCGATGTTCTGCATGAGCAGGTTGTTGCTGGTCATGCCGCCGTCGACCTTGAGGGCGGTGAGCTCGACCCCGGAGTCCTTCTGCATGGCGTCGACGACCTCGCGGGTCTGCCAGGCGGTGGCCTCCAGGACGGCCCGGGCCAGGTGGCCCTTGGTGACGTACCGGGTCAGACCGGCGATCACACCGCGGGCGTCGGAGCGCCAGTACGGGGCGAACAGGCCGGAGAAGGCCGGGACGAAGTAGGCGCCGCCGTTGTCCTCGACCGTGTTGGCGAGGGTCTCGATCTCGGCGGCGGTGGAGATGATGCCGAGCTGGTCGCGCAGCCACTGGACGAGCGAGCCGGTGACGGCGATCGAACCCTCCAGCGCGTACACCGGGGCCTGGTCACCGATCCGGTAGCCGACCGTGGTCAGCAGGCCGTGGTACGAGTTGACGATCTTCTCGCCGGTGTTCAGCAGCAGGAAGGTGCCGGTGCCGTAGGTCGACTTGGCCTCGCCCTCGTCGAAGCAGGTCTGGCCGAACAGCGCGGCCTGCTGGTCGCCCAGCGCGGAGGCGACCGGGACGCCGGCCAGGTCGCCGACGGCCTCGCCGTACACCTCGGCGGAGGAGCGGATCTCCGGCAGGACGGCCATCGGCACGCCCATCGACTCGGCGATGCTCTCGTCCCAGGCCAGCGTCTTCAGGTTCATCAGCATGGTGCGGCTGGCGTTGGTCACGTCGGTGACGTGCTTGCCGCCGTTGACACCGCCGGTGAGGTTCCAGATCACCCAGGTGTCCATGGTGCCGAACAGGATGTCGCCGGCCTCGGCGCGCTCGCGCAGGCCCTCGACGTTGTCCAGCAGCCAGCGGATCTTCGGGCCGGCGAAGTAGCTGGCCAGCGGGAGGCCGGTCTCGCGGCGGAAGCGGTCCTGGCCGACGTTGCGGCCCAGCTCGCGGCAGAGCGCCTCGGTGCGGGTGTCCTGCCACACCAGCGCGTTGTGCACCGGCTCGCCGGTGTGCTTGTCCCACAGGACGGTGGTCTCGCGCTGGTTGGTGATGCCGATGGCGCGGATGTCGTCCTTGGTCAGGCCGGCCTTCTCCAGCGCGCCGCGGACGACCGACTGGACCCGGGTCCAGATCTCGGTGGCGTCGTGCTCGACGTAACCGGGCTGGGGGAAGATCTGCCGGTGCTCCTGCTGGTCGACGGCGACGATCCGGCCGTCGGCGCCGAAGATGATGCAGCGGCTGGAGGTGGTGCCCTGGTCGATCGCGGCGATGTAGTTGCCAGTGGAGGTCATGTGGAGGGTCCTCGGCTCAAGTTCGGGGGTATACGGGGTGGGTGGGTCTGACGCGGCCGTTTCGGATGCCCGGTCAGTCCCCGTGTTCGGCGGGTTCGACTCTGCCCTTGGCGGGAGGCCTTTAGAAGAGGGCGTTGTACACGCCGCCGGCCGCCAGGCCGCCAAGGATCGGGCCGACGACCGGGACCCAGGCGTAGGACCAGTCGGAGCTGCCCTTGTTCGGGATCGGCAGGATCGAGTGCATGATGCGCGGGCCGAGGTCACGGGCCGGGTTGATGGCGTAGCCGGTCGGGCCACCGAGGGAGAGGCCGATGCCGACGACGGTCAGGGCCACGATCAGGGTGCCCATGCCCTTGAGGTCGTTGGCGCCGAGGGTGAGGATCGCCATGCAGAGCACGAAGGTGCCGATGACCTCAGTGATCACGTTCTGGAACGGGTTCCGGATCTCGGGGCCGGTCGAGAAGATGCCGAGGGTGGGCTCCTCGTTGGCCTGGAACTGGCCGAGGTAGGTGAGCCAGACCAGCGTGGCGCCGATCATCGCGCCGAGCATCTGGGAGCCGATGTAGAGCGGCACCTGGCTCCAGTCGCCACTCTTGACCGCGAGCGCGATGGTGACGGCCGGGTTGAGCTGGGCGCCGGACTTGGGAGCGGTCATGTAGGCGGCGATGAGGACCGCGAAGCCCCAGCCGAAGGTGATCGCCAGCCAGCCGGCGTTGAGGGCCTTCGACTTCTTGAGAGTCACGGCGGCGCAGACGCCACCGCCGAGGAGTATCAGGGCGGCAGTGCCGAGGGTTTCGCCGACGAAGACGTCGCCGTTGGAGAACGCGGACACAAAGACTCCCTTGTCCATATGGCCCGGAGGTGCGGGTGGGGGGTGGGCCGGTCGATCGCTGTGCGGGTGAGCGCATTGTGGGAGTGATCTTCCCGGCCGTCGTTCGACAATGTCGACCGTCATGCGGAAGCTTCCTCCCCGGGTCGCCCCCACGTCAAGGCGGGGTTACGCAGCTGTGACCCTTCCCTCGACCTGTTCCCCGAAGTTACCCAGCGGAGCGCTCTGAATCGGGACAAAACGCCAAGGCGCGGACAGGCCTACCGCCCGTCCGCGCCTCAGCGTGACGATTCGACTGCTGTGCTCAGAAGCGCCCGGCGCCCAGATCGCGCGAGATCGCGCGCGCCGCGCTGCGCACCGAGGCGACCAGCGAGGGCTTCACGAAGCCGTCCTCGCAGACCCGTTCCACCGGCCCGTTGACGCACACCGCGCCCACCGGGTTGCGCCGCCGGTCCTGGATCAGCGCGCCGATCGAGGCCACGCCTTCCCAGGTCTCCTCGATCGAGTCCGCCCAGCCGCGCTCGCGGATCAGCGCGCACTCGGCGTCCAGGTCGGTCGCCTCGGTCAACGTCCGCAGGGTGTACGGCTCGTACGGCCCGTCGCCCAACTCCCCACGCGCGACCGGGTCGTAGGCCACCAGCACCTTGCCGAGCGCGGTGCTGTGCAGCGGCTGCATCGAACCGACCTCCAGCACCTGCCGGGTGTCGTCGGGCCGGAACACGTGGTGCACGATCAGCACCCCCTGCTGGTGCAGCACCCCCAGGTACACGGTCTCCCCGGCCGCCCTGGCCAGGTCGTCCGCCCACACCAGCGCCCGCGCCCGCAGCTCGTGCACGTCCAGGTAGCTCTGGCCGAGCCGCAGCAGCTCGGCGCCCAGCTGGTACTTGCCGCTGTCCGGGTCCTGCTCGACGAACCCCTCCTGCTGGAGCGTGCGCAGGATGCCGTGCGCGGTGCCCTTGGCGAGGTCCAGCGCCGTCGCGACCTCGGACAGGCCCAGCCGGCGCTCACCGCCCGCCAGCAGGCGCATGATCGCGGCGGCCCGGGATAGCGACTGGATCGGGCCGGGCATGGGTACCTCCGCGCTGACAGGCGGTCGACAATGTCGACCGCAGTGGTGACGGGACGAGTCTGCCAGGCCGCCGTCCGTCCGTGCACCTTCCCCCTCGGTAACCCGCACTCGGCCGGGTGTTAACCTCCCTGGCCCTTCGGTCGAGTTCTAGCCCTCCACACCACTCCTTCTAGCCCTCCACACCACTTAGCAGTCCCCGCCGCACCGCCACCTCGGCCGCCAGCGCGGCGATCCCGTCCGGCCCGACCCGGCAGCAGCCGCCGACCAGCCGAGCACCGTCCGCCAGCCAGCCGTTAACCCGGGTCGAGCGGAAGGTCGGCTCCCCGCGCCAGCCCCGGCGGTCGGCGTCCCACTCCTCCCCGCTGTTCGGATAGACCACCACCGGCTTACCGGTCACCTCCGCGGCCAGCGCCACCGCCCGGTCCGCGTCCTGCGGCGTGCAGCAGTTGACGCCCACCGCCACCACCTCGTCCACCTCCGCGGCCAGCGCGAAGGCCTCCGCCAGCGGCTGCCCGGCCCGGGTCCGGTCGCCCGCCACGCTGTACGACAGCCAGGCCGGCACCTCCAGCCCGCGCAGCAGCGCCAGCAGCGCCCGCGCCTCCTCCGTGTCCGGCACCGTCTCCAGCGCCAGCACGTCCGGCCGGGCCGCGGCCAGCACCTCCAGCCGCGGCCGGTGGAAGGCCACCAGCTCCGCCGTGCTCAGCCCGTACCGCCCCCGGTACTCCGAACCGTCCGCCAGCACCGCCCCGTACGGGCCCACCGAGGCCGCCACCCAGCGCCGCCGCCCGCCCGGCTCGGCCCGCGCCGCCTCCCGGGCCAGCTCCACACTGCTCGCCAGCAGCCGCGCCGCGTCCGTGTGCCCCACCCCGCGCCGGGCGAAGCCTTCGAAGCTCGCCTGGTAGCTCGCCGTGATCGCGACGTCGGCCCCGGCCGCGAAGTACGCCCGGTGTGCCGCCACCACCGCCTCCGGGTCGTCCGCGAGCAGCCGCGCCGACCACAGCTCGTCCGACAGGTCGTGCCCGGCCGCCGCCAACTGGTTCGACATCCCGCCGTCCAGGACCAGGGGACCGGCCGCCAGCGCCGCGGCGAAGTCCGGCGGGGGAGCAATGGGCATCAGGGCCTCCTCGGGAGCGGTCCTTCCTGGTCACAGCCTAGAAGCCGGAGGCACCCGCCGACCGGGAAAACCATTTGCCGCCGGGGAAGGCAGTCGTTACGTTGTGCTCAGACCGAGAACGACGGCACCAGGTGCCCTGGAGAGCGCGGAGAGGAGCCCGCGATGGCAGCCGACGAACCGTCCCCCCGGCCCGGCGCAGGGCCCGCGGCCGAGCAGGAGTGGCTCGCCGCGTACGACCCGCGCGCCTACGCCCCCGTCGCCGTCACCGTCGACGTCGTCGCCCTGACGCTGCGGCGGGGCAACCTGCACGTGTTGCTGGTCGAACGCGGCGCGCCGCCCTACCAGGGGTGCTGGGCGCTGCCCGGCGGCTTCCTGCGCGCGGGGGAGGAGGGTCTGGACGAAGCCGCGGCCCGCGAGCTCGCCGAGGAGACGGGCCTGCAGGGCGCCTCCGAGGTCGAGGCCCGTCTCTGCCGTCTGCACCTGGAACAGCTCGGCACCTACGGCGCCCCCGAGCGGGATCCGCGCATGCACGTCGTCTCCGTCGCCTACCTCGCCTTCGCTCCAGACCTGCCCGACCCCCAGGCCGGGACGGACGCCGCGGCCGCCGCCTGGCACCCGGTCGCCGACCTCGACCTGGGCCCGCGGTCCTGCGGTTCCACTTCAGCCACCGGTGTGCCCGTCGACACCCACGGGGGTGGCGTCGACGGGCACACCGGACCCCGCCCGATCACCCTCGCCTTCGACCACGCCCGCATCCTCACCGACGGCCTCGACCGGGTCCGCGCCAAGTTCGAGTACAGCCCGCTCGCCACCGCCTTCCTGCCGTACGACTTCACCATCCCCGACCTGCGCGCCGTCTACGAGGCCGTCTGGGACGAGAAGCTCCACCCCGGCAACTTCCACCGCAAGGTGCTCTCCGTCCCCGGCTTCGTCGAGAGCACCGGCGCCACCACCGAACGGGGCGGTGCCCGCGGTGGCCCCCGCGCCCGCACCTACCACGCCGGCGACGCCCGACTGCTCCACCCCGCCCTGCTCCGCCCCACCCGCGAAGAGCCGCCGAGCGACGCCGCCCCGCGCGACGGTCGGGCCCACTGACCACCCCGACCCCGGGGAACGCTGTTGAGAACAGGGCTACGATCCGGCCATGACCACTGACGAAGCGACCCAGACCGTCCACCGGCCCTTCTCCCACTGCCACTTCTGCGGGACCCCCTACCCGCCCGGCACCGACGCCTGGCCCCGCGCCTGCCCCGGCTGCGCCGAGATCAGCTACCGCAACCCGCTGCCCGTCGCGGTCGCCGTCCTCCCCGTCACCCGCCCCGACGCCGACCCCGCGCTGGTCGTCATCCGCCGCACCATCGAACCCGGCTACGGCCAACTCGCCTTCCCCGGCGGCTACATGGACTACGGCGAGAGCTGGCAGCAGGCCTGCGTGCGCGAACTGTGCGAGGAGACCGGCATTTCGGCCGACCCGGCCGAGGTCAGGCTGATCCACATGGCCTCCGACCCCAACGGCCGCTTCGTCATGCTCTGCGGACTCCTCCCTGCCCGCCCGCTCAGCGACCTCCCGCCCTCGCGCCCCACCGACGAGACCGACGGCTGGCTGCTCGCCACCGCCGACACCCCGCTCGTCTGGGACTTCCACAACGGCATCCTCCGCCGCTGGTTCGACGGCGAGTTCGCCCAGAGCTAGGCGTTCGGGCCGCCACCGGCCGACCCTGGCGCGGCGGGCGATCACATGGCATGGTCTGCACCGACAGCTCAACCGGACGGGTTGGCCACGAGCTCTCCCGTCCCCACCACCGGCCGGGAGACCACCACCGTGAGCACCCCACCGCAGGACCAGCCGCTCTGGCGCCCGAACCCCGCTCGCGCCGCCGCCACCAGTCTGGTGGCCTTCCAGGCCTGGGCCGCCGAACACCACGGCGCCCCGGCCGCCCCGCTCGCGCCGGCCGACGACGACCAGCAGGCCGCCCAGCGCTACGCCGACCTGCACGCCTGGTCCACCGCCGATCTCGACCGCTTCTGGACCGCCGTCACCCAGTGGTTCGACGTCCGCTTCACCCAGGCCCCCGAGGCGGTCCTCGCCGACCCCCGGATGCCCGACGCCGTCCTCGCCGACAAGACCCGCACCGGCTCGCAGTGGTTCCCCGGCGCCCGCCTCAACTACGCCGAGCACGTCCTGCGCCACGCCGAGGACCCGGCCAACGCCGACCAGCCCGCCATCCTCTACCTCGACGAGACCGACGAGCACCCGGTCCCGACCAGCTGGGCCGAGCTGCGCCGCCAGGTCCTCGCCCTCGCCGCCGCCCTGCGCGCCCAGGGCATCGGCCCGCACTCCCGCGTCGCCGCCTACCTGCCCAACATCCCGCAGGCCGTCGTCGCCCTCCTCGCCACCAACGCCGTCGGCGCCGTCTGGACCTCCTGCGCCCCCGACTTCGGCGCCCGCAGCGTGCTCGACCGCTTCCAGCAGCTCGAACCCGACGTCCTGATCGCCGTCGACGGCTACCACTACGGCGGCAAGGCCCACGACCGCACCGACGTCGTCGCCGAGCTGCGCCGCGAACTGCCCTCGCTGCGCACCGTCGTCCACGTCCCGCTGCTCGGCGGCCCGGCCCCCGAGGGCGCCCTCGACTGGGCCGACCTCGTCTCCGGTCCGGTCCAAGGGCCGGACGGCGAAGCGGAGTTCGCGCAGCTCCCGTTCGACCACCCGCTCTGGGTGCTCTACTCCTCCGGTACCACCGGCCTGCCCAAGCCCATCGTGCAGAGCCAGGGCGGCATCCTCGTCGAGCACCTCAAGCAGGTCGGCCTCCACCTCGGCCTCGGCCCCCAGGACCGCTTCTTCTGGTACACCTCGACCGGCTGGATGATGTGGAACTTCCTCGTGGCCGGCCTCCTGGTCGGGGCCACGATCGTCACCTACGACGGCAGCCCCGGCCATCCCGACACCGGCGCCCTGTGGTCCGTCGCCGCCCGCACCGGCGCCACCGTCCTCGGCACCTCCGCCGCCTACATCGTCGCCAGCCGCAAGGCCGACCTCCACCCCGGCCGCGACCTCGACCTCTCCGCCGTCCGCTGCATCGGCACCACCGGCTCCCCGCTCCCGCCGGACGGCTTCCGCTGGATCTACGACGAGGTCAGCGAGGACGTCTGGCTCGCCTCCGTCAGCGGTGGCACCGACGTCTGCTCCTGCTTCGTCGGCGGCGTCCCCACCCTCCCCGTCTACCTCGGTGAGATCCAGGCCCCCTGCCTCGGCGCCGCCGTCGAGTCCTGGGACGTCCAGGGCCGGCCGCTCACCGACGCCGTCGGCGAACTCGTCGTCACCAAGCCCCTCCCGTCCATGCCCACCGGCTTCTGGAACGACCCCGAGGGAACGCGCTTCCACGACAGCTACTTCGACATGTACCCCGGTGTCTGGCGCCACGGCGACTGGATCACCGTCACCTCCCGCGGCACCGTCGTCATCCACGGCCGCTCCGACTCCACCCTCAACCGCCAGGGCGTCCGGATGGGCTCCTCGGACATCTACGAGGTGGTCGAGCGCCTCCCCGAGATCGCCGAATCCCTGGTCATCGGCCTGGAGGAGCCCAACGGCGGTTACTGGATGCCGCTGTTCGTGGTGCTCGCCCCCGGCGCCGAACTGGACGACGCGCTGATCGGCCGCATCCGCACCTCGCTGCGCACCGAACTCTCCCCGCGCCACGTCCCCGACGAGGTCATCGCCGTCCGCGGCCTCCCGCACACCCTCACCGGCAAGCGCATCGAGGTCCCGGTCAAGCGCATCCTCTCCGGCACCCCGCTGGAGAAGGCCGTCAACCCCGGCTCCGTCGACAACATCGACCACCTGCGCTTCTTCGAGCGGCTCCGGGTCGACCGCCAGGCCTGACCGGCGCTCGCGACCGGCCCGAGGAACGCCGAAGGGGGGCTCCCCACCGCAGTGGTGGGGAGCCCCCCTTCCCGCATCCGTCCTCTTACCCGCCGGGGAGCTACTCGCCGGAGAGCACCTGCTGCACCGCGGTCCGCGCCTCCTCGGCGCTGTCCGCCGCCCGCGCGGCCTCAGCGGCCCGACGGCACTGCGCCAGGGTGTACTTGGCCAGCGTGGTCCGCACGTATGGGATCGAGGCCGCACCCATGGAGAGGCTGGTGACGCCCAGGCCGGTGAGCACTACGGCGAGCAGCGGGTCCGACGCCGCCTCACCGCAGACGCCGCAGCTCTTGCCCGTCGCCTGCGCGGCCGCGGCGGCCGAGGCGATCAGGTCCAGCAGCGCCGGCTGCCAAGGGTCCTGCAGCCGGGCCAGCGCACCGACCTGGCGGTCCGCCGCGAAGGCGTACTGCGCGAGGTCGTTGGTGCCCAGCGACAGGAACTCGACCTCCTGCAGGATCGACCGGGCGCGCAGCGCGGCCGACGGGATCTCCACCATCGCACCGAACTTGGCGACCAGCCCAGCCTCGCGACAAGCGGCCGCGAAGTCCTTGGCGTCCTTGCGGTCGGCCACCATCGGGGCCATCACCTCAAGGTGTACCGGCAGGCCGTCGGCCGCCTTGGCCAGCGCCTGCAGCTGGGTGCGCAGCACCTCCGGGTGCTCGAGGAGCGTCCGCAGACCGCGCACACCCAGCGCCGGGTTCGGCTCGTCGGCCGGGGTCAGGAAGTCCAGCGGCTTGTCCGCGCCCGCGTCGAGCACCCGGACCACGACCCGGCCTTCCGGGAAGGCCTCCAGCACCTTGCGGTACGCCTCGACCTGCTTCTCCTCGCCGGGAGCCTTCGCCGAGTCGTCCAGGAACAGGAACTCGGTACGGAACAGGCCGACGCCCTCGGCGCCGTTCTCCAGTGCCGCCGGCACGTCCGCCGGGCCGCCCACGTTGGCCAGCAGCGGTACCCGGTGCCCGTCCGAGGTCTGCCCCGGACCGGAGGAGGCGGCCAGCGCGGCCTTGCGCTCGGCGGCGATCGCCCGCAGCTCCTCCTGCTTCTCCTGCGACGGGTCGAGCAGCACGTCGCCCGAGCTGCCGTCCACCGCGACGACGGTGCCCTCGGCGACGTCCGTCGCCCCCGGCAGCGCGACCACGGCCGGCACGCCCATCGCCCGCGCCAGGATGGCACTGTGGCTGGTCGGCCCGCCCTCCTCGGTCACGAAGCCGAGCACCAGCGTCGGGTCCAGCAGCGCGGTGTCGGCCGGCGCCAGGTCCCGCGCGAACAGCACGTACGGCTCGTCGCTGTCCGGCACACCCGGCATCGGCACCCCCAGCAGCCGGGCCACGATGCGGTTGCGCACGTCGTCGAGGTCGGCGACCCGACCGGCCAGGTACTCCCCGGCGGAGGCGAGCAGCGCACGGTAGGCGGCGAAGGCGTCGTACACACCGCGCTCGGCGCTGCTGCCGACGGCGATCCGGCGGGACACGTCGGCCATCAGCTCCGGGTCCTGCGCCATCAGCGCCTGAGCCTCCAGCACGGCCTGCGCCTCGCCGCCCGCCAGGTTGCCGCGGGCGATCAGATCCGCGGCGACCGCCTCGACGGCGGCCTGGGCACGCGCCTGCTCGCGCGGGGCGTCCTCGGTCGGGATCTGTGTGGTCGGGGGCTCCAGGACCGCCGTGCCCATGTGCCGCACCTGGCCGATCGCGACCCCGTGGCTGACACCCACGCCGCGCAGTGTCTTCTGCATGTACCTGATTCTCCGCTGAGAGGAGCGGTCCCGCCGGGAGCCGCTGAAGGCCGAGTCGCCCCGTCAACTCCTACGGGGCGGGTGCGTGTCGGTGATTGAGAGGTCAGCTCCAGCTGAACAGCTTGTCGCCGGCCTGAGCCTCGCCGGCCTCGCGTACGTCGCCGAGCGAGTCGGGGGAGGCCTCCAGCGCCACGATCGGCGAGACCGGCGACTTGCCCGCAGCCTCGACGGCGGCCGGGTCCCAGCGGATGACGGCCTGGCCGCGCACCACCGTGTCGCCCTTGTTGACGAGCAGCTCGAAGCCCTCGCCGTTCAGCTGCACGGTGTCGATCCCCAGGTGGGTCAGCACACCGTGGCCGTCGGCGTCCACGACGACGAAGGCGTGCGGGTGCATGGAGACGACGACGCCGTCCACCGGAGCGACCGCCTCGGTGGGCTCGCGAACCGGGTCGATCGCGGTGCCCGGGCCGACCATCGCACCCGAGAACACCGGGTCCGGCACGCCGGCGAGCCCGACGACCTTGCCGGTCAGCGGCGACGTCACAGTGGTCATGGTGGTGCCTCCCAAGTGCGCAATACATCGAGCGGCCGCGCGATGCGGCACACGATCAACTGAAGCCTAAATCATGTCAACTTCGGACATCTGCTGACATTCACGGGCGAAGACCCGCGCCCCGCCTGCCTGCCGGCCGGCGCCTCGTCGACCCGTGACTGGTCTAGTCCTCTTAGCCGATGCGCCGCACTCTACAGGCATCTTGGCGAATCAGGACCATTGCTGTATATGCTCGCGAGAGCAACAAATCATGCCGCCGTCCGGGCGACACCCGGCGCGCCCCGATTCGCGCTCCGACTGGCGACCCGCTATGGTTGGTCGAGTCGCCGCAACACGGCGGTTAACACCAGATTTCAGATGGAGAAAGCCCCGGTAAACGGAGCGGAAAACATCTGCTAAGCTGGAAACACGAAAGAACGAAGCGCCCGGAGGCCCGCTGGAAGGCGGTCCGAAGGAAGCGTCCGTTCCTTGAGAACTCAACAGCGTGCCAAAAGTCAACGCCAGATATGTTGACATCCCCGGCCT